>NZ_CP119566.1:262500-562500 GCF_029277445.1 Pararhizobium qamdonense | reverse complement strand
AGCGAGGGGTGAGCGGCAGATATTGCCGAGACAGACGAAGAGAATTCTGACAGGCTTCATGACTATCCCAGCGGCTCTGGCCAAGCGGCTCTGGAAAAGGTTGAACCTATCTGCGGCCGCTGCGTTTTGAAACTGGAACCGGTTACCGCCATCAAAAAAATCTGGAAGGGGAAGCCCCATGAAACAGGAAAAGCTCACCAAGGAGGCCGTTGCCGAAAACCTGTCTTCCATGGACGGCTGGGTGCTTGCCGAGGACGGCGCGTCGATCTGGAAAGCCTTTCGTTTCAAGAGCTTCATTGAAGCTTTCGGTTTCATGACCGAAAGTGCGATCAATGCGGAAAAACTCAACCATCACCCGGAATGGTTCAATGTCTACAATAAAGTCGATGTGACGCTTACAACTCATGATTCGAAAGGGCTAACCGAACTAGACTTCAAGCTCGCCGCGAAGATGGACAAGGCGGCGGCGGGCCGCATGCCCGAGCATCTGAAATAGGGCATCTGAAATAGCACATTTGAAATTACACATTTGAAATCGCGGGCCTGCTCACCATATGATTTTCCATGACGGATGGGACAAGCAAGATGGATAACATCAAGATCGGCGAGATTTTGCTGCCTGGCGAGGAAAGCGAGCAGGAAGCGAAAGCCCGCAAGGTGAAGCGCCGTTTCTGGCCGACCCTGAAACGGGCGATGCGGCAGATCCCGTTCAGCCGCGACGTGGTTGCCGCCTACTATTGCGCAATGGATCCGGCGACGCCGCTGCGCACACGCGGCATCCTTTTGGGCGCCCTTGCCTATTTCGTCATGCCGTTCGATGTCATTCCCGACGTCCTGGCCGTCGTCGGCTTTTCCGACGATATCGCCGTTTTGACGGCGGCCTTTGCCGCGATCAGCGGCCAGATCAAGGAAAAGCATTATATCGAGGCCGACGAGACGCTGAAGGACAAGCTTCCGGGCTGATCACCGAGTTCAATAGGCGCTATCGATCCCGCCCTCTTCGAGCATGGCCCGCAACTTGCCGAACGCAAGGCGGATGCGTGACTTGACGGTCCCCAGCGGCAGGCCGGTGGCTGCCGAAATCTCCGAATGCGATTGGCCAAAGAAAAACGCCATCCTGATCAGGGTCACCTGCTCGACGGGCAGCTTTGCCAGCGCCGTGCGGACGATCTGTTCGCGATCTTCGCTTTCGATCAACTGATCCGGCGCGGGCGGTGCGGTGGGCAGCAGCAGCGGTTCGTGCGCATCCAGCGTGCCGTTACGCTGGCGGCGGGCAACGTCGATGCGCCGGTTGCGGGCAATGCGGAACAGCCATGTCGAAAGCGAGGACTTTTCCGGATCGTAGAGATGCGCCTTTTGCCACAGGATAACCATCACTTCCTGCACAACCTCTTCCGCTTCCGTGACGCCGGCATTCTGCCGCATCAGGAAGGATTTCAGCCGTGGCGCGAAAAAGTCGAAGAGCTCCGAAAAGGCGGTCTGATCACGATCGCGTGCGACGGCCACGGCAAGGGCGGTAAAATGCTGTCTCACTTCAACATTCATTCCGCTTTTGATGGCCTCCCGCCCTGTTTTTTGCAGTATTGCACCAGAGGTACAGCGCTTTTGCCAAAGGTCAAACTCTTGCCTGATTCTTTGTGACATAAAACGAACGCCGGGCACGCGTCGGCTGATCGGGCAGCTGCCCGGCAAGCGAAACGTGCATGGCGGACGGAATTCGGGAATTTTTCCGAAGCACCCGTTCTCTGGGGTTTTCGTACACCGTGGATCAAGGCAGGCTCGCAGAGTTCAGGCGCGTTATCGAAGCCTTGAAACCGGAGCGGGGTTTGCGCCGTACTTTGTTCCATATTAAAGCGGATAGCGCAGTAAGTTCAGGGAATGTTGACGGTTTAGTAACCTGAATTAAGTCAAAATAAATCAAATCGTGACCAAGCGTTGCCCGGCTGATGCTGATCGGGCTTTGGGCGCTCAAGAAACCGGCAGGACAAGATGTTTGTAAGAAAGCTCAACCTCGCACTCGCACTCGTGCTGGCATTTGCCGGCGTTGCTTCGGCCCAGTCGCCGACCCGCATTCAGCAGTTCAATGCCTGGGGCGCCTATTCCTATCAGGCCGGCGCCGGCAAGGTCTGCTATGTGCTGTCGGTTCCGAAGGAAAAGAGCCCGGCCAATGTCGATCACGGCGATATCTTCTTCCTCGTGTCGCAGCGTCCCGGCCAGAACATTTCCTACGAACCGCAGGCGATGATGGGCTATCCGCTGCAGGAAAACTCCAAGGTTACCGTCACCATCGACGCGAAGAACTTCACGATGTTCACCAAGGGCAACTCCGCCTGGGTGGAGAACGCTGCGGAAGAACCGGCCCTGGTTGCCGCAATGAAGACCGGCAAGGCGATGTCGATTGCCGCAAAGTCCCGCAAGGGCACGCCGACGGCCTATTCCTATTCGCTCTCGGGCATTTCGGCTGCACTGAAGCAGATCGAAAACTGCAAGTAAGCGCAGCCAGACACCATCATTATCGCAAAAGGCCGGTTCATCCGGCCTTTTGGCGTTGACGCCGTCGTCTTTTTGCAGATCTGCCCTGAGGCGCCGGAGGGTGACGCCGGGCGAAAACCGTGCTAAAGGCCCGCTTGACGATAGCTGCGTGGATCGTTGACGACCCCGGGGTATCTGGCAATCCCGATGCGCGGCAAACGAATTCTGATCTCAGCATTGACGCAACCGGCTACAGGCAAAAGCGCTTGAACGGGCCTTGCGCATCGCAAACATGGGAAATGGCGAGAATGGCCGCGACTGAAGCACTCGATCTGGACCGTCCCGTCAAGGCAGCTGTCCGCACGGCAATCGCAGCCGAAAAGCCGACGCTGATCGGTCTTTCGCGCGAAGACATGGGCAAGGCGCTCGCCGATGTCGGCGTTCCCGCAAAGCAGGTCAAGATGCGCTCCAGCCAGCTCTGGAACTGGCTCTATGTGCGCGGCGTTTCCGATTTCGACCACATGACCAATGTGTCGAAGGACATGCGCGAGCTTCTGAAGAAGCATTTCACCATCGCCCGGCCTGAAATCGTCGAGGAGCAGATCTCCACCGACGGTACCCGCAAATGGCTCCTACGCTTTCCGCCGCGCGGTGCCGGCCGTCCCGTCGAGATTGAAACGGTCTATATCCCCGAGGAAGGCCGCGGCACGCTGTGCGTTTCCAGCCAGGTCGGTTGCACGCTGACCTGTTCCTTCTGTCATACCGGCACCCAGAAGCTGGTGCGCAATCTGACGGCCGAGGAAATCCTTTCGCAGCTGCTGCTTGCCCGCGACCGGCTCGGCGATTTCCCGGACCGCGACACGCCGGTCGGCACCGTCGTCCCCAATGAGGGCCGCAAGGTCACCAATATGGTGATGATGGGCATGGGCGAGCCGCTCTACAATTTCGAAAACGTCAAGACTGCACTGCTGATCGCGACCGATGGCGACGGCCTGTCGCTGTCGAAGCGCCGCGTCACGCTATCGACCTCTGGCATCGTTCCGGAAATCTTTCGCACCGGCGAGGAAATCGGCGTCATGCTGGCGATCTCGCTGCATGCGGTGAAGGACGACCTGCGCGATATGCTGGTGCCGATCAACAAGAAGTATCCGCTGAAGGACTTGCTTGACGCCTGCCGGAAATATCCGGGCCTGTCGAATGCCCGCCGCATCACCTTCGAATATGTCATGCTCGAAGGCGTCAACGACACGCTGGAAGATGCCAAGGAACTGGTGCGCCTGCTGAAGGGCATTCCGGCGAAGATCAACCTGATCCCGTTCAATCCCTGGCCGGGCACGAACTACCAGTGTTCGAAATGGGAGCAGATCGAGAAATTTGCCGATTTCATCAATGCGGCCGGCTATGCCTCGCCGATCCGCACACCGCGCGGCCGCGACATTCTCGCCGCCTGCGGCCAGCTGAAATCCGATTCCGAGCGCATGCGCAAGGTCGACCGCATGGCGTTCGAGGCGATGATGATTGCCAATCACGGTGAGGATTGATCAGCAAATTTGATGGATGCTGGTCCGCAATTCGATTGATTTAAACCTCGAGCCTTCCTAAGACTGCCTAAAAATCAGTCTTGGAGGACACCCATGCGTTCGCTTCTCATCGCCCTGGCGGCAACTGCCGCCCTTACCCTGCCCGCCCGTGCGGAAGATGTCACGGTTGCGGTTACCGCGATCGTCGAGCATCCGGCGCTCGATGCCGTGCGTGACGGGGTCAAGGAAACCCTCGCCGCTGCCGGCTACAAGGAAGGCGAGAACCTCAAGTTCCTCTACGAATCCGCGCAGGGCAACCCGGCAACCGCAGCCCAGATCGCCCGCCAGTTTGCCGGTGAGGCACCGAATGTGATCGTGCCGATCTCGACCCCATCGGCCCAGGCCGTCGTCTCCTCGACGCGCGACATCCCGGTCGTCTTCACCGCCGTGTCCGACCCGCTCGGCGCGCAGCTGATCAAGGACATGGACAAGCCCGGCGGCAACGTCACCGGCCTGTCCGACCTGTCGCCAGTTGCCGAACATGTGGCGCTGATCAAGGAAATCCTGCCGAACGTGAAGTCGATCGGCTATCTCTACAATTCCGGCGAGGCAAACTCCGTATCGCTGCTCGCCGTTTTGAAGACTGAAGCCGAAAAGGCCGGCCTGACGGTGGTTGAATCGGCTGCGACCAAGTCGGCCGAAGTCCAGGGTGCTGCCCGCGCACTGGTCGGCCGTGCCGACGTCATTTACATCCCCACCGACAACACGATCATTTCGGCGCTCGAAGGTGCTGTAGCCGTGGCCGTCGAAGCCAAGCTGCCGCTGTTCACCGCCGATACCGATTCCGTATCGCGCGGCGCCGTGGCCGCCCTCGGCTTCAACTATCACGATGTCGGTAAGCAGACCGGCGATATCGTCGTTCGCATCCTGAAGGGTGAAAACCCCGGCGATATCGCCGTCAAGGTTGCCGCCGGCACCGACCTAGTCATCAACAAGGGTTCAGCTGCCAAGATGGGCGTGACCTTCCCGCAAAGCGTTCTTGACCGCGCCACCCGCGTTGTCGAATAACGCCAAGCCACCCGAAATTTGCACAATCCGATTGATTTTGAGCCGCCCTCCTTCCATACGGGGGCGGTTCATTTGTAAAAAAGACCTGGGTTAGGCGGCGCGCCTTGCAAAGCGCCTGAGTGCCGCAGCGGGTTTGAAGACGTAAAAAGAAGAGGACCGACAGCGGTGAGCCAAATTGCCTTCTGGGGAGCAGTCGAGCTTGGGCTCGTCTATGCCTTCGTCGCCATCGGTGTATTCCTTGCCTTCCGCGTGCTCGATTTTCCCGATCTGACCGTGGACGGCTCCTTTCCGCTCGGCGCCGCCGTTGCAGCCGTCCTGATCATCGCCGGCGTCAATCCCTGGCTGGCCTCGGGCGTTGCCATGATCGCTGGCGCGGCTGCAGGCATCGTCACCGCCATCCTCAACGTCCGCTTCCGCATTCTCAATCTGCTCGCTTCGATCCTGACGATGATTGCGCTGTTCTCCGTCAATCTACGGGTCATGGGCAAGCCGAATGTCGCGCTGATCAATGCCGACACGATGCTGTCTCCCTTTTTCGGCCTCGGTCTGCGGGACTTTTACGTGCGGCCTCTGTTCATTGGCCTTCTCGTCATCGTCGCCGTCATTGCCGTCTGGCGCTTCCTTGAAAGCGATGCCGGTCTTGCCATGCGGGCAACCGGCGCCAATGCGCGCATGGCAAGGGCGCAAGGGGTTGATACCAGCCGCCAGATCTATCTCGGCATGGCGCTCTCCAACGCGCTGGTTGCGCTTGGCGGCGCGCTGTTTGCCCAGACCAACGGCTTTGCCGATGTCACCTCGGGTGTCGGCACCATCGTCGTCGGCCTAGCGGCCGTCATCATCGGCGAAACGCTGCTGGGAGCGCGCGGCATCCTGATCGCGCTGATCGGCTGTGTGCTCGGCTCGATCCTCTATCGCATCGCCATCCAGCTGGCGCTCTCCACCGATATCCTGGGCCTGCAGGCCTCCGACCTCAATCTAGTCACCGCAGCGCTTGTCACGGTCGCCCTCGTCCTTCCCCGCCTGCGCCGCGGAGGTGCCGCATGATCAAGCTCGACAATATCCAGGTGATCTTCGGCAAGGGAACGCCGCTGCAGAAGCAGGCGCTGAACGGCGTCAGCCTGACCATCGAGGAAGGCACCTTCGTGACCGTCATCGGCTCCAATGGTGCGGGCAAATCCACCGTGCTCGGGGTTCTCGCCGGTGACGTCATTCCGGCGTCGGGCCAGGTGACCATCGGCAATACAGACGTGACCCGCAAGGGCACGGCCGCCCGCGCCGGGCTCGTTGCCCGTGTCTTTCAGGATCCGCTGGCGGGAAGCTGCGGCGCCCTGTCGATCGAGGAAAACCTGGCGCTGGCCGCACGGCGCGGCGAAAGCCGGGGGCTGACACGGGCCCTTGGCCCCAAGCGCCGCGAACATTTCCGCGACCGCATCGCCGAGCTCAACCTTGGCCTTGAAAACCGCATGCGCGACCGGATGGACCTGCTCTCCGGCGGCCAGCGGCAGGCGGTTTCGCTGGTCATGGCGACGCTCGCCGGTTCCGAAGTCCTGCTGCTCGACGAGCATACCGCAGCGCTCGATCCCGGCATGGCCGAATTCATCATGAACCTCACCCAGAAGATCGTCTCCGAGCGCAAGCTGACGGCTTTAATGGTGACCCACTCGATGCGCCAGGCGCTCGATTTCGGTCACCGCACTATCATGTTGCATGCGGGCGAAGTGGTGCTCGACGTCTCCGGCGACAGCCGCAAGACGCTGCAGGTCGAAGATCTCATCGCCATGTTCCGCAAGATTCGCGGCCAGACGCTGGATGACGATGCGCTGCTGATCGGCTGATCCTGTTCAGCGCGTCTGCGTGAACAGGATTTTCACCGCAAAGATCGAAAAGACGCCGGCAAACGTGTAGTCGATGCCGCGCATGACGCTTTTGCGGCGCTGCAGCCAGCCGGACAGGCCATCGGCCGTCAGGATGACCAGCACATTGACCGGCATCGCCGCCACGATGAAGAAAAAGCCGAGGAACAGCAGCTTCTGCGTTACGGCCGGATCATGGGCGGTGACGAACTGCGGCAGGAAGGTCATAAAGAAGATGATGACTTTCGGGTTGAGCAGATTGACCCAGAGCCCGGTGGATATATTGGCCAGCGCCGAGGCACCGGTGTCATCCACCTTCTTGACCGTCAGCGTCGATCCATAGCGGATCGCCTGCACCGCCAGCCAGAACAGATAGGCGGCACCGCCTGTCTTCAGGATCATGAAGGCTGTCGGCGAAGCCGTGATCAGCGCCGAGATCCCGAAGGCGACCAGGAGCGTGTGTACGACGCAGCCAAGGCTGGTTCCGACGACAACGAAAAAGGCGGCGGCCTTTCCCTGGCTCAGCGCCCGGCTGATCGACAGCGTCATATCCGGACCCGGCGTCGCCGCGAGCAGCAGCGTCGCTGCGGTGAAAGCCAGAAGTGTCGGCAGGCTCGGCAGGAAATCCATCTTTCAATCCTATGGAAGGTTCACGCATTCGGTGGATCAGCAAACATTGAATGACTGAAATGGCCCCTGAAAGCAATTCTGCTTTTCCGCACCCATAACGCTGTCCAGACAACCAATCCGATCACCAAATGGTGAAGACGGCGACGGAACGAAATTCAAGCCTATCCGTTCTTGTGGTGAAACGAGGAAACATTCATGAGAAAACTTGCAGTACTCTTCATCTCCGCCGTCACAGCTTTGACCAGCTTTGCGCCTGCCCAGGCATTTCCGTCCGCGCCGGTAAAGGCTGCGACGGCTCAGACAGATATCGTGCAGGTGCGCGACCATCGTGAGCGCCGGATCATCCGCAACAATCACCGCCGCCACGGCTGGGACCGTAACCGTCATAGCAACCGCTGGGACCGCCGCCACAACAACCGTCACGGCTACTACCGCAACGACTATCGCCGTCACCGGAATAACAATGCCGGTGCCATTATCGGTGGCCTGGCCGCTGGTGCCATCATCGGCGGTGCCATCGCATCGCAGCCGCGCTATTCGAATGGCAACTCGCACACCCAGTCCTGCTATGCACGTTACCGCTCGTACCGCGCTTACGACAATACCTACCAGCCAAATTACGGCCCGCGCCGTCAGTGCAGGTAACAGTTTGCAGGAGGGGCGATAGCCACACCGCAGACAACAATTGTTCGATCAAGCCCGCTGCCCCTTTGGGACGGCGGGCTTTCCGTTTTTCAAATCCTTTGAAAATGCAGAATGGCGAGGCGTGAGTCCTCCTCGAGATGCCGCCCGCGCAATTCTGGCCGCGAAAGGCTTGCACGCACCGGCAATCTCGCTAAAAGTGCCGCAGAATTTTCTTGGGCGCGATCCCGCGTCTTTTCGGACAAGACGGACAGACAAACATGGCAAAGCAAGTGAAAAAGGTCGTTCTCGCCTATTCCGGCGGTCTCGACACCTCGATCATCCTGAAATGGCTGCAGACCGAACTCGGCGCTGAAGTCGTCACCTTCACCGCCGACCTCGGCCAGGGCGAAGAGCTGGAGCCGGCCCGCAAGAAGGCTGAGATGATGGGCATCAAGGATATCTATATCCGCGATGTGCGCGAGGAATTCGTGAAGGATTTCGTCTTCCCGATGTTCCGCGCCAATGCCGTCTATGAAGGCGTCTATCTGCTCGGCACCTCGATCGCCCGTCCACTGATTTCCAAGCACCTGATCGATATCGCCCGCGAAACCGGCGCCGATGCGATTGCGCATGGTGCGACCGGCAAGGGTAATGACCAGGTCCGTTTCGAGCTTTCGGCCTATGCGCTGAACCCTGACATCAAGATCATCGCCCCCTGGCGCGACTGGTCGTTCAAGAGCCGCACCGACCTGCTCGCCTTTGCCGAACAGCATCAGATCCCGGTTGCCAAGGACAAGATGGGCGAGGCGCCGTTCTCCGTCGATGCCAACCTGTTGCACTCCTCCTCCGAAGGCAAGGTTCTCGAGGACCCGGCCGTCGAAGCGCCGAACTACGTTTACATGCGCACGATTTCGCCGGAAGAAGCGCCGGATGTGGCGACCACCGTCAAGATCGGCTTCCGCAAGGGTGATGCCGTTTCGATCGATGGCAAGGAAATGAGCCCCGCCTCGATCCTGACCGCACTCAACGCGCTCGGCCGCGACAACGGCATCGGCCGCCTCGATCTCGTCGAAAACCGCTTCGTCGGCATGAAGTCGCGCGGCGTCTACGAGACCCCCGGCGGCACGATCCTGCTCACGGCCCACCGCGCCATCGAATCGATCACGCTCGACCGGGGTGCGGCCCACCTCAAGGACGACATCATGCCGCGCTATGCCGAGCTGATCTATTACGGCTTCTGGTTCTCGCCCGAACGCGAAATGCTGCAGGCACTGATCGACAAGAGCCAGGATCATGTCGAGGGCGAAGTGACGCTGAAGCTCTACAAGGGCAATGTCATGGTCACCGGCCGCGAAAGCAACAAGTCGCTCTATTCCGACAAGCTGGTCACCTTCGAGGACGACCAGGGCGCCTACGACCAGAAGGACGCCGCCGGCTTCATCAAGCTCAACGCACTGCGCCTGCGCACACTGGCCGCCCGCAACCGCGACAAGTAACAGCCGGCTGATCCGTATTTCGAGGGCCCGCTTCCGCAAGGAGGCGGGCTTTTTTCGTTGGTACCCTCACCGCTCCGTCATGCTCGGACCTGACCCGAGCATCCACCCGCCACGTCCGACGCCGGAGCGAGGATCCTCGGGTCGAGCCCGAGGATGACTCAAGAGGGGCCGGCAACCCATGGCCCATCGAGGGACCTTGAAACAACGCCGGCTTCCTTACTCGTCCTGCGTCCTGTCCGTATCCAGAACCTGCCGCCGCGTCGCATGTTGAAACCAGGCATAGCTGGCAACCGACGTGAACAGCATCGCCGGGATGATCACACCGAAGGCGGTGAGGGGGGTGCCGAGGAGGGCGGCCGCGAGGCCGCCGAGAAAGCCGCCGGCCATCTGGATGAACCCCATCATCGCCGATGCGGAGCCGGCAATATGCGGGAAGGAATGCAAAGCCGCCGTGGTCATATGCGGTGTCAAAAAAGCGATGCCGAAGCTGGAAAACGCAACCGGCAGCATGACCGACAGATAGCTCGGCGCGACGAAAAGCACGGACAATATGATCAGCAGTCCGCCGGTGGCACACAGGGCAAGCCCTGCGCGAACCGATCCTTCGCCGCCAAGTTTTGCAGCCGTCAGCCTCAGACAGACCGAGCCTGAAAAATAGCAGCCGCTCTGCATCAGCATGCCGATCCCGAAAGCCGTTGGCGTCATGCCGACTTTGTCGATCAGGATGAAGGACAGCATCGTTGACTGCGCATAGAGCGCGCCGACCGAACCGCCAAGCACGATGGCAGCGGCGACGAAACGGGAATCGCGGATGAGGTCGCCATAGGCCGAGAGAAGCGGCCCTGGCCGCGCGCGGCGTGGATCCGGCGTGGTGGTCTCGCGCATGAAGACGAGGACGGCGGCGATGGCGATCAGACCGAAACCAACCAGCAGGAAGAAAATAGCCTGCCAGCCGAAGGCCGCGAGCGCCAGCCCGCCGATGGTCGGCGCCATGGCCGGGCCGATGGCCAGCATGATGCCGATCAGGTTCATGATCCGCGACGCCTCGGCACCGGTAAATTGATCGCGCACGATGGCGCGTGCAACGGTGATCCCCACGGACGCGCCAATCCCCTGGATCAGCCGCCCGGCCAGCAGCCAATCGACGGTGGGCGCAAACGCGCAGATGAGGCTGCCCATAAGATTGATGCCGACGAAAGCGACCGTCGCCCGCTTGCGGCCAAACGCATCCGACATCGGTCCGGCAATCAGTTGCGCCACCGAGAAGCCACCGAAATAGACCGACAGCGTCAGCTTGATCATCGATTCCGTGGTGGCGAAGGCCTTTACCAGTTCGGGCATGGCCGGTGTGTAGATCGACATGGAGATGGGCCCAAGGGTCGCCAGCAAGGCACCGAGCATGCTGGTGCGCCGTTCGCTCATCCGCAGGTTCATTCGCCGATACTTTTCTTGTCGGAGGAGACGCAGCGGTCGAGCTGGTGCAAGTTTTCGCGCAGGCCCTTGAGGCTCGCGCGCAACGCTTCGCGGCCCTGCGCACCGAGCCCCGACGTGACCTGGTCCATCAGGGTGCGGACCTCGCTGCGAAGAGCGAGAAGCAAGGGATCCGCCGCATCGGTGACGACGACATTCTTTGCCCGGCGATCACCGGGATCCGGCACCCGCTCCACCAGCCCGAGCGCTTCCAGACGATCGAGATAGGTGGAGAGCGTCATCGGTTCGATGCCCATCCGCACCGCAATGTCGGCCTGCTTGATGCCTTCGGTCGCCGCCACCTGGATCAGCGCCCTCGCCTCGCCCGGCGTCACGCCAAGAGCCGATGCCGTGATGCAGCGATCGAAAGCGCCGCGCAAAAGCCGGGACACATCGGTGAGCAACATGCCGATCGTATCGGTTTCCAATCTGACCGGCATGGGAACTCGCCTTTTAGGATATCGTAAGCATTACTTATCAAGCGCGAGATAGTCCGGCAAGACCCGGAAAACGCCGCTTAAATATGCGAATTACGTAATAAATCGATCACGAAAATATCAACTAAAAGCACGGGTTATGACAACCGCGTGCATCGCGCATGCGTGAATTGAACGTGTCCGCGCTGCAGGCGCAGAGTTCGTTGCGGGAGCAATGATGCTCCCCGCATTCACTGGGAGAGAAACTATGTTCAAGATGATTTTTGCAACCGCCGCGCTGGTTGCCAGCCTGTCGGCCCCGGCCTTTGCCGCCGGCATGATGGCCTGCGACGACGCCTCGATCATGAAGACAGAGGAAATGGCCAAGGGCATGACCGATCCGATGAAAAAAGATCAGATGATGATGGCCATGAAGGAAGTCGACAGCGCCAAGATGGCGATGAAGGATGGCAAGACGAGCGACTGCTCCATGCATCTCGACAATGCCATGAAGGCAACCGAAGCCAAGTAGATCGCCGCCTTTCGCGCGGGGCAGAGCCTTGCCTGGCCCTGCCCCGCACCTTTCCTTGGGCATCTTGACGGAATCACCTGCGCAGGGTCGAATGTGCTTTCACGCGCGAGGAGATTCCATGACGCAGACCCTGCTTTTCGGCGCCTTCCTGGCCGCCCTCCTTTATGTCCTCATTCCCGGTCCGGCCTTTCTGGCGCTGCTTGGCATCGGTGCCGGACAGGGCCGCAAGGCGGGTGCAATGTTCATGGGCGGACATCTGGCCGGTGACCTGCTCTGGTCGTCGCTGGCGCTCGTCGCGATCGTCGGCGCCAAGACGATCGGCAGCACGGTGTTCGACATTCTCGGCCTCTTCTGCGGCTTCTATCTCGCCTGGATCGGCTGGAACGCGCTGCGGGCCAAACCGCGCGGCGAAAACCAGCCGCTGATCAGCGTCGAGCGGCCCTACCGGCGCGGCCTGATTTTCGGCCTGACCAATCCGAAGGGCTATCCGGTGGCGCTGGCGACCTTCACGGCGCTGCTTGCCGGTTCTTCCAATGCGCTGGATTTTCATGCGCTGCCGGCGCTGCTTGCCGTTTCCTTCCTCGGGTTTCTGGTTGCCGATATCATTCTGATCGGCATCATCGGCGCGTCTGTGGTGCGGCGTTTCTACCGCCGCCATGAACTGGCAATCGTGCGGCTCTCCGGCGTCCTGTTCATGGGCTTTGCCGTGCAGGCCATCTGGCATGCAGCACCCGGACTTTTAGGCCTGCGCAAGCCTTGACCGGCGGCTCGCAAACGCCCACCTGACACTCTGAATATTTCCAAAATCGCTGCCAGCAAATGTGGGCGGCACCCGCCACCTGCGGGATAGACCGGACTGCGAAAGGACTGCCTTATGACATCGAGCCCCGCGCTGAACCCCGCCATCACCGACTGGAACGGCCCGGAGGGGCTGCCGCGCTTCGAAGCGGTCAGCGACAGCGATTTTGCAGCGTCCTTCGAGGCGGCCCTTTCCGGCCACGAAACCGAAATCGCTGCCATCGCCAACAATCCGCAACCTGCCACGTTTGAAAACACCATCGTCGCCCTTGAGACCGCAGGCGAAGCGCTGTCGCGGGTTTCCTCGCTGTTCTGGAACCGCGCCGGCGCCCACACCAACGATACGATCCAGGCGCTGGAACGGGATATTTCGCCGAAGATGTCGCGGCACTATTCCAAGATCGGCATGAATGCCGCGCTGTTTCAGCGCATCGACACGCTCTGGGAGACGCGTGAAGCGCTTGGGCTTGATCTTGAGCAGACACGGGTGCTGGAGCGCCACTGGAAGGGTTTTGTCAAATCCGGCGCCAAGCTGCCGAAGCCGGAACAGGAACAACTGGCGGGGATCAACGAAAAGCTCGCAGGTCTCAGCACCCAGTTCGGCCAGAACGTTCTGGCCGACGAGAAGGGGTGGTCGCTCATTCTGTCCGATGGCCCGGAACTTGACGGCCTTCCGGATTTCCTCAAGGACGCCATGGCTTCGGCGGCCCGCGAACGCGGCGAGGACGGCAAATATGCCGTGACCCTGTCGCGTTCGATCATCGAGCCCTTCCTGACTTTCTCTGAACGCCGTGATCTCCGCGAACAGGCCTTCAAGGCATGGGTTGCGCGCGGCGAAAATCCCGGCGAGACCGACAATCGCGGTGTCATCCGGGAAACGCTGGCACTGCGCAGCGACGTCGCCAAACTGCTGGGCTATGGCAATTTCGCCGAAATGAAGCTCGACAACACCATGGCCAAGACCCCGGCCGCGGTGAACGGCCTGCTGCGCGCGGTCTGGGCGAAAGCTGTGACGCGGGCCCGCGAGGAAGAGGCCGATATTGCCGGCCTGATCGCAGAAGACGGCAAAAATCACGACGTCATGCCCTGGGACTGGCGCTTTTATTCGGAACGCATCCGCGCGCAAAAATTCAACTTTTCCGAAGCAGAGCTAAAGCCCTATCTGCAGCTCGAAAAGATCATCGAGGCCTGCTTTGATGTGGCCAACCGGCTGTTCGGCATCCTCGCGATCGAAAAGAAGGGCATCACCGCCTATCACCCGGATGTGCGCGTCTTTGAAATCCGCGATGCCCAGGACAAGCTTGTCGCTCTCTTCCTCGGTGATTATTTTGCCCGTTCCTCGAAGCGCTCCGGCGCCTGGATGAGCGCGTTCCAGTCGCAGCACAAGCTGCCGCTGAAAAACGGGAAGACCGGCGAACTGCCGATCATCTACAATGTCTGCAACTTTGCCAAACCGGCGGAGGGAAAGCCGGCGCTGCTGTCGCTCGACGATGCCCGCACGCTCTTCCACGAATTCGGCCATGCCCTGCATGGCATGCTCTCGGATGTGACCTACCCGTCCGTCTCCGGCACCTCGGTGTCGCGCGACTTCGTCGAGTTGCCCTCGCAGCTCTACGAACACTGGCTGACGGTACCGGCGATCCTCAGGCAATATGCCGTGCATGTCGAGACCGGCGAACCGATGCCGCAGGCGCTGCTCGACAAGGTTCTGGCCGCCCGAACCTTCAATGCCGGGTTCAACACGGTGGAATTCACCTCGTCGGCGATCGTCGATATGGAATTCCACACCCGTGGTCCGATCGACGACCCGATGGCGGTTCAAGCGGAAATCCTCAGCGAACTCGGCATCCCGAAATCACTGGTCATGCGCCACGCCGCGCCACACTTCCAGCACATCTTCGCCGGCGGCTATTCGGCCGGCTATTATTCCTACATGTGGTCGGAAGTGCTCGATGCCGACGCCTTCGCCGCCTTCGAGGAAACCGGCGATGCCTTTAATACGGCCATGGCCAAAAAGCTGAAAGACCACATCTATTCCGTCGGCGGCTCGATCGACCCGGAAGATGCCTACAAGGCCTTTCGGGGCAAACTGCCTAGCCCGGATGCGATGCTGGCGAAAAAGGGGCTGGCGGTCACGGAGGAGCTGTCGGGCTCCGACGCCTGACCGGCTAAAAATCGTCAAGCTTGCCTGACAAACCCATCAAATCCTCGTGCAGCCGCACGGGGATATCCATCCGGTCATGCAGGATGACTATCACGCCTATCTTGCCGCTCGGGAGTTCGCGAAAAAACAGATAGTGCCGTTTGTATCGGCTGAAGAACACCTGGGCTTTCAGATCGGCCGGCACAGCGAGAGCACTGGGCAAACGGCGCCACAGGGCCTTGGTCTGAGACAATGTCTGCAGATGGGCATAGAGACCTTTGATATAGCTCACCGCTTGGGCTTCGCCCCACTGAACAACAGTGTCTTTCCAGATGCGGTCCTGCGCGGCGTCGGCAGGAGGATAGAAAAGATATCCGCTCATTCTACCGGCTTGTATTGCGCCGGATGACGTCTTCGGCCGAAACAGCGGCAAACTCGCTTTCGTCGGCCCTCAATCCTAGCTCCAGTTTTTTCTGCAGCCAGTCCCAAGCCTCCGTCCGGCTTTGCAGATCACGGCGGATCAGCGCGCGGATATATTCGCTGGCATTTTCATAAAGGCCGTCCTGGCCGATCTGTTGCTGGACATGATCCTGCAGGGGGCCTGTGACCCGGACGTGAATGCTTTCGGACGCCATGCTCGTCTCCCAATGCGACCGTTAGGATGGCGCGCGTGCTGAATATTGTCAATATTCGGCACAAAATTGCCCCGCGTCACGGAACTGTCGCCAACCGTTGGAATAGATTCATCCAACTGTAAACGAACTGACATCGCTTTCGCCAAAGGTCCGCCTCGGGTTTCGCGTGATTCCCGTGACGGTACCGGAGGCCGATTTGGTCGATATTCAGGATACGCTGACCCGCCGCTCCTTCCTTGTGTCTGCAGGGGCTGCCGGGTTTGCCGCCACATCGGTTCTTGCCACGCCATTTTATTCACGAGGCTACGGCAGGCCGTCCTTCACGCATGGTGTCCAGTCCGGCGATGTCGATACGAAATCCGGGATGATCTGGACACGGGCCGACCGGCCCTCGCGCATAGCGGTCGAATATTCGACCACCGAGAGTTTCTCTTCGCCCGTCCGCCTGCCCTCGATCGATGCGCTGCCCAAAAGTGATTACACGGTGAAATGTGCGCTCGACCATCTCTTACCTGATCAGGACATCTTCTACCGCTTCACCGCGACCGATCTCTATGACAGCAACAGCGTTTCCGAACCGGTTATCGGCCGGTTCCGCACCGCGCCGCTGCGCCGCCGCTCGGTGCGTTTCGTCTGGTCGGGCGATACAGCAGGCCAGGGCTGGGGCATCGACGATATAGGCATGAAGACCTATTCGACCATGCAGCTGCACGAGCCGGATTTCTTCATTCATTCCGGCGATACGATCTATGCCGACAACCCGATCCCCGATGAAATTCCGCTCCGCGACGGCACCATCTGGAAAAACCGGATCGTCACCCCGGAAAAGCGCGAGGTGGCCCGCACGCTTGAGGAATATCGTGGCCAGTGGAAATACAATCTTCTCGACGATCACGTCCGCGCGCTGAACGCCACATGCCCGACCTTTTACCAATGGGACGATCATGAGGTTTTGAACAACTGGTCGCCGTCGACCGATCTGCGCGACGATCCCCGTTATCTGGACAAGGACGTCTCCGTCTATGCCGCCCGCGCCATGCAGGCCTTCCAGGAGATGACGCCGATCCGCGCCTTTCCGGCCCAGCCTGGCCGCATCTTCCGCAAGATCCCCTATGGCCGGCTGCTCGATGTCTTCTTCGTTGATCTGCGCTCCTATCGCGAAGCCAATCAGGGCGGCGGCAATGAGCTTTTCGGCTGGCAGCAGGCGGATTGGTTGAAGCGGGAGCTGGCGGCCTCGAAAGCCACCTGGAAGGTGATCGCTTGCGATATGCCGATCGGCCTTGTCGTCTGGGACGATTTTGCCAACAGGCAGGGCTCCGATGCGATCGCCAATGGCGACAACGGTCTGCCAACAGGCCGCGAAAAGGAATTTGCCGATATCCTCACCTTCATCCGTGACAATGCCATTCAGAATACCGTCTGGCTGACGGCGGATGTGCATTATACCGCCGCCCATCACTACGACCCCTCCCGTGCCGCCTTCAAGGACTTCCTGCCGTTCTGGGAATTCGTCTCCGGTCCACTGCACTCGGGCACCTATGGGCCCAAGGAACTGGACATGACCTTTGGTCCGCAGGTGCGCTTCATGAAGGCCGCCGGCAGCGGTATCGACCAGAATCTGCCGCCGTCTGCCGGCCTGCAATTCTTCGGCCTTGTCGATATTAACGGCCAGACGGAACAGATGACGGTCCGGCTGATGGATCGGGACGATCACGAGTTGTGGCAGATCACCCTCGATCCCGCCGGGAATTCGGTATGAAACATCGGCCGGATTCACTCTCTCTCAAGACTTTGCCGCCTTCCCCCCTTTCGCAAATGCAAAAAAACCTGTATGAGCCGCGCAATTGAAGATGCGGCGTTCATCACATACGCCCCGAAACCTCCGAGTATTCACACATGAAAATGCGCAACATCGCGATCATCGCACACGTTGACCATGGGAAAACCACGCTCGTCGACGAACTTTTGAAGCAGTCGGGTTCGTTCCGCGACAACCAGCGCACGACCGAGCGCATGATGGATTCGAACGACCTCGAAAAAGAGCGCGGCATCACCATTCTGGCCAAGGCCACTTCGATCGAGTGGAAGGGCGTGCGCATCAACATCGTCGACACCCCCGGCCACGCCGACTTCGGTGGTGAAGTCGAGCGTATCCTGTCGATGGTCGATGGCGCGATCGTTCTGGTCGATAGCTCGGAAGGCCCGATGCCGCAGACCAAGTTCGTGGTCTCCAAGGCCCTGAAGGTCGGCCTTCGCCCGATCGTCGCGATCAACAAGATCGACCGCCCGGACGGCCGCCATGAAGAAGTCATCAACGAGGTCTTCGACCTCTTTGCAAACCTGGATGCGACCGACGAACAGCTCGACTTCCCGATCCTCTACGGTTCGGGCCGCAACGGCTGGATGAACGTCAATCCGGAAGGTCCGAAGGAAGAGGGCCTCGCACCGCTTCTCGACCTCGTTCTCAAGCACGTTCCCGAGCCGAGCGTCGGCGAGGAAGACGGCGCGTTCCGCATGATCGGCACGATCCTGGAAGCCAACCCCTTCCTTGGCCGCATCATCACCGGCCGTATCCATTCCGGTTCGATCAAGCCGAACCAGGCCGTCAAGGTTCTCGGCCAGGACGGCAAGCTGATTGAAAACGGCCGTATCTCCAAGATTCTCGCGTTCCGCGGCATCGAGCGTACGCCGATCGACGAAGCGCATGCGGGCGACATCGTCGCCATCGCTGGCCTGTCCAAGGGCACGGTCGCCGACACGTTCTGCGACCCCTCGGTCACGGAAGCGCTGCATGCCCAGCCGATCGACCCGCCGACCGTCACCATGTCCTTCATCGTCAATGACAGCCCGCTTGCCGGCACCGAAGGCGACAAGGTAACAAGCCGCGTCATCCGTGACCGCCTGTTTAAGGAAGCTGAAGGCAACGTCGCGCTGAAGATCGAAGAAGCCGAAGGCAAGGATTCGTTCTACGTGTCCGGCCGTGGCGAATTGCAGCTGGCCGTTCTCATCGAGACCATGCGCCGCGAAGGTTTCGAACTTGCCGTATCGCGTCCGCGCGTCGTCATGCACAAGGACGAAGCCACAGGCCAGATGCTGGAGCCGGTCGAAGAAGTCGTCATCGACGTCGATGAGGAATATTCCGGCGTCGTCGTCCAGAAGATGTCCGAGCGCAAGGCTGAAATGGCCGAGCTTCGTCCGTCCGGTGGCAACCGCGTTCGCCTGAAGTTCTTTGCTCCGACCCGTGGCCTGATCGGCTACCAGTCGGAACTGATGACCGACACGCGCGGCACGGCGATCATGAACCGTCTGTTCCACGAATATCAGCCTTACAAGGGCGATATCGGCGGCCGCGTTCAGGGCGTTCTGCTCTCCAACGACGCTGGCGAATCCGTTGCCTACGCCATGTTCAACCTGGAAGACCGCGGCCCGATGATCATCGATGTCGGCGAGAAGGTCTATGCCGGCATGATCATCGGCATCCACACGCGTGACAACGATCTGGAAGTCAACGTGCTGAAGGGCAAGAAGCTCACCAACATGCGCGCCTCCGGCAAGGACGAAGCCGTCAAGCTGACCCCACCGATCCGCATGACGCTTGACCGTGCACTCTCCTGGATCCAGGACGACGAATTGGTCGAAGTGACGCCGAAGAACATCCGCCTGCGCAAGATGTACCTCGACTCGAACGACCGCAAGCGTTTCGAAAAGTCGCGCGGCGCTGCATAAGCAGACCGTTTAAAACAATGAAAAAGGGCGCAGCGATATCGATCGCTGCGCCCTTTTTCGTTCAAGCCGGTTGCCTATGGGCAGATCAGGATTTCAACACACCGCTCTTCTTCGCGGTCCAGGTGGCAATATAGTCCATCAGCGCATTGTTCAGGCAATCGGATGGCGTCAGGCCGAGTTCGCTCAGGCGGCCCCGGATGGCCGGCATATCATCGGGATCGGTACCGGCTTCGATGATGGACGAGACGAAAGCGGCAAAGCCGGGCGGCGACCAGCCGTCGGTATCGAAACGTTCCGGGTGAATGAAGTCCAGCCCCTGGAACGGATGCTCGCGTTCCACCGGGCCATACATGTGCACGCCGCAGCCTTTGCAGGCATGTCGCTGGATCAGTGCCGACGTATCGACGACTTCAAGTTTGTCGCCGTTTTCAAGCACCGTGATCTTGTCATGCGGAACGACCGCAACGACCGAAAATGTCGCCCCGGCCGGTTTCCAGCATTTGGTGCAGCCGCAGGCGTGGTTATGGGCGACGTCCCCTTCAATTTTGACGCGTACAGGCTTGTCAGCGCAGGCGCAGACCAGAACGCCACCGGAGAAGCCGGTCGCTGCCCTGGGCACGCCTTGGTCGAGCAGGGGATGCAGAGAAACGGTAGCAGGCATGTTTTCCTCCCATGCCGGTTTACACAATCCCGCCTCCCGTGCCGGCAGATCGCGGCAAGGCGTTTCCATCAGCATATCACGATGTTAAGAAGAGTCTCCTGGCACGCCCCGCCGGAAACGATGACAGACCCTGCCACAAGATACAAAAAAGCCCCGTCATTGCTGACAGGGCTTTTGAGATGAAAGCAGTGCTTGAAGAAAGGCTTACGCAGCTTCTTCCTGCGCTTCGTCTTCTTCGATGGCCTTGCCGCGCTTCGGACCCTTGTTGAGGTTCGTTTCAACGAGACGGACAGCTTCGGTTTCCGACATCTTGTTTACGGCTGCGATTTCGCGCGCCATGCGGTCAAGCGCAGCTTCATAGAGCTGACGTTCGGAATAGGACTGCTCCGGCTGGTTTTCAGCACGATAGAGGTCGCGAACGACTTCGGCGATCGAGATCAGGTCACCGGAATTGATCTTGGCATCATATTCCTGCGCGCGGCGCGACCACATGGTCCGCTTGACGCGTGCCCTGCCCTGGACGACCTTCAATGCACGTTCGACGAAATCGGTCTCGGAGAGCTTGCGCATGCCAATGGAAACGGCTTTTGCGACCGGTACCTTGAGACGCATCTTGTCCTTTTCGAAATCGATCACAAACAGTTCGAGCGACATGCCCGCAACCACCTGGTCTTCGATAGCAACGATTTGTCCAACGCCATGAGCCGGGTAAACGATCGATTCACCGGTCTTGAATCCATGGCGTGTTGAAGATTTTTTCTGCTGGGTCGTCATTCGTTTCAAAAACTCCCTGTTACGCTCCCGGCTGCGAGCCGGGGCCGGGTCAGTCAGGCCCGGGATGGACGGGGGCACCGTCGGGTGACTCCATGCTGATCCGTTCCAACGGTCATCAAATCGATCTTCTGCGGAGCGATCACACACAAGCAACTGCCGTTGCGTATTTGGGGTCAGCCGCGCAGTGGGATTGTTTTGCTTTCGTGATGGTTTTTCGGGCACACGCAAGTGCCACGATGTGGATCAGTTTTTAGACCCTATCATAAAAAACTGCGGAAATCAATAATTTGCTTTACAACGGCCATCAAGGCCAACCAGCCCTGCACGGACATGGTTAAGCCATGATTCCCCAAATTTCGCCATCTTTTACAGCCGGGAATCGACCGGCCGGCAGACACTCGCCCGCGTCAGTCGCCCGTGCCGGGCTTCGGCGAAAAGTATTTCTCGTACTTGCCTTCTTCGCCGTCCATTTCCTTGGCTTCCGGCATCTCATCACGCTTGACGGTGATATTCGGCCATTGTGTGGCGAAGTCGGCATTGACCTTAAGCCACATGTCGAGGCCCGGTTCGGTATCGGGCTTGATGGCGCCTGCCGGACATTCCGGCTCGCAGACACCACAGTCGATGCACTCGTCGGGATGAATGACCAGGAAATTTTCGCCCTCGTAGAAGCAGTCCACCGGGCACACTTCAACGCAATCGGTATATTTGCAGCGTATGCAATTGTCGGTCACGACATACGTCATGAGGTACTCCAGCGATTTCTCACATTGACGGCAGACAGGAACCTGAGAAGAGGCCCGCTTGTCCGCATCGGTTCGGGGATACCAGCCCGCCAACGCCTCTCGCGACGCAACATGGCTGCTCATTTACCCCGTGAGGTAAAGGCTTTGCGGGGGCTTTGCAAGAATAATCCATGCGCCAAACGGCCCCCTGGCGGGACAGTTTTCTATTCCTCGTCCCAACCCTGCTTGAGCCTGTCGACGTCGCGGCGTTCCTTCTTGGTCGGCCGGCCGCTGCCGCGCTCGCGGGTTGCCTGCTCGAAGGCATTCTGTTTTTCACCGGGAACGGCTGCGGGCGTCAGATCCTCGTAGAGCAGGCGGGCTTCTTCATAGGGGCCGCGCCGCACACCGGGGAGGAGAACGCGCACGATCGTGTCGCGCCGGTCCAGCGAAACGGCGACGATATCACCAGCTTTCACAGCATGGGATGGCTGGGTGATCCTGGCATCGTTGACCCGGATATCACCGGACTCGATCGCCTTCTGGGCGATCGAGCGTGATTTTTGCAGGCGCGTGAAGAACAGCCATTTGTCGAGACGCTGGCGCAGAACCGGCAGGGATTGAGGCGGCTTTTCACCCATACGCTGACCTTCAGCCTTATTTCTTCATCTGCTCCTTGAGAGCAGCGAGCTTGGCGAAAGGCGAATCCGGATCCATCGGCTTTTCCTTGCGCGGTGGACGGGCCTCGAATTTGGCGGCCTGCGGCTTTCCGCCGCGGTCGTTGCGATCGGGACGATCCTGGCGGTCGCCCTTTTCATGCCGCTGACCACCCTGGGGCTTGCCACCGTCACGGCCGCGGTTGCGATCCGGCTTGCCGCCACCACCCGGCTTGCGATTGTCATCACGGCCTTCGCGGCGGCCTTCACCCTCACGGCGCGGCTCGCCACCCTCGCGGCGGGCTTCACTCTGCGGTGCACGGTTGCCCGCGCCACGGCGATCGCCCTGCGGGCGTCCACCGGAACGCTGGTTGTCATTGCGGCTGCCCGGGCGCCACAGAAGAACAGGCTTGGCCTCAACCGGCTCAGCCAATTCGCCTGCCTGCTCTGCAATGACTGACTGATCGGACGCTTCGGCTTCAGTGGCAGCCGGAACAGTCTCTACAGCCTGTTCGGCAGTTGCCGGCTCAGAAGCTGCCGGTTCGGAAGCCTGGACCCCTTCCCCTGCAGGAGCAGCGTCGGCGTCGTCGTGATCGGCGGTTTCAGCCGGCGTGTCGGACGCTGTGGCATCCGTTGCCGGTGCGGCCAATCCGGACTGGGCGGCCAGGAACGCCGCTGCGTCCTCGACCTTGACGGAATCTGCCCGGTAGCCGAGACCCTTGAGGATCTCTTCCATATCGTCAGGCGTCGCGCCTAGAATGGACAGCATCGCTGTCGTTGCGGTGAAGCGGCGGCCATCATAGGCACCGTCCGGACGCGGCGTCGTGCCCGGCTTCCACTGCAGCAGCGGACGGATGAGGTCAGCCAGGCGCTCGAGGATGTCGATACGAACGGCACGTTTTCCAAGGAAGCGGAAGCCGGCCAGCTTGTAGAACGTGCGCTCGAACGACGGATCGGTGACCACCGACGTACGGCCAGCGGCCAGAACCGGGATCAGATCACCATAGCCCGGCTTGTCGAGACCGTCATTCTTCAACGCCCAGAGCAGCGTGATGAGTTCGGCCGGAGCAGGCTTCAACAGCGCCGGCATGAAAATGTGATAGGCGCCGAAACGGATGCCATGGCGGCGGATGGAAGCGCGCGCCTCTTGGTCCAGCGACTTGACGTCATCGGCGACATCGCGGCGGAACATGACGCCGAGATTTTCGACCAGCTGGAAAGCCAGGCCCTTGGCAAGACCTTCGAGATCCTCAGCGCGCGAGAGATCGTCAAGCGGCTTCAGAACCGTCGAGATGTGATGATTGACGAAGCGTTCGATGCGGGCCAGCACATGCTCGCGGGCATTGCCTTGCAGCTGCTCGTCGGCAAGCAAGAGCACGCGTGGACGCATGACATGGTCGCTGGCTGTCAGCCGCGCCACGGGATCGCCGAGCCAGCGCACGAGACCATCCGACGACAGCGCCAGATCGGCATTGCCGGCCGCATGCAACCGTGCCGCACGCGCTTCGAACTCGAGAGCCAGCGCCTTTTGCGCAGCTCCTTGCGCTGCACGCGCGTCGAGACCATCGGTCACTGTCGCCAGCGTGAAACGGAACCCGGCCAATTGTCCCACATGATGACCTTCAACGAAGACATCGCCATTTACACTGATTTCAGCTTCCAACATCGCATTCTCTCTCAGGCGCTTCATGAGCACAGATGTCCTGCGATCAACAAAGCGTTTCGTCAACCTTTCATGTAACGCGTCAGACAATCGATCCTCGATTTCCCGCGTCTTTTCTTGCCAGTGTGTCGGATCGGCAAGCCATCCCGGACGGTTGGACACATAGGTCCATGTCCTGATTTGTGCAATTCTCGCGGACAATGTGTCGATTTCACCATCCGTATGGTCCGCGCGGCGGACCTGTTCGGCCATGAAATCTTCATTCACTGTGCCACGCCGGACGAGATCGGCATAGATCGTCGAAATCAGATCCGCATGCTGCGCCGGCGTTATCCGCCGGTAGTCGGGAAGCGCACAGGCTTCCCACAGTTTCTCTACACGCTCCGGTGTCGTCGCGACACTGGTAACCTCCGGATAGCGCGAAAGATAGTCCAAAGCCTGCTGATCGACCGCCGGCAGGGCCCTGGTGAGGCCATGGACGGCAGGCGCGGCATCCAAACTCTTCTTCAGAGCCGCGATCGAGGCATAATTCATCGATTTGGAGCGCCATTGGAGAACGCGGACGGGATCGAACTGATGTGATTCGATCCGGTGCACCAGCTCGTTGTCGAACGGCTCGACCCGCGAAGTGACCCCGAATGTCCCATCGCGCAGATGGCGCCCAGCGCGTCCGGCGATCTGCGCCAGCTCACCGGGATTGAGATCGCGGAACTGGTAGCCGTCATATTTGCGGCCCTGGGCGAAGGCGACATGATCGACATCGAGATTGAGCCCCATGCCGATGGCATCCGTCGCCACCAGATATTCGACATCGCCGGCCTGATAGAGCGCCACCTGCGCATTGCGCGTGCGCGGCGACAGGGCGCCCAGCACGACGGCGGCACCGCCGCGCTGGCGGCGGATCAGCTCGGCGATCGCATAGACCTCCTCGGCGGAGAAGGCGACGATGGCAGTGCGCTGCGGCAGGCGGGTGATCTTCTTGGAGCCCGCATAGAGAAGCTGGGACAGGCGCGGGCGCTCGACGACGGTGATCCCCGGCAGCAGATGTTCCAGGATCGGCCGCATGGTGGAGGCGCCGAGCAGCAGTGTCTCCACCCGGCCGCGCAGATGCATCAGCCGGTCGGTGAAGATATGACCGCGCTCCAGGTCGCCGGCAAGCTGCACCTCGTCGATGGCAACGAAGGCAGCCTTGGTCTCGCGCGGCATGGCCTCGACCGTGCAGACGGAAAAGCGCGCCATATGCGGCGTGATCTTTTCCTCGCCGGTGATCAGCGCGACATTGTGGGCACCGACCTTTTCGACGACACGCGTATAGACCTCGCGCGCCAGGAGGCGCAGCGGCAGGCCGATGACGCCGCTTTCGTGCGCAACCATGCGCTCGATCGCGTAATGCGTCTTGCCGGTATTGGTGGGGCCGAGCACCGCGATCACGCCGCGGCCACTCAAGATCATCGGTTGGTCAGGCACTATATCGATCCTGCGCACTTTCAATCTGCGAAGGCCATTCACGGCGTTTCAAAGCCGTTTCAACCGGCGCAGAACACATGCCCACGCAAAAGCACAAACGCAAGGGGCATGGGATCATGAAACGTTCAAATGGGGCCTTTGGCTGTCATTTCCACCCCCTGCCTGCCGAATTCGGAACAGCGGTGGAACGAATCAGCGACGAAACGCAGACTCCAGCGGATTCAGGGTTTGTTCACCGCTACATCTGGGCTTTCTAAGCCGGATTCGCACCAGATGCTGAATCGTTATTTTGAGCGTTCGTTTCACCAAAAAATGAAGATTGCACGGCGTGCGCAATGCAGCACGAATCTGAGATTCAGAATCCAGATACCCGAATTTCCCGGAAAATTTTCCCAGCCCGTCCGCTGGAGAAAATACCCTTAAATATTAGGGTATTTTAAAATAGCACCCAGAACAAAACGCATACAAAGAGTGATCCCATGGCTTTCACCCGGCCAGCACCCACACGATATGGTAGAACAAAGCGTGATGGTTCAAGGTTTTCTTCGCCGGATTCATATCCCCCCAAAATTGGGAGCGAATTGGGCGTGAATCGAGCCAGCAATCCTTATGATCGAAAGAGACCCGGAAAATTCATGTGTGCGGAAAACGCAAGACGGCACCCGAAGGCGCCGTCAGCAATCTAAGCAGGGCTCAATCAGACGAAAAACTGACCGCCATTGGCCGAAATCGTCGAGCCGGTGATGAACCCGGCATCGTCGGAGGCCAGGAACACGACGATCCGGGCAATCTCGTCGGGTTCGCCAAGGCGGCCGACGGGTATTTGCGGGATGATCCGTTCATTCAGTACCTTTTCCGGGATCGCGCGGACCATCTCGGTACCGATATAGCCAGGGCAGACGGCGTTGACGGTAATGCCCTTGGCGGCGCCTTCTTGGGCGAGCGCCTTGGTGAAGCCGAGATCGCCGGCTTTTGCGGCCGAGTAGTTCGCCTGGCCCATCTGGCCCTTCTGGCCGTTGATCGAGGATATGTTGATCACCCGGCCGAAATTGCGGTCGCGCATTCCGGTCCAGACCGGATGCGTCATGTTGAAAAGGCCGGTGAGGTTGGTACCGACCACGTCACCCCACTGCTCCGGTGTCATCTTATGAAACATCGCATCGCGGGTAATGCCGGCATTGTTGACGAGGATTTCGATCGGGCCGAGATCATCGACCACATGCGCGATGCCTTTGGTGCATTCCTTATAGTCGGAGACGTCCCACTTATAGGTCGGAATGCCGGTGACGTCGCTGAAGGCCTTCGCTTTTTCGTCATTGCCGGCATAGGTCGCGGCCACCTTGTATCCGGCCCCCTTCAACGCGATGGATATGGCCGCGCCGATGCCGCGCGATCCGCCTGTGACCAATGCTACCCTGCTCATCCGACTTCTCCCCTGTTGAATCTTTTTGTTTTGACGCTGGCGCTCGAGGGCGCCGGACAGCTCTCCCGGCTTTTGCCGTGAAGTTTGCCCCGGCTTTGACGCCGGGGCGATCAACGAAACTCAGAGTGTCACAGCCGCTCGACGCACATGGCAACACCCATGCCGCCGCCTATGCAAAGCGTGGCAAGACCCTTGGAAACGCCACGGCGCTTCATTTCGAACAGAAGCGTGTTCAGAACGCGTGCGCCGGATGCACCGATCGGATGGCCGATGGCGATGGCACCGCCATTAACGTTGACGATCGAGGTATCCCAGCCGAGATCCTTGTTGACGGCGCAGGCCTGCGCGGCAA
Organism: Pararhizobium qamdonense; assembly: GCF_029277445.1. Lineage (NCBI taxonomy): Bacteria > Pseudomonadati > Pseudomonadota > Alphaproteobacteria > Hyphomicrobiales > Rhizobiaceae > Pararhizobium > Pararhizobium qamdonense. Next base: position 535,399 of record NZ_CP119566.1, on the reverse strand, counting down.
ACGCCTCGTTGGCTTCGACAAGTTCCACATCGGCGACAGACCAGCCGGCCTTTTCGAGGGCCTTGCGCGAAGCCGGGATCGGCCCTGTGCCCATGATCTGCGGATCGACGCCGGCCGTAGCCCAGGAGACGATACGGGCGAGCGGCTGAATGCCGCGGCGGCCGGCTTCCGCCTCGCTCATCAGCAGCGTGGCAGCGGCCCCGTCGTTCAGGCCCGAAGCATTGGCAGCAGTGACCGTGCCTTCCTTGTCAAAGGCCGGGCGCAGTTTCGCCATTGATTCCAGCGTTGCGCCGTGGCGGATATATTCGTCCTGATCGACGGTCACGTCGCCCTTGCGGCCCTTGACGATGAAGGGAATGATCTCATCGGCAAAACGCCCGGCCTTCTGCGCGGCTTCGGCCTTGTTTTGCGATCCCAGCGCAAACACGTCCTGGTCTTCACGCGAAAGCTGCCACTTCTTGGCGACGTTTTCCGCTGTCGTGCCCATGTGATAGCCGTAGAAGGCGTCGGTCAGGCCATCCTTGATCATGGTGTCGATCATCTTGAAATCGCCCATCTTGACGCCGCCGCGCAAATGCGCGCAATGCGGCGCCATCGACATGGATTCCATGCCGCCGGCCACGATGATCTTGGCATCGCCGGTGGCGATCTGCTGCATGCCGAGCGCGACTGCGCGCAGGCCCGAGCCACAGAGCTGGTTCATGCCCCAGGCCGTCGCTTCCTGCGGAATACCGGCTTTCATTGCCGCCTGGCGCGCCGGGTTCTGGCCTTCGCCGGCCGACAGAACCTGACCGAGGATGACTTCATCAACTTCGGCGGCCTCGACACCGGCGCGCTCCAGCACACCCTTGATGACAGCGGCGCCCAGCTCATGGGCAGGCGTATTGGCAAAGGCGCCGTTGAACGAGCCAACTGCGGTCCGGCCGGCGCTGGCGATGACAATGGAGGGCGTGCTCATGAGATATTTCCTCGTTCTTTTCTCGCGATTGCCAAAGACTGGCAAAGGACGTGGCGCAAGTCAAACGCCTTGATGCAGTGCGGCGCGTTTCGCTCCACAATCCGATCACAAGCTCGTCAGGAGGCAAAAATTTTGCACCTGCGTCCACGCAACGCACAAAGAGATTGTCAGAACCGGTTTTTTGCGGGTACTCTGAAAAACATAATAAAGACGGGAGCATGGGAGGAGACCCAGATGGCCAAACACGACGGTCAGATTGTCATTAAAAAATACGCCAACCGGAGGCTCTACAATACCGGGACGAGCACCTATGTGACGCTCGACGATCTCGCTGTGATGGTGAAAAAGGGAGAGGAATTCACCGTTCAGGACGCGAAATCAGGCGACGACATCACCCATTCGGTGCTGACACAGATCATTTTCGAGCAGGAATCCAAGACCGGCAACACGCTTCTGCCGATCTCCTTCCTGCGTCAGCTGATCTCCTTTTACGGCGACCAGATGCAGATGGTGGTGCCGAGCTATCTCGAACATTCGATGCAGGCCTTCACCGACCAGCAGGTGACGATGCGCGAACAGATCAACAAGGCCTTCGGCGATACGCCGCTCGGCAAGAACCTGACCGTTCCGCTGCAATTGGTGGAAGAACAGGTCAAGCGCAACACCGATCTCTTCCATCAGGCCATGCAGATGTTCTCGCCCTTCATGGCGGCGACACCTGCCACAAAGGAGCCGCGCAAGGCCGAGGCCAAGGATATCGATGAGCTGAAGGAGCAGCTGCGCGCCCTGCAGACGAAGCTGGAAAATCTCGGCTGACACGCCTTATTGCCGCGCTGCCGTCCAAAACGGCGCGCGGCACTTTTCAGGGCGCGATTACAGCCCGATGGACACATCCCGCCCGGCCGTGCGCATCGACACGGAAAAACCGGCGATGACGTCGATGAAGCAGATCGTCATCAGAATGAAGAAGACATGGGTCGCGGCATTGGCGACCAAAAGGAATTCCACCAGGAAGACGATGAACAGAACCATCGAGAGCAAATGATCCATCAGCGCCTTGGAGCTGATGCGGGTTGCCTTGAGGATTTCGACGAAAAGCAGCACCAGCGCAATCACGATCGTCAGGTCGCCCATGCTCATCGTCCAGATCGCGCCCGACAACATCGTCATCGAGAACACCGTGTCTTCAAAGACCGCGACACCGCCGCTTCCCAGGATGCCCATCATTCCAAGATTGTAGAGAATGAACGGCACGATCAGCAACGGAATTGCGGCAATCATCAGCAACGGCTCCCAATTTCTCGCCCCGCCTCTCCGGGCCGGACGTTTGTCGATATGTGCATCACAGCGCGGCAGGCGTCAAGAAAACGGCTGCAGCGGGCAGATAGGGCAGAGATTGGGAAAACTAAGGCGGCGCGGCATAGCCGGCATGCATGTAAGCATCCCGGCGAACAACGCAAAAAGGGCCGGCAAAAGCCAGCCCTTTCAATCACAGCCTGACGGCCCGCTGATTAAGCGGAAGCCTTCGGGGTCAGAACCTGACGGCCGCGATACATGCCTGTCTTCAGGTCGATGTGGTGCGGGCGGCGCAGTTCGCCGGAGTTCTTGTCTTCGATATAGGTCGGTGTCTTCAGCGCATCGGCGGAGCGGCGCATGCCACGCTTGGACGGGCTTGTTTTTCTTTTAGGTACAGCCATTTCATACTCCACTTATCGGGCAAAACTCTGTTTCGCAGCCAGTCTGTTGGCCGGGAAAAACAGATGTCAATCTCGGAATTTGCCGGGCTTATACATGCCCCACAGGCATTTGACCAGTCCCTGCAGGCATTTTTTCGCGATGCCCGCCGAGGAAAATCCTCAGGCCTCGTCCTCCGGCACGATCCAGGTTTCCTGCAGGGCCGCCTCCTGCCACTTGCGGAAGGCCGGATGCGTCTTGACTGCATCCATATATGCCAGAGAGCCGGGATTGCGGGTGAGGTCGTAGATCTCGAAACGATTGACCACCGGCGCAAACATTGCATCGGCCGCCGTAAAGCTGCCGAACAGGAACGGACCGCCGGAGCGCGCCACCGCCTCGCGCCAGATCGTCTCGATCCGCTCGACATCCCCGGTGACGCCGTCGGGCAGCGCGATCGCCCGCTTCTCGCGGCGGATGTTCATCGGGCAGGCACCGCGCAATGCCCGGAAACCGGAGAGCATTTCCATCGAATAGGCCCGCGCCACCGCGCGCTCAGCCGGATCTTTCGGCCAAAGCCCGGCATCGGGGAAAAGTTCGGCGGCATATTCGATGATCGCCAGCGATTGCCAGACCCGCACATCGCCATGATGCAGAACCGGAACCTGTACTGTCGGCGAAATATCCTTGAACTTCGGGTTGCCCGCCGGAAAATCGAAGGGGATGACCACATCCTGAAACGGAATGCCGCAGGCCTCCAGCGCAAGCCAGGGCCGCAACGACCAGGAGGAATAGTTTTTATTCCCGACATAGAGTGTCAGTTGGGTCATCGATCTTCTCCGGTCCGTGCCAAACGAGATCCTGCTATAGAGGACACATGAGCATCACAGCCAATCAAAAGACCTGATCTCACCCATAAAGGCATTTGATATAGTCTCCCGAACGGCTGGCGCGGCGCTCGATCATTGCGGCGAGGCTGCGCAGGCCACGGCCGGGCTTCCCGGCATTGCGTTCGATCGGATTGGGCAGGGACACGGCAAGAAGTGCCGCCTGCCGCCGGGTCAGCTTTGCGGCGGGAACGCCGAAATGGTGTTGTGCCGCCGCCTCTGCGCCATAGATGCCGGGACCCCATTCGGCGACATTGAGATAGAGTTCCATCATCCGCTGCTTGCTCCAAACGAAATCGGATGCCAGCGCCAAAGGCAGCTCCATTCCCTTGCGGATGAAGGAGCGGCCGTTCCAGAGAAACAGGTTCTTGGCTGTCTGCATCGGGATCGTCGAGGCACCACGGGTGGATTCGCCTTCCAGCGCATCGTTGACGACGCCGCGCATCTGCACCCAGTCGACACCATCGTGGATACAGAACTGGCCATCCTCGGACATCATCACCGAGCGCACCAGATTGGGCGAGATGTCTTCGAAAGCGACCCACTGGCGGTCATAGCCGCGCAACAGAACGAGATCGCGCAGCATCAGCGTCGAAATCGGATGGATGAAGCCCGGCGCATAAAGGACGATCAACAGATAGGGCAGGATGGCGATCGCGACCGCGATCAGAAGAATCTGGCGCCAGCGCCGGCGCAAGGCCTCGCCCCATCCCCGCGCACGGCTGGTCGGCACGTCCTTTTCCTCCCGAGATTCCGGTACAATGTCCACCCCTGAAACGCCCGCCTGATGATCCATCCAATTTTCATAGAACAAGCGCGGATAAAATTGAACGGTTTTCTCGGTAACGCACAGCAAGCCGCGCCCGCGAGCGCCGATGTGGACGCCGATATGGTAAAATCCCGTTGCCAGCGGCCGCGCAGTCATGCCAAACAGCGCCGCATGAGCGAGACATCCTTCGAAATCCGCCTGAAGTCCAGCGCCGTAGAGGTCGAGGCGTGCCTGACCGGCATTCTCAGTGAAGAGCCGCAGCCGGACGAAATCGCCAGGCCCGCACCGCTCCTCGCCGCCATGCGCCACGGTGTCCTGAATGGCGGCAAACGGCTGCGGCCCTTTCTGGTGATGGAAAGCACCGCCTTTCTCGGCGGCGACAGACAAGCGGCCCTGCGCATCGGCGCAGCGCTCGAATGCGTTCACAGCTATTCGCTGGTTCACGACGACCTTCCCGCCATGGATGACGACGATCTTCGCCGCGGCCAGCCGACGGTGCATATTGCCTTTGGCGAGGCGAATGCGATCCTTGCGGGCGACAGTCTCCTGACCCTCGCCTTCGATATCATCGCAGCCCCGCAAACAAAATTATCCGACCGGCAAAAGACCGAACTGGTGCTGGCTCTTGCGCGCGCCTCCGGCATTGGCGGCATGGCGGGCGGGCAGGCGCTGGATCTGGCTGCCGAGACATCGGCCCCGGACCAAGCGGCCATTGTGACGCTGCAGGCGATGAAGACAGGCGCGCTGATCCGCTTTGCCTGCGAAGCCGGCGCCATCATCGCCGGGGGCAGCGCCCGCGACCGCCGGCTGATGCGCAGCTATGGCGAGACGATCGGCCTTGCCTTTCAGCTGGCCGACGACCTGCTCGATCTGACAGCGGACGCAAAGACGATGGGCAAGGCAACCGGCAAGGACGCTGCCCGTGGCAAGGGCACGCTGGTCTCGCTGCATGGCCAGGCCTGGGCGGAAACCCGGCTGGCAGCCCTCGTGACTGAGGCGGCCACCCTGCTTCAGCCATTCGGCAACCGTGCCGATATTCTGAACCAGACCGCGCGTTTTATCGCCAATCGCAGCCACTGATACCGGCGGCCGGCGACCGGTTTTTCACGGCATTTTTTCTCGCTGAAGACACAGGAACGCACTGCAACGGCTTGTCCGCCAAGGGGGATAGTGCATCTGATTTTGCCTGCACAGTCTTGGGTTTATGCATGGATGCATATTTCAAGTATCTGTAATAAAAGGCATTTTAACTTTGCCTTATTGACACGCCTGTGTCTTTGAACTATCCCCTCAGGCATCGGGGAGTAGCCACTGCATATCCCTGCAGGATCGTATCAACATGCTTGTGCCCATGCGCATGGTGCGATCGGCCGAGACGCTCGGCCCGGCAAGACCGTGGCGACGATGCCCTGCCGGACAGGCAATCAACGCCCGGTTTCCCACGTCCGTTTTGAAGGCTCATCCATGTCACCGTTTACCATTGCCATGCTGGCAATCAGCATGTCCGTCGATGCTTTTGCCGTTGCCGTCGGCCGGGGTGCCGCCATCGGCCGGCCAAAATTTCGCGAAACCATGCGCACCGGTCTCGTCTTCGGCATCATCGAAGCCATCACCCCGATCATCGGCTGGGCCGCAGGCGTGGCCGCCAGCCAGTTCGTCCAGGCGGTCGACCACTGGATCGCGTTCGCGCTGCTGGGAACCGTCGGCGTCCATATGCTCTACGCGTCGACACAGAAGAGCGAAGCGGCTCCATCCGCGCAATTGTCTCTTCCGCTGTTGATGGCGACGGCGATCGGCACCAGCCTCGACGCCATGGCCGTCGGCGTTTCGCTGGCCTTTCTCGACGTCAACATTTTCGTCATTGCAGCCGCCATCGGCGTTGCGACCTTCCTCATGTCCTCGGGCGGCATGCTGGTCGGGCGCCTGATCGGCGAGCGTTTTGGCCGGATCGCCGAGGCGCTGGCGGGCGTGGTGCTGGTGGGCCTGGGGATCTCCATCCTGATCGAACATTTGTCGGCTTGAGCAAGCCGCCAAAATTGTCACCGCAACAAGAATGCGCGTTTTCTTTATCGGCGCCGTCTGCAAAATGGCGCCCTGCCGCGCTTGAAAGCGCTGCCCGGAGATTGCCGCATGTCCACCATTTTGCCCTACCTGCCGCAACTGATGGTCGCCTGGGGCGCCTATGTCATCGCCACAGCTTCGCCGGGCCCGGCCGTCGTCGCCATCATCTCGACGGCCGTCAGCCGGGGCCGCAATGCCGGACTGGCGCTGGCCTTTGGTGTTCTGACAGGGTCCTATACCTGGGCGATGCTGGCAGCCGCAGGGCTTTCGGCGCTGATCAGCACCTATGGCAACGCCTTGTTCATCCTCAAGATTGCCGGCGGGCTCTATCTGCTCTGGTTGGCGTTCAAGGCACTGAAATCGGCGATGCGGAAGGAGACAGAGGCCACCCTGCCGCTCGAGAAACAGCCACCGTCGTTGCGCCGTCTCTACTTCAAGGGGCTCGGCATCCACCTGACCAATCCGAAGGCGATCTTTTCCTGGCTGACGCTGGTATCGCTCGGCACGCCGCAGGATGCGCCGCAGGTCATGCCGATCCTGATCGGCGGCTGCATGGTGCTCGGTATCATCATTTTCATGGGATTTGCGCTGCTGTTTTCGATCGAGCCAGTACACCGCGGCTACAAAAAGTCCCGCCGCTGGATCGAAGGCGCCATGGCTGGGTTTTTCGCCTTTGCCGGCCTCAAGCTGTTGACCGTAAAACTATAGCCTATTCGGCGGCCGCCTGGCCCTGGCCAAAGCGCCGTTCGATATATTCGCCGACAAGCGTCTCGAAATCGCCGGCAATATTGGTGCCGCGGATCGTCAGCGCCTTCTTGCCATCGATATAGACCGGGGCGGCCGGAAGCTCGCCCGTACCCGGCAGCGAAATGCCGATATCGGCATGCTTGCTTTCGCCGGGTCCGTTGACGATGCAGCCCATGACCGCGACCTTCAGGCCCTCGACGCCCGGATATTTCTCGCGCCAGACCGGCATGTTGCGGCGGATATCGCCCTCGATTTTCTGGGCCAGCTCTTGGAACACCGTGGATGTGGTGCGCCCGCACCCCGGACAGGCGGCCACGACCGGAATGAACTGGCGAAAGCCCATGACCTGCAGCAGCTCCTGCGCCACCTGCACCTCGCGGGTGCGGTCGCCGCCGGGCTCCGGCGTCAATGAAATGCGAATGGTATCGCCGATACCCTGCTGCATCAGGATGCCGAGCGAGGCCGCCGAGGAAACGATGCCTTTCGAGCCCATGCCGGCTTCCGTCAGCCCCAGATGCAGCGCATGATTGGAGCGCGACGACAGCATCGCGTAGCAGGCGATCAGATCCTGGACGTTGGAGACCTTGGCCGACAGGATGATGCGGTTGCGGGCAAGGCCTGCCTCTTCGGCAAGCTCGGCCGAAATCAGCGCCGATTGCACGATGGTTTCGCGCATCACCTGCTGCGCCGTCAGCGGAAAGCCTTTGGCCTGGTTGTCATCCATCAGGCGGGTCAGAAGCTCCTGGTCAAGCGAGCCCCAATTGACGCCGATACGCACCGGCTTGTCGAACTGGATGGCGCGTTCGATGATTTCGACGAACTGCTTGTCCTTCTTCGCCTTGAAGCCGACATTGCCCGGATTGATGCGATATTTTGCCAGCGCCTCGGCGCAAGCCGGATGATCGGCAAGAAGCTTGTGGCCGATATAATGGAAATCGCCGATCAGCGGCACATCGAGGCCAAGCCGTTCCAGACGCTCGCGGATCTTCGGCACCGCAGCCGCACTCTCGTCGCGGTCAACCGTAATGCGCACCAGTTCCGAGCCTGCCCTGTGAAGAGCAGCCACCTGGGCGACGGTCGCATCGACATCGGCCGTATCGGTATTGGTCATCGACTGGACGACCACGGGCGCCGATCCTCCGACGATCACCCCGCCAACATCGACGGCAACGGAGGCCCTGCGGGGTTGCGGTTCGTAATCGAAGGCGGAAGACATGAAAGCCCCTTGCACGTGCTGTTGCGGCGACTTTCCCTGAGGTGGATGAGGAAAGCCGCCTTGTCAACGGCAACATTCATGGATTGACGGCGAATTGATGTCTGCCGCGCCAATCGGCTCATCCTGTCAGTGCTTTCTACCAAGGGTTTTCGGCGCACTCCCTCTTCTCCCCGGCGGGGAGAAGGTGCCCGAAGGGCGGATGAGGGGGGCCGAAGACCACTTTATCTGGCTCCGGCTTCGCCGAAGCCCCCCTCATCGCCTCGCATTCGCTCGGCACTTCTCCCCGCTGGGGGAGAAGAGGGAGATCTCGAGGGGCCGTTGCAAAAGTCAATCATCATTCACCCACGCTCCTTCGGATCGGCATGCACGGCGTGATGCGACAGCGCCAGAACGACGATGAACAGGATCGGCACGCAGGTAAAGATGATCGAGAAGCCGGTATGTTCCGCAACGAAACCGATCAGCGACGGCGCAAACAGCATGCCGGAATAGCCCATGAACGTGGCGACCGACAGGCCGATACCCGGCGCCAGGCCCGGCATGTTGCCGGCGGCCGAAAAGGCGATGGGCACCATGTTGGAAATGCCGACACCGGCGAGCGCAAAGCCGAGAATAGCGAGCGGCGCGTTGGGCGCCAGGCCGGCAAGCACGAGGCCGACCAGTGCCGTCAGCGTGCAGACGCGCAGGGTTCTCACACCCCCAAACCGGTCGCGGACATGGTCGCCGGCAAAGCGCATGATCGCCATCGTGGCCGAGAAGGCGGCAAAGCCGAACCCGGACATGGCAACGGAAGCGCCGAGTTCGTTGCGCAGGTAGAGCGCGCCCCAATCCAGCACCGTGCCTTCCGGCACCATGGAGAACAAGGCGACCAGTCCGATCAGCCAGGGCAGCGGATTGGATGGCAGCCGCAATTTTTGCTTGGCCGTATCCGGATGCGGCTGGTCGGCAAGGATCATCGGCCAGGCAATCGTGAGCACCGAAAGGCAGACCAGCGTGACGAGAATGGCATGCGCATAGACGCCGAAATGCGCCATGATGAGGCCGCCGCTCGCAGCGCCGATCAGACCACCAAGGCTCCAATAGGCATGGCAGGACGACATGATCGCCCGCCGCATCGATTTTTCGACCTCGACCGCATTGGCATTCATCGCCACGTCCATCGCGCCGACGAACCCGCCAAGCAGGATCATGCCGATCACCGCCGTCCAGACATTGGGAAGGAGCGTGAGCAGCAGCAGCATCGGCGACAGCAGGATCGCCGTTACCTTCACCACCTTTTGCGACCCGAGCCTTGCAATAAACCCGCCGGCAATCGGCATCAGCACCAGCGACCCCAGACCGAAAGCAAGGATCAGCAGGCCGAGCACGCTTTCGCTAATGCCGAGCCTGTCCTTGAATTCCGGGATTTTGGGCGCCCAGCTACCGGTAACGAAGCCGTTCATCAGGAACAGCAGCGAAACGGCAAGCCGCGTTTTTGGCATATAGGGTTGCCGGACGGCGGCTTGCGGCGGGTTGATACGATGCTGGTCCATGGTCTTTTCCTGTAGAACGTGGTGACGGCGTCAGGCCGTGATTTCGATGGGGTTGCCGTCGGGATCGCTCAGCACAGCCTCGTAGAAGCCGTCCCCGGTCATGCGGGCCGGCGATAAAAGGATGCCCGATGCCGCAGCCTTCGCCGCCAGCGCATCGACGGCCTCGCGGCTGCCCAGAGACAGCGCCAAATGAGCATAGCCCTGGCGCTCGGCCTGTCCATTCTCTGCGCTGATCCAGGGGCCTTGCATGACCTCGACCGAGGGGCCGTCCTTCAGATATAGAAACCGCGAGGAAAAGCCGGGACGCCGCGCGCTTTCGTAAAGATCACCCACGGTGGCGCCGAAGATATCTGCCCAGAAGCGGCAGAGACGATCGAGGTCTGTGGTCCAGAGTGCGACATGGGCAATCCTCATGATCTTGTTTCTCCTGCATAAACAACTGTAATGCCTTGGGTTTCGTAGAGTTCGGTTTTGTCTTTGGCGGCGTCATGCTCGACGATCAGCGTCTGGCATTCCTGCGCCGCGATGACCGCATGCGGCGCCGATGTGCTGAGCTTGTCATTGGTGACGGCCGCGATCACGGCAGCGCTGTTGCGGGCCACGAGCCGCTTGAATTCCGCATCCTCATATTCGAAAGCTGTCAATCCGGCCGCAAGATCGACGCCGCAAACCCCAAGGATGCACAGATCCGGCCGCAGCACGGACACGTCGCGCTGCGCCTTGGCGCCGACTGCGGCCCCAACCTGCCGGGCAATCTTGCCGCCGATAAGAATGATATCGGCACCGGGATTTTTCATCAGTTCGGCTGCAATCAGCGGCGTATTGGTCACCGCCGTCAGCTCCAGCCCGCTTGGAAGCGCCTGGGCGATCGCAAGATTGGTCGAGCTCGCATCGAAAAACACAGTCATGCCTGATGTGATGAAGGGCACGGCGGCTGAAGCAAGCGCCGCCTTGCGCCCCAGCGCCTCGCCGACGCGCTGGACCAGCGTCGTGCCGCCCGGCGCGACCGGCAGCGCACCGCCATAGACCCGTTCGCAAAGCCCGGCTGCCGCCAGTTCGCGCAGGTCCCTGCGGATCGTATCCTCAGAAACGTTGAACTCCTGGGCCAGATCAACCGCCAGCACGCGGCCTGACAACCGCAACCGGTCCTGGATGAGGCTCTGTCTCTGTCGTAAAAGCAGTTCTGTCTGCATGAAAACTCAAATCACGGATAAACGCGTGTAAATCGGCATAAACGTGCATAAATGTAGATTGCCGGAATTTCAATCGATTTATTGATGTTTTTGGATGAGTCTCTGAAAGCCCTGCCGCAAAAATCAGCACCCGGCCTTGATTTTAAGCGCTCTGCGCCAATTTTGCGTGGAAACCATGTGAATATGAGAAAAACCTTTCGCTCCTGCAGGGAACAATGAAGTTTTGTGCGCTGTCATGGATAAAGCGGCATGCGATTGTCCCCCCACACCGGCAAACGGCCGGACCAAAAGATGGAAAAATAAAATGAAATGGGTTCCCACACTTCTCGCCGCTGCCGCCTTTGCCCAGCTGGTTTCCGGATCTGCTTTTGCCGGTGAAAACCTGGAAGCCGTCAAATCGGCCGGCGCGCTGAAGATCGGCACGGAAGGCACCTATGCCCCGTTCACCTATCATGACGAAAGCGGCAAGCTCGTCGGCTTCGACGTCGAAATCGGCGAGGCCGTTGCTCAGAAGCTTGGCGTCAAGGCCGAATTCCTCGAAGGCAAATGGGATGGCCTGATCGCCGGTCTCGATGCCAACCGCTACGACGCCGTCATCAACCAGGTCGGCATTACCGAAGAGCGCAAGAAGAAGTATGACTTCTCCGAGCCCTATATCGCTTCGAAGGCCGTTCTGATCGTCAAGTCCGACAATGCCGAGATCAAGGATTTTCCGGATCTGAAGGGCAAGAACTCCGCCCAGTCGCTCACCAGCAATTTCGGCAAGCTGGCGCAGGCGTCCGGCGCTGAACTGATCGGCACCGACGGCTTCGACCAGTCGATCCAGCTGGTCCTGACGGGCCGCGCCGATGCCACCATCAATGACAGCCTGTCCTTCCTCGACTTCAAGAAGAAGAAGCCGGACGCGCCGGTCAAGATCGCCGCTGAACAGGCCAATGCCGATTATTCCGGCATCATCGTGCGCAAGGGCGAGCCGGAACTTCTCGAAGCCATCAACAAAGCGCTGACCGAGATCAAGGCCGACGGCACCTATGAGACCATCTCACAGAAATATTTCGGCGCCGACGTTTCGAAGTAATTACAGGTAACAGGCAAAGTCCCCTCCCCGAAAAAGGAGGGGACACGCACACGGCCTGCAGCGCCCTCCCTCTTCTCCCCAGCGGGGAGAAGGTGGCGCACCGCGCCGGATGAGGGGGCCACACGCCCCATATGTCCGGCCCCAGCTTGACCAAAGCCCCCTCGAAGCCGCCCGGCACATCTCTTGAGGCGGGCAAAATACGGACATCACTCCGATCCTCCCTCAGGTCATAGACGACGGCCCTGCCCTTATGCGAGGGGTATCTCTGCTTAAAAGGACGTGTATTCTGCTCACGTCATAAACCCCACGAAAGAATAGCCGTGCCCCCTTGGCTTCAACTCATGCTCGATTCGCTCTGGCCGCTCATCCGCGCCGGGCTGATCTTCACCATCCCGCTGACGCTGCTTTCTTTCACGCTCGGCCTGGCACTGGGGCTTTTGACCGCCGTCACACGGCTGTTCGCGCCCAAGCCGCTGGTCGCCATCGCGCGGTTCTACGTCTGGGTCATTCGCGGCACGCCCTTGCTTGTCCAGCTTTTCGTCATCTTCTACGGCCTGCCGAGCCTCGGTATCCTGCTCGACGCCTTCCCGGCCGCCCTCATCGGCTTCACGCTCAATATCGGCGCCTATACTTCCGAGATCATCCGGGCCGTCATCTCCTCGGTGCCGCGCGGCCAGTGGGAGGCCGCCTATTCGATCGGCATGAGCTGGAGCCAGGCCATGCGCCGCACCATCCTGCCGCAGGCCGCACGCGTCGCCGTACCGCCCTTGTCGAACACGTTCATCTCGCTGGTGAAGGACACATCACTTGCCGCCGCCATCACCGTGCCGGAGCTCTTCCAGACGGCACAACGCATCGTCGCCACCACCTATGAGCCGCTGATCCTCTATATCGAAGCGGCACTGCTCTATCTGGCGCTGAGTTCTGTTCTTTCCTCGCTGCAGGTGCGGCTGGAAAAACGCTTCGCCCGCTATGGCGGCTTCCTGGAGGCGCGCACATGATCGAGCTGACCCATATCGAAAAACGTTTCGGCGACAATGTCGTCCTGAAGGATATCAGCGTGCGGATCGCCGAAGGCACGGTGACGGCGCTGGTCGGCCCGTCCGGCGGCGGCAAAAGCACGCTTCTGCGCTGCGTTAATCTGCTGGAAATCCCGACATCGGGCACGATCAAGCTCGGCGAAGAGCAGATCACGTTCGAACCCGGCAGGAAGACCGGCTGGGACGCCATCCAGCGCCTGCGCCGCCAGACCGGCATGGTCTTCCAGAATTTCCAGCTCTTCCCGCACCAGACGGCCATCGAAAACGTCATGGAAGGACTGGTCACCGTCCTGAAGTGGCCAAAGGAAAAGGCAAAAGCCCGGGCTCAGGAACTGCTCGAAAAGGTCGGCATGTCGCACAAGGCCGACGCCTGGCCGGCAACTCTATCCGGCGGCCAGCAACAGCGCGTGGCGATTGCCCGCGCCCTTGCCCCGTCGCCCCGCGTCCTGCTCTGCGACGAACCGACCTCGGCACTCGATCCCGAACTTGCCGAGGAAGTCGTCGAGGTCCTCAACCGTCTTGCCGCCGAGGGCACGACCATGATCATGGCCACCCACGACCTGCGCCTCGCCTCCAAAGTCGCCGACCAGGTCCTCTTCCTCGACGGCGGACTGATCGTCGAGAGCGGCGCGCCCGGGAATATTTTCCAAGCCCCGGAACGCGAGCGCACGAAAAAGTTCATCTCTTCGCTGAGCGCGGGGAATAGCTACGATATCTAGGAAAATGAAAATGGCCGGGTTTCCCCGGCCATTTTCATTCGAAGCGCCCTCAAACCCCGTAGACGATCAGCAGGTCCTTGGTGTCGATCTGGTCGCCGGTCTTGACCAGGACTTCGGCGATGGTGCCGTCTTTTTCCGCGTGCAGGGCCGTTTCCATCTTCATCGCTTCGATGGAGAGCAGCACGTCGCCGGATTTGACCGTCTGGCCGGCGGATACCGAGACCGTCGAGATGACGCCGGGCATCGGGGCGCCGAGATGGGCTGCGTTGCCGAGATCCGCCTTGCGGCGGGCGGTGCTGGAGGCTGCGCGGTTGCGGTCGGGAACCTTGATCAGGCGCGGCTGGCCGTTGATCTCGAAGAACACCTTGACCATCGCCTGCTCGTCGGGCTCGCTCATCGCCTGATGCTGGACAACCAGCGAGACGCCTTTTTCCAGTTCCGGCAGCAGTTCTTCGCCGGCGGTCAGGCCGTAGAAATAGGCCGGCGTCGGCAGCACGCTGACCGGGCCGTAGGTGTCGGCGGCCAGTGCATAGTCGGTGAAGACTTTCGGGTACATCAGGTAGGAGGCAAACTCGTAATCGCTGACGGCGCGCTCCAGCTTTTCCTCGATCACCTTGCGCTCGGCGTCGAGATCGGCATCGGCAAGCAGCGAGCCTGGGCGTTCCGTATAGGCTTTCTCGCCCTTCAGCGCCTTTTCCTGAATGTCCTTCGGCCATCCGCCCGGAGGCTGGCCGAGATCACCCTTCAGCATGGAGATGACCGAGTCCGGGAAGGACACGTCCTTGGCCGGGTTTTTCACGTCGGCAACCGTCAGGTCCTGGCTGACCATCATCAGTGCCATGTCGCCGACCACCTTGGAGGATGGCGTGACCTTGACGATATCACCAAACATCTGGTTGGCATCGGCATAGGCCTGCGCCACCTGGTGCCAGCGGGTTTCAAGACCGAGTGAACGGGCCTGTTCCTTGAGATTGGTGAACTGGCCGCCCGGCATTTCATGCAGGTAGACTTCCGACGCCGGACCCTTGAGGTCGCTCTCGAAGGCGGCATACTGATTGCGCACGGCCTCCCAATAGAACGAGATGCGGCGGATCCATTCGGGATCGAGGCCGGGATCGCGCTCTGAGCCGCGCAGCGCCTCGACGATCGAACCGAGGCAGGGCTGCGAAGTGTTGCCGGAAAAGGCATCCATGGCCGCATCGACCACATCGACACCGGCATCCACCGCCGCCAGAACCGTCGCGGCGGAAATGCCCGACGTATCATGCGTGTGGAAATGGATCGGCAGATCGGTCGCTTCGCGCAGCGCCTTGAACAACACCGTGGCTGCGGCCGGCTTCAATAGCCCGGCCATATCCTTCAGCGCGATCATATGGGCGCCGGCCCGCTCCAGTTCGGCGGCAAGCGCCGTGTAATATTTCAGATCGTATTTCGGCCGGGCGGAATTGAGGATGTCGCCAGTATAGCAAATCGCCGCTTCGCAGATCTTGTTCTCTTCGGCCACCGCATCCATCGAGACGCGCATGTTGTCGACCCAGTTCAGGCAGTCGAACACGCGGAAAACATCGATGCCGCCCTTGGCCGCCTGGCGGACGAAATATTTGACGACATTGTCGGGATAGTTCTTGTAGCCGACGCCATTGGCGCCGCGCAGCAACATCTGCAGAAGCAGGTTCGGCGCATCTTCCCGCACCTTGGCGAGACGCTCCCAAGGATCCTCCGTCAGGAAGCGCATGGACACGTCGAATGTCGCGCCGCCCCAGCATTCCAGCGAAAACAGGTTGGGCAGGGCGCGAGCGTAGGTGCCGGCGATGCGGGCGATATCGTAGGTGCGCACGCGGGTGGCGAGCAGCGACTGGTGGCCGTCGCGCATGGTCGTATCGGTCAAAAGCACGCGCTTTTCATTGCGCACCCATTCGGCGAATTTCTTCGGTCCAAGCGCATCGAGCTTCTGCTTGGTGCCATCGGCAATCTCGCCCTGGAGCCGCGGAATGACCGGCTTTGCAGCATCGGCGCTCGGCTTCGGCCGGCCCTTGGCTTCCGGATGTCGATTGACGGTGACGTCCGCGAGATAGGTGAGCAGCTTGGTGGCGCGATCCTGGCGCTTGACCTGCTGGAACAGTTCCGGTGTCGTGTCGATGAACCGGGTCGTATAGGTATTATCCTTGAACTTCGGATGCGTGATGATCGCTTCGAGAAAGGTCAGGTTGGTTGCGACGCCGCGGATACGGAATTCGCGCAGCGCGCGGTCCATACGGGCGATCGTTTCCTGCGGGTTTGGCGACCAGGCCGTGACCTTGACCAGCAGCGGATCGTAATAGCGGGTGATGACGGCGCCCGGATAGGCCGTGCCGCCATCGAGGCGGATGCCGAAACCCGAGGCCGAACGATAGCCGGTGATGCGGCCATAGTCGGGGATGAAGTTCTGTTCCGGATCTTCCGTGGTGATGCGGCACTGCAGCGCGTGGCCGTTCAGGCGGATATCCTCCTGCTTGGGAACGCCGGATTCCGGCGTGCCGATGGCAAAGCCCTCAAGGATATGGATCTGCGCCTTGACGATATCGATACCAGTAACCACCTCGGTGACGGTGTGCTCGACCTGGATGCGCGGATTGACTTCGATGAAGTAGAATTTGCCCGTATCCATATCCATCAGATATTCGACCGTACCGGCGCCGACATAGTTGGTCGCCTTGGCAATGCTCGTCGAATAGCTGGCAAGCTCCTGGCGTTGCTCTTCGGTGAGATACGGTGCCGGCGCGCGCTCGACGACCTTCTGGTTGCGGCGCTGGACTGAACAGTCGCGCTCGAACAGGTGCACGACATTGCCATGGGTATCGCCGAGAACCTGGCTTTCGACGTGGCGGGCACGCTCGACCAGTTTTTCGAGGTAAACCTCGTCCTTGCCGAAGGCGGCCATCGCCTCGCGCTTGGCTTCCGTCACCTCGCGCGCCAGATCCTTCGGATCGCGGATCGCCCGCATGCCGCGGCCGCCGCCGCCCCATGAGGCCTTGAGCATGACGGGATAGCCGATCTCCTCGGCCCTCTTGGCAACCTCGGCCGCATCATCCGGCAAGGGCTCCGTTGCCGGAACGACCGGCACGCCGATTTCGATGGCGAGATTGCGGGCGGCCACCTTATTGCCGAGACGGCGCATCGTATCGCCGGTCGGGCCAATGAAGATGATGCCGGCCGCCTTGCACGCATCGACGAATTCCGGGCTTTCGGACAAAAGCCCGTAACCCGGATGAATGGCGTCGGCGCCTGACAATTTGGCGACCCGGATGATTTCCTCGATCGACAGGTAGCTTTCGATCGGCCCGAGATCGCGGGCCAGATGCGGCCCGCGTCCAACCTGATAGCTCTCGTCCGCCTTGAACCGGTGGAGCGCCAGCTTGTCCTCCTCCGCCCATATCGCAACCGTTTTTATTCCCAGTTCGTTTGCAGCGCGAAAGACGCGAATGGCAATTTCAGAACGGTTGGCGACAAGGATTTTCGAGATGGGCAAGTCGGACTCCTCAAGACTTGAAACACGGTAATGCTGCACCGCGAAAAGAATTATTAGCGTTTCGTGAGGTGAAGTTCAATTTCAGATTGGCGGTGCAGACCGATTCATTTT
This sequence comes from Pararhizobium qamdonense, assembly GCF_029277445.1. Classification (NCBI taxonomy): domain Bacteria; kingdom Pseudomonadati; phylum Pseudomonadota; class Alphaproteobacteria; order Hyphomicrobiales; family Rhizobiaceae; genus Pararhizobium; species Pararhizobium qamdonense. The sequence goes on along the minus strand of NZ_CP119566.1, from coordinate 517,906 downwards.
CGGTCAGGAAATCAACCCCAGCCGGAACGAAAGGGCCACGGCGTGATGGCGGTTTTTCGCCTTCAGCTTGTCCTGGATACCGTTCATGTACCAATCGACCGTGTGGGTGGAGATGTCGAGGATCTTGCTGATCTCGTTGGAGGTCATGCCATCGGCCAGATAGTGCAGCGCTTCCATCTCGCGGCGGGTCATCTGTACATCGACATTGGAGACCATGGCGGCAAGGACCGAAGGATCGGTAAGCTCCAGGAGGCGCCAGAATATCTTCTTGGCAATCGCGTCGAACAGGCTCATTTCGACCGGGCTGAGATCGACCACCCGGCCGCCCAATGTCATATTGCCGAGCAGGCCCCGGCGTCCGTGAACCGGAAAGATATAGCCGTCGTGAAGGCCATGGCCGCGCGCATCCACCATCATGCGCTCCATGCGCTTGCGGTGTGGATCGGAGCGGAAGGCCACCAGCGTATCGCGCCAGCGAAAGCCGCGCTGCGCGTGGCCGAGATAGCGGATGGTCGGATCGATGATGACGTATTTCTTCTTGATATAGATCTGCGGCCAACCCTCCGGCCAGCGGCCGGCGAGCAGCAGGCTCAACGGATTTTCATCAGGCTTGGGCTGGCGGACAATGCCATAGAAGTCAAAACCATAGTGATCCAGAAGCCGCTCGAACTCCTGAACAATTTCGTCCCTGCTTTTCATCTCGTCTATCAGTGCCAAAAATTGCACCAGCAAGGTGATATTCATAAATGCCCTTCCAAAAGATTTTTCAATCTCCGACCGATCCGCTGCTCCGCAACATGAATATGCCGTTCAGCACCCATTCATGTTGCAAACGCGATAATCCCTGCATCAGTCAAGAGACCACCTAACACTGCATCATCAACGAACTTCAAGGCGCAAAAAATAGCAAGCTATGAATGATCAACTCCATGTGTCTGTAATTTTCAGTTGCGGCACCGGTTTATCATAATCAAGTTTGCGCGGCGAAGTGAAAAGATGATTTCCGGTGCGGTTGGTTGAAGAGAATGACGACGGAAGGAAGACGGCGTTCAGTTTTGGAATTTTCGTTCCATCTGCCCAAGATGAGAGAATGAATACTTCCGAGAACCGGCCTTTTCTTCCCGGAAACTATTTCCCGCGATGCAAATGCTCAGTTGCTTTTTCATTGCACCGCAAACCAACTGCCCAAGAGGGATAAGACAGTGTCATTGTTCCAGGTCTATGCAAGAGCGCTTCAGTATCTTGCCGTCCACAAGCTCCGTGTATCGGCCATCGTTGTCGCCAATATCGTTCTGGCGGTCATCACGATTGCCGAGCCCATTCTATTCGGTCGCATCATCGACGCGATCACCTCCAAACAGACGGTTACGCCCATGCTGTTGATGTGGGCAGCGCTTGGCGTTTTCAACACGATCGCTTTCGTCCTGGTCGCCCGCGAGGCAGACCGGCTGGCCCATACCCGCCGCTCGACGCTGATCACCGAGGCTTTCGGCCGCATCATCTCGATGCCCCTGTCCTGGCACACACAGCGCGGCACATCCAACGCGCTGCATACCCTGCTGCGCGCCTGCGAAACGCTGTTCGGCCTCTGGCTCGAATTCATGCGCCAGCACCTGGCGACTGCGGTTGCGCTGACGCTTCTGGTTCCCACGGCTTTTGCCATGGACGTTCGCCTGTCGCTCGTGCTCGTCGTCCTCGGCGTGCTCTATGTGGTCGTCGGCAAGTTCGTCATGACCCGCACCAAGGAAGGTCAGGCTTCGGTTGAGGACCATTATCACACGGTCTTCTCGCATGTCTCCGATTCGATCAGCAACGTATCGGTTGTCCATAGCTACAACCGGATCGAGGCTGAAACCCGCGAATTGAAGAATTTCACCCAGAAGCTGATCTCCGCCCAGTTGCCGGTCCTCGACTGGTGGGCGCTGGCCAGCGCGCTGAACCGCATGGCCTCGACCATTTCGATGATGGCCATCCTCGTCATCGGCACCTTCCTGGTGCAGAAGGGTGAGCTCGGCATCGGTGACGTCATTGCCTTCATCGGCTTTGCCGGCCTGCTGATTGGCCGCCTCGACCAGATGAAAGCCTTCGTGACGCAGATTTTCGAAGCCCGTGCCAAGCTGGAAGACTTCTTCGTGCTGGAAGACTCGGTGCGTGAACGTGAAGAGCCTGCCGATGCCGGCGAGTTGAACAATGTCCGTGGCGAAGTCGAATTCCGCGACATTTCCTTCAACTTCGCCAATTCGACCGAAGGCATGCGCAATGTGTCGTTCACGGCAAAGGCCGGTCAGACGATCGCCATCGTTGGCCCGACCGGTGCCGGCAAGACGACGCTGGTCAATCTCCTGCAGCGTGTGCATGAGCCGGCCGGTGGCCAGATCCTTGTCGATGGCGTCGATATCTCGACCGTCACCCGCAAGTCGCTGCGCCGCTCGATCGCCACGGTGTTCCAGGATGCCGGCCTGCTCAACCGTTCGATCAGCGAAAACATTCGCCTCGGCCGGGAAGACGCCTCGCTGGACGACGTCATGGCCGCTGCGCAGGCTGCCGCCGCAGACGACTTCATCGAGGGCCGTCAGGATGGCTACGAAACCCGCGTCGGCGAACGTGGCAACCGGTTGTCCGGTGGCGAACGCCAGCGTATCGCCATTGCCCGGGCGATCCTGAAGAATGCACCGATCCTCGTGCTCGACGAAGCGACCAGCGCGCTTGACGTCGAAACCGAGAACCGCGTCAAGGCTGCGATCGACAACCTGCGCAAGGATCGCACCACCTTTATCATCGCCCATCGCCTGTCGACGGTGCGCGAAGCCGATCTGGTGATCTTCATGGATCACGGCCGGATCGTCGAGATGGGTGGCTTCCACGAACTGAGCCAGAGCAATGGCCGGTTTGCATCCCTGCTGCGGGCAAGCGGCATCCTGACGGACGACGACGTCCGCAAGAGCCACGCCGCCGCCTGATCATCAGGTCAAGATCCAAACAGTGAGAAGGCCCCACACCGGGGCCTTTTTCATGCCTTGGCGGCCGCAGGGCGCGACAGGCCACCGAGCCAGTCGAGATAGCGGGCATAGGCAAAGTGCAGCCCGATACCGGCCAGCACGAACAGCGAGCCCCAGAGCGGGTCGCGTCCCGTCACGAACAGCAGTACCTGACCAACCATGGCAAGGATGGTTCCGAAGATGAAGACCGGCAGGGAATGCCGGCCGATCAGAACAAGCGGATGATCGATCCGAAGCCGCGAGATGCGGCTGAACACCGGAAACACTGCCACCAGATAGCCAAGCGCCAGAACATGCAGCAGCCGCGTCAGCGACAGAAACGTTTTGTCGAACCCTGTCAGCACAGCCGGCAGGCCATAGGAAAAATCGATGTTCCACCAGGACAGCAGCACCCAGAAGAAGGATAGCGTCACATAGCTGGCTGATATTGCCACTAGAACCCGATTGCGCACCATCGGCTTTCCGGCGCGCGCGCGCATCATGCAGATCATCCCGATGGTGAACAGGAACTGCCAAGACCAGGGATTGAGGAACCAGTAGCCTTCATCGAGAAAATTGATCGGCACGATCGTGAAGATCCCGGCCGCCAGCCACAGGCCGGCCGATGCCATGAACAGCAGGAACGGACTGCGCCCGTACAGCCACAGCATGCCCGGCAGAAGCAGGAAGACGACAGCATACATGGACAGGATATTGTTATAGCCGAGCTGATGGCCGAGCAGCACCATGGCGACAAAACCCTGCTCTGTGTGATCGACGAGAGGGCGGATATTGATCTCGCTGATCAGGTCCTGACGGCCGAAATAGAGCGCACCGCCGGCAAAGATCGCCAGCGTGATGATGCTGGTCATGATATGCGCGATATAGAGCGTAAACGCGCGCCGCCAGATTTTCAGGCTGAGCGCAAGCCGGTTGCCGATCGTGAATTTGCGCCCGTAGGCAAGCCCTGCCGAAAGGCCGGAGATCAGCACGAAGGCCTCCGCCGAATCCGAGAAGCCGAAATTCTTGGTCGTTAGATATTCGAGATATTGCCCCGGCACATGATTGATAAAAATGGTCAGCAGGCAGAGCGCCCGGAAGACATCGAGGCGGGTATCGCGCTGTGCGGGTACGGTCTGGGTTTCGCCCACCTGGCCATGACCGGCAGGCGGCTCGAATTGCAGTTTTTGAAGCATTCAGAATGGTCTCGTCCGAGTTCAGTGCCCCTGCCCCCATTGACGCAACTTTGATGCAGGTGATCAAAACAAAACCGGCTTTGCGCCGTCTGGAGCAAAGCCGGTTTCAATTCTCATCTTCGACCGGCAGCTACAACAAAACGCCTTCATGCGCGTTTTTTGTGACAGTATTATTGACGCTGACGACTGGTTCACCGTTTTCCGCATTTTTCGTCACGGAAATCACATGCGGCTTGCCGTCGATGGTCAGGGTGGCGGTGAAACCATTCCAGTCGTTCGGCAGGACGGGCTGGACGATCAGCTTGTCTCCCTGACGGCGGATGCCGAGAATGCCTTCGACTGCGGCACGGTAGAGCCAGGCCGCCGACCCCGTATACCAGGTCCAGCCGCCACGCCCTGTCAGGGTGCCGTCGCCATAGATGTCGGCCGCAACCACATAGGGCTCGACCCTATAATGATCCGCACTGTCGCGATCCTTGGAATGATTGACCGGATTGAGCATCTCGAAGGCACGCCAGGCGTCTTCGGTCCGGTTTTGTGCCGCCAGCGCCAGCACCACCCAGGTTGCGGCATGGGTATACTGGCCGCCGTTTTCGCGAACGCCGGGCGGATAGGCCTTGATATAGCCGGGGTCCTGCTCAGTTCCCGAGAGCGGCGGGGTGAACAGGCGGATGATCTGATGATCGCCGTCGGCCAGTTCCGCCAGCACGGCATCCATGGCCTGCGCCGAGCGGGCCGCATCCCCTTCGCCGGACAGCACGCTCCAGGACTGGGCGATGGAATCGATCCGGCACTCGCTGCTTTCGGCAGACCCGAGCGGCGTGCCGTCGTCATAGTAGCCGCGGCGATAGTGATTGCCGTCCCAGCCGGCCGTCTCCAGAGCCTTCTTGAGGCTTTCCAGATGTGCCTCCCAGGCGGAAACCCGCTTGGTATCGCCACGCTCGCGCGCAATGATCAGGAAGGAGCGCAGCGTGGAGGCAAGGAACCAGCCAAGCCAGACGCTGGTTCCGCGGCCTTCGATGCCGACACGGTTCATGCCGTCGTTCCAGTCGCCGCCGAGGATCAGCGGCAGGCCGTTTTCGCCCTTGCGGGCAATGGCAAGGTCAAGCGCGATGGCGCAGTGCTCGTAGAGGCTGGCACGCCGGTCTGACACAGTCGGCTGATAGAAGCTGTCGTGCTGGCCGGGTTCAAGAGCTGCCCCTTCGATGAAGGCAATCTGCTCGTCGAGAATGTCCTTGTTGCCGGTGACCGAGCAATAGTGCTGCACGGCATGGCCGAGCCAGACGACATCGTCGGAGATCAGCGTGCGCACGCCGGCACCGGTATTCGGCAGCCACCAATGCAGCACGTCACCCTCCGCAAACTGCCGTGCGGCGGCGTTGAGGATCTGCGACCGGGCAAGCTCCGGACGGTGCACGATAAACGCGAGCGTATCCTGCAACTGATCACGGAAGCCGAAGGCGCCGCTGGCCTGGTAGAACGCAGAGCGCGCCAGGATGCGGCACCCAAGGCTCTGATAGGGGAGCCAAGCATTGACCATGTTGTCGAATGCCTTGTCGGGCGTTTCGATCTGCAGCACGCTGGTAAAGTCCTGCCAGTAGCTGTTGGACGTTTCGAGGACCGCGTCGAACGTGCTCTTGCGCGCTTCGGCCAGATGCTCCAGTGCCTGTACGGCATTGCCGGAATCGCCGATATAGAATGTCAATTCACGGGCAGCACCCGCCTCCAGCGTCAGATCGACCGAGATCGCGGCACAGGGATCGCCATCGGCCTCGACCGCACCCAACAGGGTACCCCCATCGACCACAGCCTGCGGGGCATAGATGCTGCCCCCCTGGCCGAGGAATTCACGGCGGCTGGATGTGAACCCGGACGGCAATTCGCTGGCCGCGATGAAGGCGGTACGGCCGGAATAGTCGATGCTGTAAGGATTGGTTGCCAGAACCGCACCGCTTACTGCGTCCTGATGCGACAGGATGAAGGGCGCGGTCTTTGTCCGGTTGTTACCGAGCACCCATTCCGCATAGCCATAGACCTTCAGGCGGCGTGCTCCACCAGTGGTATTGGTGACGCGCAGCCGCAGATACTTGACGGGCGCCGTGCGATGCACCGTCTGCCCGACCTCGATCTCAAGGCCATCCTGGGTGCTCTGGAAAACCGAATAGCCAAGGCCATGCCGCGTTTCGAACTGAACCGACTTGCGGCGCGACAGCGCAGCAAAGGGCGACAGGACGGCACCGCTGTCCATGTCGCGGATGAAGATCGCTTCTCCCGGACGGTTGATGACCGGATCGTTGGTCCAGGGCGTCAGCTGATAGTCGCGCGAATTGCGGCTCCAGGTGAACGCTGCGCCTTCGGCGGCAACGTGGAAGCCGAACGACTCGTTCGAAATCACGTTGATCCATGGCTGCGGCGTGGCTTCGCCGCCACGCAGCCGGGTCACATATTCCCGGCCGTCGGCGGAAAAACCACCATAGCCGTTCCAGAAATCCAGCCCATCGCCGGTGATCTCGACAGGTCCGGCGCCGCCACTCTCCGGAATAATGGCCAGCAGCGGTGCTGCGGGCACGTCTTCCTTGGGCAGAGGCTTGGCCAGCAGATTTTCGGCGCGCGAAATCTGGTCCGAGATCTTGCCGTTGCGGGCATGGAACACGGCACGCGAGGCAGAGAGCAGCGCCGACCAGGTCTGCGGCTCCATGATATCACGGCGAACCGCAAAGATATGCTGGCGCGGACCGTCGGACAGGCCGCGCAGGCGCAGGTTTTCAGCCATCGCATCGAGCGTTTGCTGCATGTCCTGTGCATAGGACGATGCACGCTCGTTGATGATCACCAGATCGGCGGTGACGCCGCGCGAGCGCAGATATTCCTGCGCCTTCAAGGCTTCGCGAGCGATCCCCAGATCAATATCGTCATTGATGCGGACGGCAAAGATCGGGAAATCGCCGGAGATCGACAGCGGCCAAAGTGCCGATTGCGGCGCAAGACCGGCCTGCACGGTGGCGGTATCCGCACGCAGCTGCATGTCGGGATAGACCAGGTAGCGGCCAAGCATCTGGAAGCTTGCGGCTTCCTGAGAGGTGACGCCGACATGACGCATCTGTACCTGCGAGCGGGTCCAGGCGTGGATAAGCTCATGGTTAAAGCTGTCGGGGTGACGATAGCGATCGACCGCCTTGTCGATATCCTGGCGGTTTGGCGCAGCGATGGTCCAGAAAATCACGCTGACCTTCTTGCCTGCCGGTACGCGCACGACGCGGCGCAGCGAAACGATCGGATCAAGCGTATAGCCATCCGCGCCGGAAAGCTTCGCATCCGTGTCGAAAGCCTGCGCTTCGGCAAGCGTGCGTCCAGCACCGATGAAGCGGCGCCGGTCGGTTTCGGCCTCGGTGTGGCGGGTGCTGGCGGCATTGTCGACGATCAGATGCGCAACCTGCATATCCGGCTCGCTCGGGCTGCGCTTGTTGCGCGTGACGCGGATAACGTCACCCTTCGGATCGACTTCCGTTTTCAGGAACATCTTGGCAAACAGCGGATGGGCGCTGTCGGTATCGTCCGTGGTCAGGACCGGCTCGGCATAGGACGTCACCTCGATGAAGCGGTCCTCGGTACCGGTATTGAGCAGGATCACCCGGCGGCCTTCGGCATCGTGCTCGGTGGCGACGATACATTCGACTTCACTGGTGAGATCGCCGACCGTCTTGATGAACTCGGCCTTGTCGTCGCCGAAGCGGGCAGTGGTCTTTTCACCTTCGGCGCGGCGCGGTTCCGCCGTTGCCGACCACCAGTCACCGGTGGTCGTGTCGCGCAGGAAGATGAACGTGCCGGAACGGTCCTCGGTCGGATCGGCTTTCCAGCGGGCAACGGTCTGGCCGTTCCAGCGGGAATAGCCCGAACCGGTCGCCGTCAGCATCACGGCGTAATGACCGTTCGACAGGAACACCGTCTCGCGATCCTTGGCCAGCGGATTGGTGATCACGCGGACTTCGGGACGCAGCAGGTCTTCCTGCCCCTTGCCCAGCGATTCCGGTTCCTTTTTGGTGTTGATGATCGGAATATCGCGCGGCGCCTTTTCCTGCAAAAGCAGTTCGGCGGCCTCGATGACCGGATCGGCGTGGAACCACTCGCGCAGGCGTCCATTGAAGACGACGTTGGCGACGGCTGCAATCGACATGCCGTGATGGTGGGCATAGTAGTTGCGCACCACGGCACAGGTCTTGCCTTCCGGCACGCGCGTCGGCGTGAAATCAACCGCATCGTGGAAGCCGTAGACGCCAAGCGCACCAAGACCGCGCAGACGCTCCAGATTGGCGATAGCCGCCTTCGGATCGTACATGCTGGCAAGGATCGATGCGTAGGGAGCAATGACGGCGTTCTGGCCGAGACCACGTTTCAAGCCCAGAGTCGGCACGCCGAAATTGGTATACTGATAGGTCAATTCATGGTCGCGGGCATTGAAGGCCGCTTCCGAAATGCCCCATGGCGTGCCGAGACGGCGGCCATGGTTCATCTGCTCCTGAACGATCAGGTTGTTGGTCTGGTTGAGAATGCCGCCCTGGCGCTCCTGCATGACCAGCGGTGGCATCAGATATTCGAACATCGAGCCAGACCAGGAGATCAGCGCGCCGCGCGCACCAATCGGCACAATCGGACGGCCGAGCTTGTACCAGTGCTCCGTCGGCAAATCGCCCTTGGCGATGGCAAACAGGCTGGTAAGCCGGGCTTCCGACGCCAGAAGGTCGTAGCAGGCCTCGTCGAGTTCGTTGGAATTGACGCGGTAGCCGATCGACAGCAGACGCCGCTCCGGACGGAACAGGAAGCTGAAATCCATCGTGAACGCGATATCGCGGGCCCGGTCGCGGATGACGATCAGGCGCTGACGCAGTGCCTCGATGGCGCCGAGATCAAACACGCCGTCGGCAATATGCGCTTCGCAGGTGTTGACGAGCAGCGTTGCCCATTTCGTCACTTCGCCGCTCTGGGCGCTACGGACCTCATGGTCGAGATTGACCGTGAGCTTGTGGATATCGCGCGCCAGAACGGCCAGGTTAATCACCCGGATGGAAGCAAATTCACGCTCGCGCTTGACAGCGGCCAGCGCATTCTGGAAGCCGGTGATCCGCTCTTCCATCAGGCGGCGCAGCGGCCGGACGGTTTTACGGTCGTCGGGCAGATCCCCCAGAACCTCCGACAGGATGGAGGCGACGTCGCCGATACCGTCCAGATTGCCCTGAACATGCGCAGATGGCGCTTCGGCCCAGTCGCGGCACATGGACGATACTGCGATCAGATGGCCGGCAAGATTGCCGCTATCGACGGCGGAGACATATTTCGGCTCCATCGTTTCCAGCGTGTCGGTCTTGTACCAGTTGAACAGATGTCCGCGGAATTTCGGCATGCGATCGACAGTGGCGACCGTTTCCTCCAGCCGGCGGATGGTTTCCTCAAAGCCGATCCAGCCGAAGTCACGGGCGGACATGACCGAGAGCAGATAGACGCCGATATTCGTCGGCGACGTGCGCTCGGCAAGGATCGGATGCGGGATTTCCTGGAAATTGTCCGGCGGCAGGAAATGCTGCTCGGCGGTGACGAATTGCTCGAAATAGAGCCAGGTGCGGCGCGCGATCTTGCGCAGTTCCTCGACGACATCGTCGGGAACCACCAGCTGATCTTCCGTCTCAGCCGACTGGCTGACGAACCAGGCAATCGCCGGCGACAAGGCCCAGAGCAGCGCAAACGGGATGCCGATGAAGGGAAGGCCGGTATTGGAAATAGCAGCGAGCAGCAGCGAGATGACCGAAAGGACGGGGGCGATCCACATCGAACGGTAATAATCGAGGATGGTGCCGCCCGACGCGCTCTGAACCTGCGCGGCCGTGCGCCATTCCAGCATCAGCTTGCCGCTGACGAAGGTCCGGTAGAGCGACCGCACGATGGCGTCCATCATCATCGCGGCCGAATGGGCGATGAAGACGATGCGCAAGGCGACCTGCGCATTGGCCGCCTGAATTTCTGAGAGAACGGCATGCAGATGCGCGCGGGCAACGATATCGTTGCGGCGCGGCATGATGCCGGAAATCAGCGAGAGGGTGGGCGCGACGAACAGGCTGAAGATCAGCACGAACTGCCAGACCAGGGCCTGCGTCGGCTCCATATAATACCAGCCCATGACCGAGGCGATCAGCCAGGCGCAAGGGATCAGCGAGCGGCGCAGGTTGTCGTACATCTTCCAGCGGCCGAGCATGCTGACGCCGTTGGACAGATTGAACATATAGGGCAGAAGCTGCCAGTCTCCGCGTGCCCAGCGATGCTGGCGCGACATCTCGACCTCATAGCGGATCGGGAAATCCTCGACCAGTTCGACATCGCTGACCAGCGCGCAGTGCGCCAGCGAGCCTTCGAGCAGATCGTGGCTGAGAACCGCGTTTTCCTCGATCTTGCCCTTCAGGGCAGCCTCGAAGGCATCGACGTGATAGAGACCCTTGCCGGTAAACGTGCCTTCGCCGGCAATGTCCTGATAAACGTCGGACACGGTGAAGACATAAGGGTCGATACCGCGGTTGATCGAGAAGATGCGCTGAAAGGCGGAGGCATCGCTACCGGTGGTCAAAGACGGAGTGACGCGCGGCTGAAGGATGCCGTAACCGGCCGTGACCTTTTGCGTGACGGGATCGACAACCGGACGGTTGATCGGGTGATAGAGCTTGCCGACCAGCTTGGTCACCGCATCGCGCATCAGGCGCGTGTCGGAATCGAGCGTCATGACATATTGGACATTGTCCGGCACGGTATTGGCGCCGGCCAGGAAGCTGGTATCGCTGTCGCCGCGCAGGAGCAGGTTCAACTCATGCAGCTTGCCGCGTTTGCGCTCCCAGCCCATCCAGGCGCCTTCCGCTTCATTGTAGAGGCGGCGGCGATGCAACAGGTAGAACCGGGTGCGGCCATCATGGGCGTAGCGGGCGCTGAGCGTATCGATCTCGGTCTTGGCATATTCCAGCACATCGAGATCGGTTGCGGTCTCCTCCTCCGCACTGTCGGCCCAGTCGCTGACCAAAGCGAAATAGATCTCGCCCTTTGGATTGGCGAGATAGTGGACTTCCAGATTGCGCACGAGTTCATCGACATGATCGCGCTTGGAGATCAGACAGGGGACGACGACGAGGGTTCGCGCGTCCTGCGGAATCCCCTCGAGAAACTCATATCCGACCAGCCGCGACGGCGTGACGAAGAGCGTCACCAGCGTGTTGAAGAGACCGGCCGCACCCTCCGACGCCGGAAGCGCGAACAGCAGGAGCATGATCAGCTTGGCACCCGTCGGAATTTCCATCGGGCTGACGAAAACGTAGACGGCGATCATCGCAAGGATGGTGAGAACGATATTCGGACCGGCGATGGCCAGCCAATCCAGCTTGCGGCCAAGCCGGATGATGCTCTGGAGAATGGACGGCCGGTAGCCGATCTTTTCCTCCAAAAGGCGGCGCTGCTTGCCGACGAGGAAACCGCCAACATTCGGTTCATGCGGCAGATCGAGATTGCTCGCGTCGGCCTTGACCATATCGAGCGCGATATTGGTGACTTCAAGCTCGGAACTGCCGGAGCGGCGGGCCAGCCGTTCGATCGTGTTGCGGTATTTGTTGCGCGAACCGAAATCGAGAGCGGAGTAATCGGAACCTTCACGCAAAGCTTCGTCAAGCTTGCTGACGCTTTCGAACCAGACGGCCCAGTCATTGTCATCGATTTCGCGCAGGCTGCGGATGATGTTGCTCATCGTCGCATTGCCCGACGACAGCCGGTTCTGCTCGGCGACCAAAGCTTCCTCGACATCGCTGCCGCGCTTTTCGAGCTGCTCTTCCAGCCAGGTGATGACGAAGCCGGAGGTCTGCGAACCGTCGCGCAGGCGGTAAAGCAACTGAGCGACGAAGGTATTGTCGGCACAGAGCTGTTCGGCTTCCGCCAGCACCGGTTTGAACTTGTCGGACGTGCCCAGACGGACGATCTGGTCGGCGACGTCATTGGCCTTGTTGCGCATGTTGCGCGACCGGTCGACCCGGATGGCGATGCGCCGCAGATTTTCGATCAGCACGAACCGGACGATGGACGGAAGCGCCCACAATTCGCCGATCTTGAAGGTCTCGTGCTTCTGGAAACCGGCAACCATGGCCGTCAGGCTTTCGCGCGACACCGTGCTGTGGGTATGGGCGATATAGAGCCAGGCAAGCGCCATGGAGCGCGGGATCGTCGTGCCGGCGACCGAGAGGGTGGGCAGCTGGCGATAGAACTTGCGCGGAAAATCGCGGCGCACTTCCTGGATCGATTCCTCGACCAGATAGTGATTGTCGAGCAGCCATTCGGCGGCCGGCGTGATCGAGGCACCCGCTTCGACATCGGTCGCCGTCACCTTGTAGACGCGGAAAATCTCGTCTTCATTTTCCCGATGGCGCGGCCGGAACTCGAAGGGGAAGAACCCTGGGAGAGACGAAACGCCGTCCCTGGCGAGCGCTGCACCGCATTCATGAAGCTCATCGATGGTGAAATAGGTCGAGCGGATCGAATCGTTATAATCGATCGGCTTGATCTCGGCTTCGGGCGCAGGCGTGGACGGCGTGTTACAAAGGGGCATGGGTACGGGTTCTGGATCCAAGCGGTGTTGAAGGGTCCGGTGGTCGTGCCGGATGGGCTGCTGCCCTGATTTTTCGCTCTGCGTTCCCACGGTCCCTAGCTGTCCGCTCTGCCGGAAACCATCAGGTCTCGCGCAAGCGGGAAGCCGAAAAGTTTGGCACTGCCCGGACGGGCGTTGGAAGGTGTGAAAACGACAGTCGCTTCGCTATCAAGGCTGCGTGGTGCAAGAAATGGGCATTTTTTAGCCGCAGTGCGAATATGTTGCAAGAAGCGCGGCCAAGGTTCGGGGCGAAATAGAGCGTGCCACGCCAAAGAAAGCGCAGCATACACTTTTTTCAACGCAATCAATCCCGGGAAATGGTTCGCAACTGTATCTTTGAGGATGTTCATCCAGACCGCAACGCGGTGGGATCAAAAATGTTCCGCCGTTCATACCGCATTGCAAAACGGTTCTCCGGGACGATCAACCAACCTGGCGGACGATCCACGCCCGGAAGGCCTGGCTCACCGGATTTTCCAGCTTGCCCTCCGGCACGACGAGATAATAACTGTTTTCCGTCTGCATCGGCCGGTCGAAAACGACGCGCAACCGGTCGGCCGCAATCTCTTGCTCGATCAGGTATCGTGGCAGAAGCGCAAAGCCGAGACCCACGACCGCAGCTTCGATCACCATGGAAAACTGATCGAACCGGTTGCCGCGATAGGCGGATTTCATCTCGCCGCCATTGCTCTCAAACCATTGTGCCCACATCTTCGGCCGGGTGGCGAGATGCAGCAGCGGCTTGTGCTCCAGTTCTCCCGGCTCCTGCATCGGATTGAGCGCCAGGAGTGCCGGGCTTGCGACGGGCACGATGATCTCGCTGCACAGATAGCTGCATGTGGCATGCGCCCAGACGGGCTGGCCGTAATGAATGGCGAGATCGAAGTTCTGCTCTTCAAAATCGAAAGGCTGCGACCGCGAGGCGATGTTGATCACCGTTCCCGGATGCTGGCTCAGAAAGTCTGGCAGGCGCGGCGTCAGCCAGCGGCTGCCGAAGGTCGGCAGCGATGCGACGGACAGGGTGGATTCCGAGCGGGCGGACGCCATGGCACGCACCATCAGCTCTTCCGACTGGGTCAAAAGCCGGCGCACCTCGGGCAGGAATTTCTGACCCGCATCGGATAAAATGACGCGCTGGCGGATGCGTTCGAACAGGAGAACGCCGATCTGGCTTTCGAGATCCTTGATTTGGCGGCTGACGGCGCTCTGGGTCAGGTTCAGTTCGGCGGCCGCCTGCGTGAAGCTGCCATGACGCGCGGCACATTCGAATGCCTGCAGCGTGGTGACGTCGGGGACCAGTCTTCTGCTCAACTTCATTCCAGCCTCGCATGATCATAGTCATAACTGTCGCAATCAATGCCCATTCATCCCATATATGATACGAAATGAGAATGATCGCCCATATCCTTTCCATACTGCGAGGCGCGTTGCCGTGAAAGAGAATAGTTTCGTATCCACCGACCATATCCGCTATGCCTTCTCAGCGGCGATGTCGGCCATGTACCGCACCGAGGTGCCGGCCTATGGCACGCTGATGGAACTGGTGGGCAAGGTGAACGCCGAAACGCTGGCTGCCGATCCGGATCTGCAGGCCCGTCTTCAGGACACGGATTCGCTCGATCGTATTTCGCAGGAACGCCACGGGGCGATCCGGCTCGGCACGCCTGCGGAGCTGTCGATGATGCGCCGCGTCTTTGCCGTCATGGGCATGCTGCCGGTCGGCTACTACGATCTTTCGACTGCGGGCGTTCCCGTTCATTCGACGGCCTTCCGCCCTGTCGGCGATGCCGCCTTGAAGAAAAACCCTTTCCGCGTCTTCACCTCGCTTTTGCGTCTCGACCTGATTGCCGACGAAGCCTTGCGCGATGAAGCCGCAGAGATTCTCTCCAAGCGCCAGATCTTTACCGATGGCGCCATCGCGCTGACAGAAAAGGCCGAGCAGCAGGGCGGCCTCGACAAGGCTGACGCCGAGCAGTTCGTGGCCGAGGCGCTGGAAACCTTCCGCTGGCACGACAGGGCCAATGTCAGCCCCGGCATGTACCACCGGCTGCACGACGCCCACCGCCTGATCGCCGACGTCGTTTCGTTCAAGGGCCCGCATATCAATCACCTGACGCCGCGCACGCTGGATATCGATGCCGTGCAGGCGCGCATGCCCGATTACGAGATCGCCCCGAAGGCGACGATCGAGGGTCCGCCGACCCGCAAATGCGCTATCCTCTTGCGCCAGACCTCGTTCAAGGCGCTGGAAGAACCGGTTTCGTTTCAGGCCGAAGACGGCAGCTGGCATGAGGGCTCGCACACCGCCCGCTTCGGAGAGATCGAACAGCGCGGCATTGCACTCACCCCGAAAGGCCGCGCGCTCTACGACGACCTCCTCAACGCGTCGCGCAAGATCGTACGCCCGGCCGCAGACGGCTCGAATGCGGCGGAATACGAAAAGGCGCTTTCGGATGCCTTCATCCCGTTCCCGGATACGTGGGCTGGAATTCGCGCCGGGGGTCTCGGCTATTTCGCTTATTCGCTGACCGCCAAGGGCCGCAAGGCCAAGGCCGATGCGTCTTTGAGCCTCGACAGCCTGATTGCTGACGGCCTCGTGCAATTCGACCCGATCGTCTATGAGGACTTTCTGCCCGTCAGCGCCGCCGGCATCTTCCAGTCCAATCTCGGGGATGACGCGGCGCAGGAATTTGCCGCAAGCCCGAACCAGCAGCGCTTCGAACTCGACCTCGGCGCTCAAGTGCTGAACGAGTTCGATCACTATGCCGGTATCGAACAGGCTTCGATCGCCGATCTCAGAGAGATGCTTTCGTCGGCGCAAGCGGCGGAGTAAAACGCAAGCGATGATCGATCAGAAACATACAGCCGCATTGACCGCACTCCTCAGTGACAAGGGCATTGTCACCGGAGGCATGGATGTGGCCGCCTACCAGACCGGCGCGCGCTACGATCAGGGCCGCGCATCGATTGTCCTGCGCCCGCAGACCACCGAAGAGGTGTCTGCGGCTGTCTCCTATTGCGTGAAGAACGGCATCGTTCTCATTCCGCAATCGGGCAATACCGGTCTCGTGTCCGGCTCGACCCCGGATACGACCGGCGCTCAGGCAGTCCTCAGCCTCGACCGGATGACGACACGTTTTGATCTCGACCTCGACAACCGCTCGCTGCGCGCCGATGCCGGTTTGCGGTTGTCGGATGTCAACCAGAAGCTCGAAAAACACGGCCTGTTCTTCCCGATCGATCTTGGCGCCGATCCGCGTCTCGGCGGCATGCTGGCCACCAATACCGGCGGTTCGCGCTTCCTCAAATATGGCGACGTGCGCCGCAACACGCTGGGCATCAAGGTCGTGCTGGCCGACGAAGACGGCACGATCCTCGACCTGACCTGCGAGCTGCGCAAGAACAATACCGGCATCGACTGGAAGCAGGTCTTCATCGGCACGTCCGGTTCCTTCGGCATTATCACCGAATGCGTCTTGAATATCGAACCCCTGCCGAAGCAGGTGGCGACGGCCTATCTGGTTCCTTCAAGCGGCGCCCATGTCATGCCGTTGCTGCGCGCCATGGAAGACCGGCTCGGCGCCTATCTCTCCGCCTTTGAAGGCATTTCGAAGAATTCTATCACGGCGGCGCTCGACCATGTCCCGTCGTTGAAAAACCCGTTTCAGGGCGGCAACGTGCCCGAATATGTGATCCTCGCCGAAATCTCCCGCACCTGGGAGACGCGCGAGGGCGAACAATCGCTCGATGCGGTCCTGGAAGCGGTGCTTGCCGAAATCTGGGAAACGGAGGAAGCGCCGCTCGCCGATGCCTTTGTCGGTCCGGCCCATGAAATGTGGTCGCTGCGCCATGCCTTGTCGGAAGGCGTGAAGCATTCGGGAAAACTGATCGCCTTTGATCTTTCCTTCCGCAGAGGTGATATCATGGCGTTCTGCGACCGGATGAAGGCCGATATGCCGCAGGCCTTTGCGGACGTGACGATCTGCGATTTCGGCCATATCGGCGATGGCGGCGTGCATTTCAATCTCGTCGTGCCGAAGGACAGCGCTTCGGCATCGGACACGGATTTCGAGCGGCGGCTGCGCGACTGGGTGTTTGCCGTCGCAGTTCAGGATTTCAACGGCAGCTTCAGTGCCGAACATGCCATCGGCCGCAAGAACCAGGCCTATTACGACCTGTATACGCAACAGAAGATCAAGGACATGGCACAGGGCCTCAAGGCCATCACCTCGCCGGGAGAGCTCGGCGCGGTGCGCTTCGGATAGTCCTTTTGAAGAAAACGGGAGTTTGCTCATCATGAACATTGCAACAAAGACGGTGAATGTCGTTCAGGAAACGGCCGCCCTTCTGGAGAAGCTTGGCGTCTCCAAGGATCTTTACACCGGCGGCGACATGGCCTCCTTCTCGCCGGTCACCGGCGAGCAGATCGCCAGCCTGAAGACGGTTTCCGCTGCTGAAGCTGCCGCCAAGATCGAAAAGGCCGATGCGGCCTTTCGCGCCTGGCGTCTGGTGCCGGCGCCCAAGCGCGGCGAACTGATCCGCCTGCTCGGCGAAGAACTGCGCGCCAGCAAAGCCGATCTCGGCCGTCTGGTCTCGATCGAAGCCGGCAAGATCACCTCCGAAGGCCTTGGCGAAGTCCAGGAAATGATCGACATCTGCGATTTCGCCGTCGGTCTCTCCCGCCAGCTCTACGGTCTGACGATTGCGACCGAGCGTCCTGGCCACCGCATGATGGAAACCTGGCATCCGCTGGGTGTCATCGGCGTCATCTCCGCCTTCAACTTTCCCGTCGCCGTCTGGGCCTGGAACTCGGCGCTCGCCCTCGTCTGCGGCAATGCCGTCGTCTGGAAGCCGTCGGAAAAGACCCCGCTGACAGCGCTTGCCAGCCAGGCCATTCTTGACCGCGCCATCGCCCGCTTTGGCGATGCACCTGATGGACTGACGCAGGTTCTGATCGGCGACCGCACCATCGGCGAAGTCATGGTCGATCACCCCAAGGTTCCGCTGGTTTCGGCGACCGGCTCCACCCGCATGGGCCGCGATGTCGGCCCGCGCCTTGCCAAGCGCTTTGCCCGCGCCATTCTCGAACTCGGCGGCAACAATGGCGGCATCGTCTGCCCGTCCGCCGATCTCGACATGGCACTGCGCGCCATCGCCTTCGGTGCGATGGGCACGGCCGGTCAGCGCTGCACGACGCTGCGCCGCCTGTTCGTCCATGAAAGCGTCTACGACCAGCTCGTTCCGCGCCTGAAGAAGGCCTATTCGAGCGTTTCGGTCGGCAACCCGCTGGAATCCACCGCCCTTGTCGGCCCGCTGGTCGACAAGCCGGCTTACGACAACATGCAAAAGGCGCTCACCGAAGCCAAGGCACATGGCGGCTCGATCACCGGCGGCGAACGCGTCGATCTCGGCCATGCCAACAGCTACTACGTGAAGCCGGCTCTGGTCGAAATGCCCAAGCAGGACGGTCCGGTCTCCGAAGAAACCTTCGCGCCGATCCTCTACGTCATGAAATACAGCGACTTCGACGCCGCCGTTGCCGATCACAACGCGGTGGGTGCCGGCCTTTCCTCGTCGATCTTCACGCTCGACCTGCAGGAAGCCGAGCGCTTCCTGTCGCCCGATGGCTCCGACTGCGGCATCGCCAACGTCAATATCGGCACATCCGGTGCTGAAATCGGCGGCGCGTTCGGCGGCGAAAAGGAAACCGGCGGCGGCCGCGAATCCGGCTCGGACGCCTGGCGCGCCTATATGCGCCGCGCCACCAACACGATCAACTATTCGAAGGCCCTGCCGCTGGCTCAGGGCGTCTCTTTCGACATCGAATAAGATTGGCGACATCGAATAAGATTGGCGACATCGAATAATCGACAGGATCGGTCATGACTATCAATACCAAGGTTGAGGAGGCGGGCTTTGCGCCCGCCTCGCGGATCTCGACGATCGGCGTTTCGCAGATCCTGAAGATCGGCGCCCGGGCGCAGGCCATGAAGCGCGATGGCAAGCCGGTGATCATTCTGGGTGCCGGAGAGCCGGATTTCGACACGCCCGATCATGTCAAGCAGGCGGCTTGCGAAGCCATCCAGAGCGGCAAGACCAAATATACCGCACTCGACGGCACCCCGGAGCTGAAGCAGGCGATCCGGGACAAGTTCTTACGCGAAAACGGCGTGTCCTACGAACTCGACGAGATCACCGTTGCGACCGGCGCCAAGCAGATCCTCTTCAACGCCATGATGGCGACGCTGAACCCCGGCGACGAAGTCATCATTCCGACGCCCTATTGGACCTCCTATTCCGACATCGTCGAGATCGCCGAGGGAAAGCCGGTCCTGATCGCCTGCGATGCTGCGGCCGGTTTCCGGCTGAAAGCCGAACAGCTCGAAGCAGCCATCACGCCGAAGACACGCTGGGTGATGCTGAATTCGCCATCCAATCCATCGGGCGCCGCCTATAGTGCGGATGATTACCGTCCGCTGCTCGATGTGCTCTTGAAACATCCGCATGTCTGGCTTCTGGTCGATGATATGTACGAGCACATTGTCTATGACGGCTTCAAGTTCGTCACGCCGGCAGCCCTTGAGCCCGCGCTGAAGAGCCGGACGCTGACCGTCAATGGCGTCTCCAAGGCCTATGCCATGACCGGCTGGCGTATTGGCTACGCCGGCGGCCCGCGCGACCTCATCAAGGCGATGGCCGTGGTGCAGAGCCAGGCGACCTCCTGCCCATCCTCGATCAGCCAGGCCGCCTCTGTGGCCGCGCTGAACGGGCCGCAGGATTTCTTGGAGGAACGCACCGCAAGCTTCCAGCACCGCCGCGATCTGGTCGTCTCGGCACTCAACGCCATCGAGGGTCTCGATTGCCGCACGCCCGAAGGCGCCTTCTACACCTTCTCCGGCTGTTCAGGCATGCTCGGCAAGACCACGCCCGCAAGCAAGCGTATCGAGACGGACACGGATTTCTGCGCCTACCTGCTCGATGACGCCCATGTCGCCGTCGTGCCGGGTTCGGCTTTCGGCCTGTCGCCGTTCTTCCGCATCTCCTATGCAACCTCCGAGGCAGAACTGCGCGAAGCCCTTCAACGGATTGCCAAGGCCTGTGCCGCCTTGAACTGAAGACATCGAGCCCGCCGGCCTTCGGCGGGCTTCTTTCCAATTTTCTAAATTAGAATAAAACCGGCGAAACTTATCCGGAAACGCCCCCGTTGCTTGCTTATCTGCAGAGACAGATGAACCAGAACCGGGAGAGAATTTCATGTGGTCTTCATTCGCCAAAACAGCATCACTGACAGTGCTGGCCGCCGGCATCGCCGGTAGCGTTTTCGCCAACCCGATGGTGGGTGGCGCTCCGATGTATGAAAACAAGAACATCGTCGAGAATGCCGTCAATTCCAAGGATCACACCACGCTGGTGGCTGCGGTCAAGGCTGCTGGCCTTGTCGATACGCTGGCGGGTCCAGGTCCCTTCACAGTCTTTGCACCGGTCAATTCCGCTTTCGACAAACTGCCGGCCGGCACGGTCGATACGCTGCTGAAGCCTGAAAACAAGGCGCAGCTGACCAAGGTTCTGACGGAGCATGTCGTCTCCGGCAAGCTCTCGACCGCAACCCTGATGAAGCGTATCAAGGCGAATGGCGGCAAATATAACATGACTGCCGTGAGCGGCGATCATCTGACGGCCGTCATGCGCGGCAAGGGCATCTACATCATCGACGAAAGCGGCGGCGCCTCGAAGATCACCGTTGCCGACGTCAACCAGTCGAATGGCGTGATCCAGGTCGTCAACAAGGTGTTGCTGCCGAAGTAATCACCGCACGCAACTGCTGGGAAACCCGCGACCTTGCCGTCCCCGACGGCAGGGTTTTGTCTGCGGAAAGAATTTTGCGCTGCCGGAATTTGCTGCTATCCGGTAGGGGTCGCCGACAGAATTCACAGAGCCGTCACCGGCCACAGACAGGGGCAGCCGGAGCAATGTTCTCCCGTTTACGGCCATCGACCGATATCATTGAAACGCTCCGGAAGAATTCGTTCGAGCCCGCCCATTCCGACTATTACCGGGGCAAGCCCGGCCGCCCGATCAATCTCATCCTCAAGGCGCGCCATGACTTTCTCTCGGTCTGGCGCAAAGCCGATTACACCGATCGGGTCAGCGTCACGAAAATTTTCGGACGGCAGATCGTCGTGGTCAATTCCCCGGACGCGATCCGCTATGTGGTGGCCAAGCGCCACGACAATTTCGAGCGCAAGACGCCGCAGATGCGGCGCGCGCTGGAATTTTTGCTGGGCGACGGGCTGTTTATTTCCGACGGTGAAACCTGGAAACAGCGGCGGCCGCTGGTCGCCGACATCGTTCACAAAAACCGCGTGCCGGCTTTCGGCAAGATCATGGAAAACACCACGAGCGAACTGGTGCAGCGCTGGGAATCGCTTCCCGACGGCGCGCCTGTCAACGCGCTGTTCGAAATGGCCGGGCTGACGGCGGAGATCATTTCCCGCGCCGTCTTCGGCAACGATCTCGGCGAGGAGGGCGCCAAGGCCGTCAGCGAGGGGTTCGAGAGCTATCAGTCGCTGATCGATTCGGTGAATATCGGCTATTTCCTTGGGCTCGACGAGGGCCTGCCCGTGCTGCGCACACCGAAGCTGCGCCGGTCCGTCTCGCGCATCCACCAGATCATCGACAAGGTGGTCGAAGACCATCTGGCCGGGCGCGGCGACGACAATTCGATGGTGGAGCTTCTGGTGCGCCGCCAGAAGCGCAATCCGGAACTGAAGCTCGACGTGGTGGCGCTGCGCAACGAAGCCGCAACAATCTTCATGGCTGGCCACGAGACGACAGCCGCCACGCTCACCTGGGCTTGGTATCTGATGTCACGGGCACAATGGGCCGAAAAATCGCTGCATGAGGAAATCGCCCGCGTCTGCGGTAACCGCACCCCGACGCTCGACGATATCCCGCAGCTGGACTGGTGCCGTGCCATCATCGAGGAAACGCTGCGCCTCTATCCGCCGGTGCCGATCCTCGCCCGTCAGGCAAAAGAAGCCGACCGGATCGGCGATATCGACGTCAAGCCCGCATCGCTGATCCTGATCGTGCCGTGGCTTTTGCACCGCACCGAAGCCTTCTTCAAGGACGCCCATCTTTTCAAGCCCGAGCGCTTCATGAACGGCAACAAGGCGATACCCTACAGTTATATTCCCTTTGCCAGCGGACCGCGCGTCTGCCCCGGATTACAATTCGGATTGCAGGAAGCGATCCTGTGCCTGGCCATCCTTGCCCAGCGCTTCAGGGTGCGGGTCGCGGACAACACCAAGGTTGAGCCGCAATGCCGGCTGACACTGCGACCACGCGGCGGTCTGCCCGTAACCTTGCACCGGCGGTAACGATGCGACCGAACCGTGACCCAGCGCGAAAGGTCTGGATTTATGCTGAGCGCCAAGCGCCGCCGTTTGCCGGATTCTGGAAGAACGCGGCAATTCGGAAAGCATGTCTGAACTATTGGGTCGTGACACCTCTGCAGAATGCCTTTGATCTCGCGATGTTTTACGCGATGAAACTGCTGCCGGCCGATGTCTGCTCGGCACTTGGCGCGAAACTCGGTAGCTTTTCCTTTCCCCGCTGGCACAAGGGCGCCATCCGCAAGACCCGCAGCAATCTGGCGCGCCTGCTTCCGGGCCTGAACGAGGCGGAACGCGATGCCCTGATGGTACGCAATTGGCAAAATCAGGGCCGGCTGATGACGGAGTTTTCCGTGGTCAACCGGATGGCGGCGGACCGAAGCCGCGTGACCGTGCATGGCGCTGAAAATCTTGTCGATGCCTCAAGGCAGGGGCCATTGATCCTGATGGGCGTGCACACCGGCAACTGGGAGCTCATCTGGCCGATCGTGCGCAGGCTGGGGCTTGACGCAGCCCTCAACTACGCGCCGCCGAACAGCCCGGCGCGGCACTGGATTGCCAAACGCGTGCGGCGGCAGGCCGGCATTTCGCTGCTACCACCGGGCAAAAGCGCCGTCCGTCCGGCCCTGCAGCGCCTGAAGGAAGGCGGCACCGTCATCATCTTCTGCGACGAGGGATTGCGCGGAAAAATCCGTGGGCCGTTTCTGGGGCGCAAACCGCATGCCGATGGCAACCTGGCGCTGGTTGCAAGGCTTGCCCGCCTGACCGGCGCGCAGATCTGCCCGGTCTATACACTGCGCGAAGATGGAGCGCAGTTCGCCTTTCATGCACATCCACCGATCACCCTCCCCCCGGAAAACAAACCCGGCGAGCGCCTGCTCGACGACGTCCTCATGCTCAACGGCGTCATCGAGCCGGTCATCCGCGCCCATCTCGACCAATGGTACTTTCTCGACAACGCGCTCTGATACCAAAGATATGACGTCAGCCCGCGGATCCGTGCAACTGCGTGACCAGCGCGGCAAAGCGCGAGCCCGCAATCTCGAGCGGCCCACTATTGTCAATCGTCGTCACATCGGGCTCGTCGAAAATATCCGGCACCTGGCGCTTCAGCCGGTTGAGGATATCCTGCTCGCTCTCGCGCCCACGGGCCACAAGGCGGCTTGCCAGGACCTGCGGCGAGGCCGTGATGTTGACGATCGCAACCCTTGGAAAGGCCTGCCGGAACTGGCCGAGGACGGCCCGGCTTCCATTGGCGATCAGGATCCTGCCCGCCCGCACCTTTTCCAGCGCATCCTGCGGAATTCCGTATTTCAATCCATGCGCCTGCCAGGCGACGGCGAAATCTCCAGCCGATAGCCGGCTATCGAAATCCTCGCCGGAAATGCTCTCGTGATCCTCGCCGCCCGCGTCCGACGGACGGGTGATGATGCGGCGGACGAAATCGATATCCTTGCGATCGGCAAAATGCTGCGCGACAAAACCGATGACGCTGTCCTTGCCAGCGCCGCTCGGGCCGACCACCACGACGATCGCGCCTGTCTGACCTTGCCCGTGCATCAGGCGACCCGCTTGCCTTCGCGCCAGACCGAACGGACGACCGGAATGCCTTCCAACCGCTGGACCCGCACGATATCGGCACGCAGGCCAGTGGCAATACGGCCCCGGTCGTCAAGCCCGACGGTGCGGGCAGGCGTCGCCGTGACCATGGCGAGCGCCTGCGGCAGGCTGACGCTGTCCAGTTCGTCGGACAACACGAACGGCGCGTGGATCAGGCTGAAAGGCACATAATCGGATGACAGCACATCAAGGACGCCGCGCTCTGCAAGGTCCTTTGCGGCGATATTGCCGGAATGCGACTTGCCGCGCACGATGTTCGGTGCACCCATGAGCACGCTCAGTCCTGCCGCATGCGAGGCTTCGGCCGCTTCGAAGCTGGTGGGGAATTCCGCAAGGCGGATGCCGAAACCAACGGATTCCTCGACATGCGCCAGGGTCGCGTCGTCGTGGCTCGCAATGGCGATGCCGCGCTCGGCACAGGCCTTGGCGATCTGGGTGCGATGCGGACCGGCATATTTGGCCGACAAAGCCTGCTGGCGGTCGCAGAACAGTGCGAAAGCCTCGTCGGAGAGACCACGCTTGGTCTTGTAGTAGAGCGTATACTGCTCCATCGTCTGGAACTGACGCTGGCCCGGCGCATGGTCCATCAGCGAAACGAGACCGACCTGCGGATCGTTTTCAAATTCCACGAAATGATCAAGCACGTTGTCGGTCGAGACTTCGCAGCGCAGATGGATGCGATGATCGGCGCGCAGCCGGTTTTCCCTGGCGGCCTGCGCCAAGGCGTTTGCCATGTCGCGCATCTCGCCCTGCTCGAAGCCGCCATCCTCGTCCGATCCCATGCGCAGGCAATCAAAGACGGTGGTGATACCGGAGGTGACGATCTGCGCATCATGCGCCTGGATCGCCGCCATTTTCAGCCAGCGGACGCCGGGGCGCGGCGAGTAATGCGCTTCCAGATGGTCGGTATGCAATTCGACCAGGCCGGGGATCAGGTAATCGCCTTCGAAATCCTCGCCGGTGCGGCTGGTACCTTCCGAGATATCGGCGATCTTGCCGTCGCGGATCAGGACCGAACCGTTGAGAATCTGGTTCTCAAGGACGATGCGGGCGTTGGAGAGAACGGTTTCTACGGTCATGTCAGGCCATCTTTCGGTGGGCGGCACTGAGCGCCGCAAGGGTGAGAACTCTGAACGGCGCGCCGCGCTCGGGCTCGATGCACAGTGCAAGGCCACGCACCGGTAGCGGGCCGCCGATCAGCGATGAAAAACGTGTTTCCAGATGGGCGGCGACCTCGTCCTGCCGCTCGGCCGGCACGGGCCCGGTCAACGTCATGTGGAAGCGGAAGGCATCGAGGACGTATGGATATCCCCAATCGTGGAGATAGGTCCGTTCCGGTTCGGGCAGCGTTTCGGGTTTGCGCCGGGCGATATCCGCAGCCGAAAGCGGCGCGCGGAACGGCTCGAAGGCGCGGACGACATCGGCCGCGAAGCGATCGAGCGCATCAGCATCCCCATCGGGAACGAGAGCGAAAAACGATCCAAGCCGGCCGATCTTCAGACGCGGAATGGTGAAGGCCGGCGTTCCGGCGGCAAAAACGTCGAGCGCGCTGAGAAGGTCCGTTTCCGTGCGGCCGCCGGCAAGATGAAACGGCGCCTTCAGTGTCGCATGAAACCCGTAGCGCGCCGGTTCGGCAACGAGGCTCTCCCACCCATCCGGTCTTTGGCCGTCCAGTGTCTGGCCGTCCGGCGCCAGCGCCTTGCCGGTAAAGGCATCCCGGCCCAGCCAGCGCGCCGCAGCGTCCGTCAGCGGGTCGTCTGCGGGAGGGGTGAAATAGAAGGCGTAACGCATGTTCATTCCATGAGGGCAGTAAAAAAACGGGAGAGCCGCAAGGCTTAGCGATTCATCGTGACCATACCGTGAAATCCCCTCTCCCGGTCACAAAAATCAATGCGCCCTTTCTCCGATCAGCCGCTGACGAAGGAAGGTCGAGAGATTGTCGAACAGGAAGACCACGATGAGGATCAACAGCACCATATAGGCAACCTTGTCCCAATCCGCATTGGTGCCCATGGCCTCCAACAGCTTCAACCCGATGCCGCCGGCGCCGACGGCACCGATGACAGTGGCCGAACGGGTGTTGGATTCCCAGAAATAGAGCGACTGCGAAATGAACACTGGCAGGACCTGCGGTACGACGCCAAAGCGATTGACCGCGATTGGGCTCGCGCCAACGGATTTCACCCCTTCACGCTGCTTGTCATCAACGTTCTCCAAGGCCTCCGCATAGACCTTGCCGAGCGCTCCGGCATCGGTGAAGAAAATGGCGGCGATGCCGGGGATCGGGCCGGGGCCGAAGGACCGGGTAAAAAACAGCGCCCAGATCAGCATGTCGATCGAACGCAGGAAATCGAATGTCCGCTTCATGCCCCAGTTGGCAGCACGGTTGCGTGTGATGTTGCGCGCCGCGATGAAGGCCAGCGGAAAAGCGAAGATGGTACCGAGCAGCGTGCCCACAAAGGCCATGACCAGCGTCTGCATCAGTTTGGACAGGATATCCGCATGCTGCCAGACGCCGTTGCCCAGAAAATCGTCACGCATGTGGGACAGGTTGGACCGGGCCGGATCGAGGCGATCGCCGAAGGTCGCGAGATAAGCAAGGTCACCCCAGCTCCTGCCCCAGAATTGTGATTTTGTGTCGAAGAAGAAGTTGGACCAGCCGAGGAAACGGCGCTGAACAAACACCTGGCCGGTGCGGATTTCCGCTTGGCCCTCGAAGCCGTAGCTGACGATGACTTTTGTCCCGTCTTGCTGGATGGCGGCCGGTGCATCGGCTGGCGCGGTAACGGCATCTGCGGTGATGGTGACAGGATAGACCGTGCCGCCAAGATAGACATCGACCTTCGAAGGCGTGATCTCAAGGCGGTCGTCGCGGCTGCCGTAGGTCACGGTGTAGCCGCCGTTAGCTGCAGGCTGCAGCCAGTCGATATTGGCGCCGGCCGGGTATTGGCCGCGGCTCGACCATTGCGGGCGCACCGTGCCGCCGTCCTCGAAACGCAAGCGCGGCTGGGCACGCCAGGAATACCAGTCCTGAAGGTATAGCGAGGCGCGATCCCAGCGGCCATTGGCAAAGGCCGGACCGATCTGAAAGGCAAAGAAGCAGGCGACGAGATAGACAAGGATACCGCCGGCGATGAGCGCCAGACCGTAGCGCTGCATGAAGCTGCGGTGGAAGGCCTGCGGATAGGCGGCGAGCAGGCGCGCGCGCTCGGACGGATTGATCGACGGAACCGAGGACATCAGGCCGCTCCTCTGCCGAATTCAAAAGACTGGTGACCGGTCAGCCGGTGGCGCAGCCAACCCGAAAACTGGTCGATGATGATGATGCTGATCAAGAGAAGAATGATGATCGCATAGGTCTGGGCCGCATGATCACGGCCGATCGCCAGCCGGAAGACCTCGCCGATACCACCGCCGCCGACAGCGCCGATGATGGTCGAGGCGCGCACGTTGATTTCGGCGCGCAACAGCGCATAGGACACGAAATTGGGCATGACCTGCGGCACGATGGCAAAACGCACCCGCTCGAACCAGTTGGCGCCGGTGGCACGCAGCCCCTCTTCCGGCTTCATGTCGGCATTCTCGACCACTTCGAAGAACAGCTTGCCGAGCGCGCCGATCGTATGGACTGTGATCGCGATGATGGCGGCGATCGGCCCGATCGAGAGAATGGCGGTCAGCAATCCGGCAATCACGATTTCAGGAAAGGCGCGCATCACTTCCATGATGCGCCGAACGACCCAGCGCGTTACGCGCGAGCCGATGAGGTTCGTCGAGGCGAAGAAACACAGAAGGAATGCCAGCGCCGCGCCGACAATGGTCGAAACCAGCGCGATATTGATGGTGATTGCCAGCTGATAGAAGTAATGGGGAATATAGAAGCCGTTGGTCAGATAGACCCGGTCGATCGTGTAATTGTATTTCAGCGATCCGTCGGCATAGGGCGACGGCAGATCGAACATCGCGCGGATAATTTCCAGCGGGCTGTTCGGCACGAAATTCAGGATGAAATCGAAGAAATACGGCAGGCGATCGAAAAACTTGCCGGCATTCGCGTCATTGGCGAATTTCAGCGATGCGCACAGCACGATGAAGAACACCACGGCCGAAATGATCGTATAGATGCGGCGGGTGCGCAACTGCTGCTGATAATGCTGCATCACCAGGGATGCGGCCGGACCGAGCCCGCCATTGTTCTGTTTGCTGATCGCCGTCATGTGCCTGTTCTCGCTGCAGAACGGCGGCGCCTAAAAGGCGCCGCCGCGAAATGAGGTCAAGAGAGGATCAGCCGCCGATGACCGACTTACGGGCGTCGATGATCGTCTGGTAGAAGGCCTTGTTGACTTCGATATAGTCCTTGTTCTGGCCCTGCGTGTAGGCCTGGAAGCAAGCGAGGTCCTTCTTCGGCAGGTCCAGGAAAAAGGCCTTGACCTTGGCCTTCATGTCGGCCGGAACGGCGTTGTTGACCATCAGCGGGCCGTTCGGGATCAGCGGCGAGCGCCAGATTTCGACGATATCGTCCATGTCCAGATTGCCCTTGTTGACCATCTGATGGAGGTTGCCGCCGGTATAGCCCTCTTCCCACTTGCCAACGCCCGAACCGAAGGTCGTGCCGGCATCGAACTTGCCGTCGAGAACAGCGAGAACGAGGTTTTCATGGCCGCCGCCGAAGCCGGTTTCGGAGAAATATTCCTTGACCGGAGCGCCGATATCAGCCGGGAGCGAGACGTTCGGAACCAGATAGCCCGAGGTCGAATCCGGATCGGCGAAGCCGAGCTTCTTGCCCTTCAGGTCGGCGAGCGTCTTAATGCCGGAATCCTTGCGGGCAACCATGATCGAGTAATAGCCGCTGGAGCCGTCCGAACCGGTATAGGTGAGGATCGGATCGACCGCGTCGGGCTTCTGCAGCTCGATAGCGGCGTAGGAGGATGCACCCATCGAGGCGATGTCGATCGTGCCGCCGAGCAGGCCCTGGATGACGCCGTTATAGTCGGGCGACGGGAAGATCTGGACTTCCGGAACACCGGTCGCGGCCTTGAGGCCATCCGCGACGCACTGCGTGTTGCGAATCTGGTCGGCTTCGTTTTCCGAACCGTCGAGACCGATGCGCAGGACCTTGACGTCCTGGGCCATTGCGGACCCTGCGATGACGCTCAGCGCCACGGCAGCAAGAAGGGCTTTCTTCAACATGAGATAGTCTCCTGGTTTCCGGCCTGGCCGGAGTTCGCTTCTGAAATACTTTGCCCTTGACGCGGGCCAACGATCCCCGGGCGGACCCTCAAAGGCCCGCAAGTGCCACCGGTGAAGGATGGGTTGCCTTCCGATTGTCTTGCGACGGCGGAAGATTGATGCTGGTCGATGTCATCGATTCCTCGATTTCGGCGCCGCTGCCGTAGATTTCGGCAACAGCCTCCGCCGTCAGTTCGCGCGGCGGTCCATCGAACACGACGCGCCCATGCGCCATGCCGATGATGCGCTCGCAATAGGAACGGGCGGTATCCAGCGTATGAAGGTTGGTGACGACGGTGATGCCCTCGCGCTCGTTGATATCGCGCAGCGCATCCATCACGATCTTGGCGTTGAGCGGATCGAGCGATGCGATCGGCTCGTCGGCGAGCAGCATCTTCGGCTGCTGCATCAGAGCGCGCGCGATGGCCACGCGCTGCTGCTGGCCGCCGGACAGCGTTCCGGCCGGCTGCATTGCCGTCTGCTCGATGCCCAAGCGTTCCAGGGCTGCCAGTGCGGCAAGGCGCTCGTCCTGCGTAAACAAGCCGAAAAGCGATGACAGCGTCGAGCGGTGATTGAGCCGGCCCAGCATGACATTGGTCAAAACATCAAGGCGCGGCACCAGGTTGAACTGCTGGAAGATCATGGCGCAATCGCGCTGCCAGTTGCGCAAGGCGGCGCCCCGCAGCGACGACACTTCGAGATCGCCGAAATGAATGGAGCCAGACGAGACGTCGTTGAGACGGTTGATCATGCGCAGCAGCGTCGACTTGCCGGCACCGGAACGGCCGATAATGCCGACCATCTGGCCCTGCGGAATATCGAAAGTAACCGCTGCCACGGCAATCTTCCTGCCGAATTGACGGGTTACATTCTTCAGCTGAAACATGAGCAGTCGTCCTCTGGCAGTGGCACCGGTCACCGGTATGCCCTTGCCATAATGGCGGTTGATGAAGGGGGAATGTCAGTTCGATGTTGTTTTTGTTACAGTCCACAATCCCCGCAAAGGCGGGGATTGGCGCCGCAAATATCAGGCATTGTGACGGGCAAGGAATGCGTCGGCATCGAGCATTCTGAAGTCATCGAGGGCGTCGCGCAGCTTGGCGTGATCCCAATCCCACCAGGCGAGCTTCTCGAAACGGCCGGCGATCTCCTGGCCGAAGCGCTCGCGGATCAGCTTTGCCGGAACCCCGCCAACGATGGTATAGGGCGCCACGTCCTTGGAGACGACGGCGCCGGAACCAACGACCGCACCATTGCCGATCGTGACGCCGGGCAGAACGGTCGCCCCATGGCCGATCCAGACATCGTGGCCGATGACGACACGGTTTTCGCGCCGCCAGGCAAAGAAATCCTGCTCCATGTCGGCATCCGGCCAGTAGTTGGAGGCGCGGTAGGTGAAATGGTGCAGCGTTGCCCGCCAGGTCGGATGGTTGGTGGCGTTTATGCGCACCGATGCCGCAAGATTGGCAAATTTCCCGATCGTCGCGCACCAGATCATGCCGTCGCGCTCGATATAGGAATAGTCGCCGAACTCGACCTCGTCGATGCGGCAACGCTCGCCCACTTCCGTATAGCGCCCAAGGGTCGATTGATTGACAGTCGCGGTCGGATGGATCGTCGGCTCCACGCTCAGTTTCTGGCTCATGCGGCAGCCTTTCGCGGCGAAAAGGCGGAAACATCGAGAATGCGGTCGGCGACGGCATCGCGCACTTCCTCGTCATGGAAGATCCCGAGCAGGGCAACACCCTCGGCCTTCTTGGCCGCGATCATTTCGACCACAACCCGGCGGTTCGTCGCGTCCAGCGATGCCGTCGGCTCGTCGAGCAGAAGGATGGCATGGCCGGTGATGAAGCCACGGGCGATATTGACGCGCTGCTGCTCGCCGCCTGAAAAAGTGGCCGGCGGCAACTGCCAGAGTTCGCGCGGCAGGTTGAGCTTGGCCAGCAGTTCGGAAGCCCTCTCCCGCGCAACAGTTTGATCGGCGCCGCGCGCCAGAAGCGGCTCTGCAACGACATCGAGGGCTGACACGCGCGGGACGACGCGCAGGAACTGGCTGACATAACCCAGCGTATCACGCCGGACTTCGAGCACCGCGCGGGGGGCCGCTGTCGCCAGATCGACCATATGGCCCTGATGTTCGATCAGGATCTGGCCGGCATCGACGGCGTAATTGCCATAGAGCATCTTCAGGATCGAACTCTTGCCGACCCCGGACGGGCCACCGAGCACGACGCATTCGCCCTTCTTCACCGAGAAGGACACACCATTGACGACCGGCAGGCGGATACCGTCCCGAAGGTGCATGGTGAAGCTCTTGGCGACTTCGGAGACAACGAGGGGTGTTGGCATGACTATTTCTCCTTTTGGAGTATGGTTTGGTCCGAGAACCGGTTCCCGCTTTTCGCACCCATGCTCAGACCTGCAGAATGGAGGAAACGAGAAGCTGGGTGTAGGGCTCGCGCGGATCGTCGAGCACCCGGTCGGTCAGGCCCTGCTCGATCACCAGACCGTCCTTCATCACCATCATCCGGTGCGACAGAAGCCTGGCAACGGCGAGGTCATGGGTGACGATGATGGCCGACAGACCGAGGTCATGGACAAGGCCGCGCACCAGATCGAGCAGGCGCGCCTGCACCGAGACATCCAGGCCGCCGGTCGGCTCGTCCATGAAGACGAGACGCGGGGAGGTGACGAGATTGCGGGCGATTTGCAGGCGCTGGCGCATGCCGCCGGAAAAGGCTCGCGGCTGGTCGTCGATCCGGTCTTCCTCGATCTCGACGCGGCGCAGCCAGTCGGCCGCCGTGGCGCGGATATTGCCGTAATGCCGGTCTCCGACCGCCATCAGCCGCTCGCCGACATTGGCGCCGGCCGACACCGTCATGCGCAGCCCGTCCGCCGGGTTCTGATGCACGAAACCCCAGTCGGTGCGCATCAAAAACCGCCGCTCGGCCTCGCCCATACGGGCCAGATCACGGTACTGACCGTCGCGCATATGATATTCGACCACGCCCGAACTCGGCATCAGCCGCGTGGAGAGACAGGAGAGCAACGTCGTCTTGCCGGACCCGGATTCGCCAACGATGGCAAGGACTTCACCGGGCCATAGCTCGAAGGACACATTGCGGCATCCAATCCGGCTACCGTAGAATTTCGAGACATCGTTGACTTTGAGAAGGGGGACGGGGGTCATGGGGCGGTTTCCATGTTGCGCGAGAATTGCTGTTGCGGGCGGATGGACACCGCGTGCTCCCTCTTCTCCCCAGCGGGGAGAAGTGCCGAGCGTAGCGAGGCGATGAGGGGGCGCTTCGGCGAAGCCGGAGCCAGAGAGAGGTGGCCTTCGGCCCCCCTCATCCGGCGCTTCGCGCCACCTTCTCCCCGCTGGGGAGAAGAGGGAGGCTGCGGCAGGCTCCGGGCACAGTATTCCACCCCCCTCATTCTGCGGCCTCCTGGCGGCCCAGCATTTCGCCCGCATGACCGTGTTCGCGGCGATCCTCGCAGTGGTCGGTGTCCGAGCAGACGAACATGCGGCCGCCCTTGTCGTCGAGAACGACTTCATCGAGATAGACGTGCTCGGCGCCGCACAGCGCACAGGGTTTGTCGAAATGCTGGATTTCGAAGGGATGATCCTCGAAATCGAGGCTCACGACATCGGTATAAGGCGGAACCGCATAGATGCGTTTTTCGCGGCCGGCGCCGAACAGCTGCAAAGCTTCCGACATGTGCATTTTCGGATTGTCGAACTTCGGCGTCGGCGAAGGGTCCATGACGTAGCGGCCTTCGACCTTGACCGGATAGGCATAGGTCGTGGCGATATGACCGTTGCGGGCGATATCCTCGTAGAGCTTGACATGCATGAGGCCGTATTCTTCCAGCGCATGCATCTTGCGGGTTTCGGTCTCGCGCGGCTCGAGAAAGCGCAGGGGTTCGGGGATCGGCACCTGATAGACCAGCGTCTGGCCGGCCGTCAGCGCTTCCTCGGGAATCCGGTGGCGCGTCTGGATGATCGTCGCCTCGCGGGTCTTGGTCGTCACCGCGACATTGGCGACCTTCTGGAAGAAGGCGCGGATGGACACCGCGTTGGTGGTGTCGTCGGCCCCCTGGTCGATGACCTTGAGAACATCCTCCGCCCCCAGAATCGCCGCCGTCACCTGAACGCCACCCGTGCCCCAGCCATAGGGCATCGGCATTTCGCGCGATGCGAAGGGAACCTGATAGCCGGGTATCGCAATGGCCTTCAGGATCGCCCGGCGGATCATCCGCTTGGTCTGCTCGTCGAGATAGGCAAAATTGTATGTGGCAAGGTCCGTCATTCGGCTGCCTCCTTCAAACGGGAATAGGTTTCAAGCCGCCCGGCAAGCGTGCCGGTATGAAGCTCGAACAGATGGTTGTCGGCATCGTGAAAATAGATCGAGCGGCCCTCGCCTTCGATGCGCGGACGCGGTGGCATCACGTCGAGATCGAGCGAGCGGATGCGTTCCAGATAGACATCGACATCCTCGTCGCGGATCTTAAAGGCGACGTGGTTGTAGGTGCGTTCACTCAGGCTCTCGCCCTGCATGATGGCGATCCACAGGTCACCGATCGTGAAGAACTTTTCCGCTGACAGCGAAAACTGCATCTCATCGCTGGCATAGACCTGCTTGGCGCCGAAGACGGTCTGCAGGATGTCGGTCATCCGCTCGAGATCGCTGACGACGAAGGTGATGTGGGAGAGGTCCTCGATCATTCGGCCGCATCCCGGATTGGCTCGTTTTTCTCCACGCCGTTTCGCGCGTCATATTCGGCGCGCATGCGGCGGACGAGATCGAGTTCGGCCTGGAAATCGACATAGTGCGGCAGCTTCAGATGCTCGACAAAGCCGGTCGCCTGGACATTGTCGGAATGCGAAATGACGAATTCCTCGTCCTGCGCCGGGGCGACGATATCCTCGCCGAACTCTTCGGCACGCAACGCCCGGTCGACCAGCGACATGGCCATCGCCTTGCGCTCGCTCTGTCCGAAGACCAGGCCATAACCACGGGTGAACTGCGGCGGGTTCTTGGCCGAACCCTGGAACTGGTTGACCATCTGGCATTCGGTGACCTGGACGGGGCCAAGCGACACGGCAAAACCAAGCTCGGGAATATCGAGCTCCACGTCCACCTCGCCGATGCGCACTTCGCCGACGAAGGGATGGGTGCGGGCATAGCCGCGCTGGGTGGAATAGGCGAGCGCAAGCAGGAAACCCTCGTCGCCGCGCGCCAGCGCCTGCAGGCGCAGGTCGCGGTTCAGCGGAAATTCCAGCGGCTCGCGGGTAAGGTCGCCCGGCACGTGATCTTCCGGCATCTGGCCGTCACCCTCGATCAGGCCTTCGCCAGCGAGGATGTCGGAAACGCGCATCATCGATCCCTCGTCTGCCGTCCGGCGCAACGGCTCGGCAACCGGCGCGTCGGTGAGAAGCGACGGGTCCAGCAGGCGGTGGGTATAGTCGAATGTCGGGCCAAGCAGCTGGCCGCCGGGCAGATCCTTGTAGGTCGCCGAAATCCGGCGCTCGATCTTCATGTTCGCCGTATCCACCGGCACCGACATGCCGAAACGCGGCAGCGTGGTGCGATAGGCACGCAGGATGAAGATCGCCTCGATCATGTCGCCGCGCGCCTGGCGCACGGCGAGAGCGGCGAGTTCACGATCATAAAGCGAGGCTTCCGCCATGACCCGATCGACGGCGAGGCCGAGCTGGGCGACGATCTGGTCGATCGAGATGGAAGGCAAAGACCGGTCGCCGCGGCGGCGGTCGGCGAGAAGCTGGTGTGCATTGGCGATGGCGGCTTCGCCGCCCTTGACAGCAACATACATGGATCAGACCTCCCGGCGGCGTAGTTTCGTGGTGCGCGGCAGGCACAGGACATCCGTGCCGGCAACGAGGATCAGATCGACGCCACGGGGAAACAGGCCCCGGTTTTCAGCCCAGAGCGTCAGGAAAATGTCCGGCAAGCCCTTGGGGGCTATGACGGTTTCATCCTTGATGCCGGGACCCGCAGCGGTAAATTCGTCTCCGCCGGTCAGCGCGGCGATCTCGATCACCAATGTGGACGAGCGATCGGGATAGTCCTGCGTGCCCTGCGCAAACTGGTCGAAACCGGGAACGATGCCACCGGCCTCGATGAAGACGAACCGGGCGTCCGGCTTGATATCCGTCACCGGTGCGCTGGTATGGAAGGACAGCCAGGCGGGGACGGCGGATTGTTTCAGCGCAGGCGTCAACCATACCGGCGTGCCGTCATCGCAGAGCGTCAGCGCGATCGCCCCGGCACCGCCACCAAGCGGCGATGGCGGGGTGGCATCAGCGCCGAGCGGCAGGATCGTGCCCGGCCGCGCCATCGCGTCCATCAGCGCGCGAAACACCGATTGCGACTGGAAGACCGGATCGGTGAATGCGCCGGCATAGGTGCTGGCATGGGTGTCTGCGTGGGCGCCCATCAGTTGTCTCCCCGGACCATGGTGAAGAAATCGACCCGTGTGGCCGCTGTCTGTTCGGCATGTTTGCGGTCTTCGGCATCGATGCGGCTTTCCACCGCGCCGATCAGGCGTTCGACCGCAGCGCGATATTCGGGCCGCTGGTTCAGCGCATCGAAGATCGCGGCGAGGCGCGCCTTCTCCCGGTCGTTGCCGAGCAGCTGCCCATGGCCGATCTCTCCGGAGGCAAGGCGAACGGTGGCCCGGCTGACCGTCGCCTCTCCAAGATTGAACGGATCGCCACCGCCGCCGACGCGGCCGCGCACCATGACCAGCCCGGTTTCCGGACCGCGCACGGGATGCACCTCCGGCTGCGGATCGATCGCCTGCCAGCCCGCTTGCAATTCGGCCACCGAAGCACGCGCGAGCAGCTCCATTGCCCGCTTGCGGGCATTCGTCGCCATGCCGGTATTTTCTTTGATCGCGTCCATTGCTTCCGTCCGAAATGTCTATTAATGTAGACAACTATACATCTGATATCCTGCTTTTAGAACCCCCATATGACGGGCTTGTGACATGAATGCGAAAAAAGCGGTCGAGCGCCAAACCGGCGTCGCCCTCTGGCGCCAGATCGCCGATCTTATCCGGCTGTCGATCAGCAATGGTGATTATGATCAAACCGGCATGGTGCCGCCGGAAACGGTGCTTGCCGTACAATTCGGCGTCAACCGCCACACGGTGCGCAGCGCCCTGGCAGCATTGGGGGATGAGGGCCTGGTCCAGGCCATCCAGGGCCGGGGCACGATGATCCAGCGCAAGGAGCGGCTGAGTTTCCCGATTTCGCGGCGCACCCGCTTTTCGCAAGGGCTTGGCGATCAGGCCCGCGAGACCGAGGCGAAACTGCTGAACAAGGCAATACTACCGGCCGCAGGCGACGTCGCGAAAGGACTGAAGGTCGATCCCGGCGCGCTCTGTATCCAGCTCGATCTGGTCAGCAGCGCCGACGGGCGGCCGGTCTCCTGTTCCACCAGCTTCTTCCCGCAAAGCCGGTTTCCGGCCATGGCCGAACAATTCGAACAGCTGCATTCGATCACCAAGGCCTTTGCGGCACAGGGCCTGGCGGACTATGTGCGGGTCTCGACCGAGCTTGTCGCCCGCCACGCCGACGCGTCAGAACTGGCGCTGCTTCGCCTGTCGCCCGGCGCCATCGTCATTGAGGCGACGGCCATCAATGCCGATCCCGGTGGCGTGCCCGTGCAGTTCTCCCGCACCCGCTTCGCCGCCGACCGCGTCAAGCTGAAGATCGAAACCTGAAGGCATGAAAAAGGGCTGACAAAGGCAGTTTTCTGGGCATGTTGCAGGTCATTTGGGAAATGTATGCGATTGCCAAATATTTCCGTCATTCCTGTGCTCGTCACAGGAATCCAGTCAGCTCAAGTCCTTGAGCTGAAAGAGTCTTTTGACCCTATTGACGTCGGGTCGCTGGATCCCCGCCACAAGGGCAGGGATGACGGGGACTGTGAATACCGCTCTCAACAAATAGCCGAATTTTGGTCTCGCAGCAATCTGAGGGCGCGGCGCCAAGCCCCTATGGAACTGCCGTCAAACGTCGGCGACGAAAGTCTGCTTCTGCGTGCCGAGGCCTTCGATCCCGAGTTCGACGACATCGCCGTCTTTGAGATACTGCGGCGGCTTGAAACCCATGCCCACGCCGGGCGGCGTTCCCGTCGAGATAATATCGCCGGGATGCAGGGTCATGAACTGGCTGAGATAGCTGACGACATGCG
Source organism: Pararhizobium qamdonense (assembly GCF_029277445.1). Lineage (NCBI taxonomy): Bacteria > Pseudomonadati > Pseudomonadota > Alphaproteobacteria > Hyphomicrobiales > Rhizobiaceae > Pararhizobium > Pararhizobium qamdonense. The sequence continues at coordinate 480,607 of NZ_CP119566.1, read as the reverse complement.
CGACGCCGTAGACCATGGTCTTCGACGACCCGTTCTGTTTGCTGACGCCGTTGACCGTCAACCACATCTTCAGGTTCTGCGGATCGGCAACCTCGTCTTTGGTCACCAGCCATGGGCCGGTCGGGCCAAAGGTGTCGCAGGACTTTCCCTTCGTCCACTGTCCGGAACGCTTGGTCTGAAAATCGCGCTCTGAGACGTCGTTGATGACGCAATAGCCGGCGACATGCTCCATCGCATCCGCTTCCGATACGTATTTGGCTTTTTTGCCGATGATCACGCCCAGCTCGACTTCCCAGTCCGTCGCTTCCGATCCGCGCGGGATGAGAACATCATCGTTCGGGCCGGCGATGGCAGAGGTCGCCTTCATGAAGATCACCGGCTCGGGCGGCACCGTGGCCCCCGTCTCGGCGGCATGGTCGGCATAGTTCAGGCCGATGCAGATGAATTTGCCCGTACCGGCGACGCAAGCGCCAATGCGCGGGCTGCCGCCAACCAGGGGCAGGCTGCCAATATCCAGGCCATCAGCCCAGCCCATGTCGCTGATCGCATCGCCGCCGACATCGGCGATAACGCTGCTGAGGTCCCGGATCTGGCCATCCGTGTCGAGAATACCCGGTTTTTCGGAGCCGGCCGGCCCGTAGCGCAAAAGTTTCATCTCTTCTCTTCCCTTGAATCCAGACAATCCTGCCGCCTGACAAATCAAAGGCGGGCAGCGTTGTAAAGCGCTTTCGCCCCAGGCGCAGCCTCAGCGCGCCGGCAAATCTTGCAATCCGGCGAGAGCCTTCTCAACGATACCGGCCAGTGGCAGATCGACATCGACGGTCACGACGCCGGGTTCGCCCGTCGGGGGCTCAAGCGTGGCAAACTGGCTGTCGAGCAGCGATGCCGGCATGAAATGCCCGGCGCGGGCCTTCATCCTCTGGTCGAAAACCGCCCGCGATCCCTCCAGGAAAACGAAGGCCAGACGCCCGCCGGCCGCAGCCCGCAACCGGTCGCGATAGATTTTCTTCAGCGCCGAACAGGAGACGATCACCCGCTCGCCGCGCGCGACACTCTCACCAATCAGGCCGCCGATGAGATCGAGCCACGGCCAGCGATCCTCGTCGGAAAGCGGGATACCCGCCGACATTTTGGCAATATTGGCGGGCGGATGCAGGCTGTCACCCTCGATGAACCGGCAGTTCAATGCATTCGCCAGCCGCTCGCCGACCGAGGTCTTGCCGCAGCCGCTGACACCCATGACGATGACCGGCAGAAGCGAATTTTCAGAGAGAGGTTGTGATACCGCCATCGACATAGAGCGTGTGTCCGTTCACGAAGGAAGACGCGTTGCTGACGAGAAAGACTGCCGAGCCGACAAGCTCTTCGACATTTCCCCAGCGCGCCGCGGGTGTACGCTTTTCCAGCCAGTCTGAAAACTCCGGATTGTCCACCAGCGCCTGATTGAGCGGCGTCCGGAAATAGCCGGGCGCGATGGCATTGATCTGCAATCCGTGCCGGGCCCAATCGGCGCACATGCCGCGCGTCAGGTTCCTGACAGCACCTTTGGTCGCCGTGTAGGGCGCGATGCCGGGCCGGGCGAGTTCGCTCTGCACCGAGGCGATATTGACGATCTTGCCCCGGCCCCTGCCGATCATGAAACGGGCAACGGCCTGGCTCACATAAAACACGCTGGATATATTCGTTGCCAGCAGCTGTTCCCATTTGTCGGCGGGAAAGTCTTCGAGCGGCGAACGGAACTGCATTCCGGCATTGTTGATCAGGATATCGATCGCGCCGATTTCGCTCTCGATAATGCCGACAGCCTCAGCCGCAGCATCCCGGCTGGTGACATCGAAGGCGGCGGCATTAGCGACATGGCCGTTGTCCCGCAGAGCGGTAACGGCGGCCGCGACCTTTTCGGCATCCCGGCCGTTGACGACGATCTCGGCGCCATGCGCCGCAAGCCCCTCCGCCAGCGCAAACCCGATACCCTGGCTGGAACCGGTGATCAGCGCGCGCCGGCCGGCCAGATCAAACAGCGGAAAGCTCATCAGTTTGCCCTTAAAGCGGGATGTGGCGGAAGCACCTTCCGCCACCATGCGTCGTCAGACCGCCTTTGAATAGGCCTTTGCCATGTCGGGCAGACGCTTGACGCGGATTTTCGATGCCTGTCCCGCCGCATTGAAGGCAATGAAGCGCTCCTTGCAGACTTCGACCATGCGGGCCGTCGCCGGCTTCAGGTAGTTGCGCGGATCGAAATTGTCCGGGTTCTGCAGGTGATGCTTGCGGATTTCGCCGGTGAAGGCAAGGCGCAGGTCGGTGTCGATATTGACCTTGCGGACCCCCAGCGGAATGGCCTTCTGGATCTCGGCCAGCGGAACGCCCCAGGTCTGCTTCATCTGGCCGCCAAACTCGTTGAACAGGTCCTGCAGGTCCTGCGGCACCGTGGACGAACCGTGCATGACCATATGCGTGTTCGGCAGGCGCTTGTGAATCTTGGCAATCGTGTCGATCGACAGGATTTCGCCATCCGGCGCGCGGGTGAACTTGTAGGCGCCGTGGCTGGTGCCGATGGCGACGGCGAGCGCATCGACGCCGGTCTTTTCGACGAAATCGAAAGCCTGCTCCGGATCGGTCAGCAATTCCTCGCGCGACAACTTGCCTTCGAAGCCATGGCCGTCTTCCTTTTCGCCGGCGCCCGTTTCCAGGTTGCCGAGACAGCCAAGCTCGCCTTCGACCGATACGCCGGCGGCATGGGCGATCTTCACCACTTCGGCGGTGACATCGACATTATACTCATAGGAGGCGATCGACTTGCCGTCGGCCAGAAGCGAGCCGTCCATCATGACGGAGGTGAAGCCATTGGTGATCGCCGAAATGCAGGTCGACGGCTGGTCGCCATGGTCGAGATGCAGGCAGACCGGGATATGCGGGTATTCTTCGGTGGCGCCCAGGATCAGGTGACGCAGGAAAGCATCGCCGGCATAGGCGCGGGCACCACGGCTGGCCTGCAGGATGACCGGAGAATCCGTGGCATCGGCGGCGCGCATCACGGCCTGAATATATTCCAGATTGTTCACGTTGAACGCGGGCAGCGCGTAGTTGTTTTCAGCGGCGTGGTCCAAAAGCTGCCGCAAGGTGATCAATGCCATCGTCGAAAGTCTCCCATTGTCTCAGCGCCATCCGTCCTGATCATGATGACGCATATGTTATTCTCCGCCTGAGCAGAAGCACTCCCCACAATAGCCAACTGGTATCGCGACCAGGCCTCCTGGCGAATTGCGGGGCGGATTTGCCTGGCACCATAATTGATGATCCGGGTTTGGCAACCGCCGCGCAAACGGAAATGCGGGTGCTCAGCGTACGGAAACGTTACAGGTCGAGCCCGAGAGGCAAATTATCCTGTATTTTTTTGTCTACACCGCAAGGACAGCTTTTGATTGTTATCGAACCGTCACGCGCCGTTCCTGCACGCGCTTCGTCAGGCGGGTCCGCGAAACCACGAAAGTGGCGTTGCGCACGATCACCGTCGCAATCCGCCTTTGCACGCACGCATATTACGTAAACAGCCGCAAATAATGGCCAAGCTTGCGCAGATGCCGCAAAACAACCTTCGAGGAGCGGGCTCACGCCGTCGAATTCCGCCCGAAAAGCCTGCGATTGAAATGCAACCGACGCGCTAGAATGACCTGTCCGCGAGCGACATTTCAGTGCCGGAGGCGACATTTAGAGCCTTGCCACTGGAAAAGAATTGGCATTCTATCGCCGCTTCACAACCTAAAAGAGGGGAAGGAGAACAAAATGACATTGGCAAAAATCAACCTCCGTACGGCAATGCTGCTGGGATCAATTCTGATTGGCGCGAGCCCGGCGCTCGCCGAAACCGTCCTGCACCGCGGCAATGCCGGCGAGCCGCAGACGCTCGATCAGGCCCACACCTCGATCAATATCGAAGCCTTCATCCTGAAGGACCTTTTCGAAGGCCTGACGATCTATGACGCCGCCGGCAAGATCGTCCCGGGTGCAGCCGAAACCTGGGATCTGTCAGACGATGGTCTCGTCTATACCTTCAAGCTGCGCGCCGACGCAAAGTGGTCGGATGGCTCTCCGGTTACCGCCGGGGATTTCGTGTTCTCTCTTCAGCGCGTCGAAGATCCGAAGACTGCAGCCGGTTACGCCAACATTCTTTTCCCGGTCAAGAACGCCGAAAAGGTCAACAAGGGCGAAGTGCCGGTCGATCAGCTCGGTGTAAAGGCCATCGACGACAAGACTCTGGAAATCACACTGGAGCGTCCGACGCCATTCTTCCTTGAGCTTCTCGCGCACCAGACCGCCCTGCCGATCTCCAAGGCCAGCTTCGAAAAGAGCGGTGCCGACTTCGTCAAGCCAGGCGTCATGGTCTCAAACGGGGCCTACAAGCTGACAGCCCATGTGCCAAACGACACGCTCACGGTCGAGAAGAACCCATCCTATTGGGACGTCAACAACGTCAAGATCGACAAGGTGATCTTCTACCCGATCGACGATCAGGCTGCCTCCGTGCGCCGCTTCGAGGCCAAGGAAATGGACCTCGCCTATAATTTCTCGGCTGACCAGCTGGAACGCCTGCGTGGCTCGCTCGGAGACCAGGTGCATGTCTCTCCGGCATTGGCGACCTACTATTATGCCTTCGATACGCGCCAGGAGCCCTATAGCGATGTCCGCGTCCGCCGCGCCCTGTCGATGGCCGTCGATCGCGACTTCCTTGCAAAGGAAATCTACAGCGGCTCCCAGCTGCCATCCTACTCGATGGTTCCTCCGGGCATGGAGAATTACGGCGAGCCTTCAAAGGCCGATTTTGCCGACAAGTCGCAGCTCGACCGCGAGGATGAAGCCCTCAAGCTGATGAAGGAAGCCGGGTACGGCGAAGGCGGCAAGCCGCTCGACATCGAAATCCGCTACAACACCAACCCGAACCACGAACGTGTCGCCACGGCCGTTGCCGACATGTGGAAGAACACGTTCGGCGCCAAGGTGTCGATGGTCAATCTCGACGTCTCCTCGCACTATGCCTACCTGCAGGAAGGCGGCAAGTTCAACGTTGCCCGTGCGGGCTGGGTGGCCGACTATGCCGATGCCGAAAACTTCCTGGCACTGAGCGTCTCGGCGAACAAGACCTTCAACTACGGTCACTTCGAGAACAAGGATTTCGACGCCCTGATGAAGTCGTCCTACACGGAGCAGGACCCGACTGTCCGCTCCAAGCTTCTTCACGACGCCGAAACCCTTTTGATGAAGGAACAGCCTGTCGCGCCGCTGCTGGCCCAGGCGGAACTCTGGCTGGTATCGAACAGAATCAAGGGCTGGCAGGATAATGCTGCCAACGAGCATCTGAGCAAGTTCCTCAGCATCGCCGAATAATGGAACTTTGACGCGCGGCAACGGCTTGTCGCCGCGCGTCATGGTCAGAGAGTAAAGCCCCATGATCTCCTTTGTCCTGCGCCGCCTTGCGAGCGCCGTGCCGACGTTGTTCATCGTCGTCACGATTTCCTTTTTCCTGATGCGGTTCGCCCCAGGCGGCCCCTTCAATCTCGAACGCCCGCTGCCGCCGCAGACGATGGCGAACCTGATGGCGACCTATCACCTGGACCAGCCGCTCTGGAACCAGTACCTCGCCTATATCGGCAATGCCGTGACCGGCGATTTCGGACCGAGCTACATCTACAAGGACAACACCGTCGCCGAGCTGATCGGCAAGGGCCTGCCCTATTCGATGGAACTTGGTTTCTACGCCCTGGTGCTTGCATTGTTTGGCGGCGTTCTCGCCGGCACGATCGCCGCCCTCAGGCAAAACAGCGCCCTCGACTTTCTCATCATGTCGGTCTCGACCATGGGTGTCACCATACCGAACTTCGTCGTCGGCCCCGTGCTGACGCTGATCTTTGCCATCACGCTGTCCTGGCTTCCCGCCGGCAGCTGGGGCGACGGTTCGCTGCGCTTTCTGATCCTGCCGATGATCGCGCTTGCTTTGCCGCAGCTTGCGGTGTTTGCGCGGCTGACGCGCGGCTCGATGATCGAGGCGCTGCATACCGATCATATCCGCACCGCGCGCGCCTATGGCCTGCCTTCGCGCACAGTGGTCATCACCCATGCGATGCGCGCCGCCATGCTGCCGGTCGTGTCCTATCTGGCGCCGGCGGCTGCGGCCCTGCTCACCGGCTCGGCTGTTGTCGAGACGATCTTCACCATTCCTGGCGTCGGACGCTATTTCGTGCTGGGGGCGATCAACCGCGACTATACGCTGGTGATGGGCACCGTGGTGCTGATTGCCATCTTCGTCATCGTTTTCAATCTTCTGGTCGACATTCTCTACGGCCTTCTCGATCCGAGGGTTCGCCATGACTGATATCGTCACCACGCAACTGCCGCCGGAAACGGCCAGCAGAAGCCTGTTTCAGCTCGCCACCATGCGTTTTCGCCGCAACCGCGCCGCCATGGCCGGCTGCGTGACGCTGCTGCTGATCACCCTGTTTTCCTTCCTTGGCCCCTATTTCATCAGCCATAGCTATGACCAGGTGTTCCCGTCCTATGTCTCGATCCCGCCAAGCGTCGAGCCCCGGCCGGACGCATCGAGCCTGCAGGCGGTGATGGAAGGCGTAGCGTCACGGGCGCGCGTCGATCTGAAGGAATTTGCCGTCGAAGGCCAGACGTTCACCGCCACCGTGACGTCAGCCACGCCGATCGATCCGCGCACCACGCGCTATTTCGACCGCGCCAACGAATTCGACAGCACGCAGATCGCCGCCACCGAAGACGATGGCAAGACGCTGAAACTCACCGGCAGCGTTTCGCGGGAATATTTCCTGTTCGGCACGGATTCCAACGGCCGTGACCTGATGGCCCGCGTCATGCTTGGCGGCCAGATCTCGATCGCCGTGGGGCTGCTGGCCAGCCTGGTTTCGCTGAGCATCGGCGTTCTCTATGGCGCGACCTCCGGCTATATTGGCGGCCGCGTCGATAATGTCATGATGCGGTTCGTCGAAATCCTCTATTCGCTGCCTTTCGTCTTCCTCGTCGTCGTGTTGGTCGTCTTCTTCGGACGCTCGTTCATTCTGATCTTCCTTGTCATCGGCGCGGTGGAATGGCTGGATATGGCCCGCATCGTGCGCGGCCAGACGCTCGCCCTGAAACGGCGGGAATTCATCGGTGCAGCGCAGGCGCTGGGACTGACCGACTGGCAGATCATCCGCCGCCACATCATCCCGAACACGATCGGACCGGTGGTGGTTTTCGTCACCGTGGTCGTGCCGAAGGTTATTCTGCTGGAAAGCTTTTTGTCCTTCCTCGGCCTTGGCGTTCAGGCGCCGCTGACAAGCTGGGGTGCGCTGATTGCCGAAGGTGCCAACAATATCCAGTCGGCACCCTGGCTCCTGATCTTCCCGGCGATCTTCTTCGTCCTCACCCTGTTCTCGCTCAATTTCGCCGGTGACGGCCTGCGCGATGCGCTCGACCCGAAGGACCGTTGATATGACTGATAAACAGGAAACAATCCTCGCCGTGCGCGACCTCAGGGTCACCTTCACGACGCCGGATGGCGACGTGCAGGCGGTCAAGGGCATCGATCTCGACATCAAGGCCGGCGAGACGCTGGCCGTGGTGGGCGAGAGCGGCTCCGGCAAGAGCCAGACAATGATGGGCATCATGGGCCTTCTGGCCGGCAACGGCCGGGTCACCGGCTCGGCGAAATATCGCGGCCAAGAGCTGGTCGGACTGCCGCTGAAGGCGCTGAACACCGTGCGCGGCGCCAAGATCACCATGATCTTCCAGGAGCCGATGACCTCGCTCGACCCGCTCTATACGATCGGCCGCCAGATCGCCGAACCGATCGTCCACCATCGCGGCGGCACGTTCAAGCAGGCCCGCGCCCGCGTGCTCGAACTGCTGGAACTGGTCGGCATTCCCGATGCCAAGCGCCGCATCGACAGCTACCCGCATGAAATGTCCGGCGGCCAGCGCCAGCGCGTCATGATCGCCATGGCGCTTGCCAACGATCCCGACATCCTGATTGCCGACGAACCGACAACGGCGCTCGACGTCACCATCCAGGCGCAGATCCTCGATCTGCTCAATTCGCTGCAGGCGAAATTCGGCATGGCGGTGGTGCTGATCACCCACGATCTCGGGATCGTCAAACATTTTGCCAACAGGGTTGCGGTCATGCGCCGCGGCGAGGTGGTGGAGACCGGAACGACGGCCGATATCTTCGAGCGTCCGCAGGCCGACTACACGAAGATGCTCCTTGCCGCCGAACCGCACGGCCGCAAGGCTTCGCCCCCACAGACGGCACCGGTCATTCTCGAAGGCCGGAATGTCTCAGTCGATTATGCCACCGGCGGCGGTCTGTTCGGCCGCTCGGCCGGTGTCTTCCGCGCCGTCGATGGCGTCAACATCCGGCTGAAGGAAGGCCAGACGATCGGCATTGTCGGCGAATCCGGTTCCGGCAAGTCGACACTCGGCCGCGCTCTTCTGCGGCTGGTGCCGAGTTCCGGCCGTTATCAGTTCGGAACGGCCAATATTTCCGATTTCGGCCGCTCCGCCATGCGGCCGCTGCGCCGGCAATTGCAGCTGGTGTTCCAGGACCCCTACGGCTCGCTGTCGCCACGCCAGACGGTCGGAGAGATCATCACCGAAGGCCTTTATGTCCACGAACCGCAGCTGAGCCGCGCCGAGCGTGACAAGCGGGCCATCGAAGCGCTCAAGGAGGTCCGCCTCGATCCGGCCGCCCGCAACCGCTATCCGCACGAATTCTCCGGCGGCCAGCGCCAGCGCATCGCCATCGCCCGCGCCATCATCCTGAAGCCGAAGGTCGTCATTCTGGATGAACCGACCTCGGCGCTCGATCGCTCCGTCCAGGGCCAAGTCATCGATCTCCTGCGTGATCTGCAGAAAGCGCACGGGCTGTCCTACATCTTCATCAGCCACGATCTCTCGGTGATCAAGGCGATGTCGGACTATGTGGTCGTGATGAAGAATGGCAAGATCGTCGAGGAAGGCGATACCGACGCGATCTTCCAGGCCCCGCGCGAAACCTACACCCAGACCCTGATGAGCGCCGCCTTCACGGCATAGCGGTTCGACGGAAAACCCCTGCGCCGGAAAAGAATACTCTCCCCCCTTGCGGGGGAGATGCCGGCACAGCCGGCAGAGGAGGGTGGCATCCACTTACACTGAACTCCCCGCCCTGCGCTTATTTCCATCCACCAATTACAGTCCGAAAATTTATGCGCTAGATTGCCCGCAAAGCCGGACGCACAGCGCCGGAAATGGAGCACGATCGTGACCAGCCCATCACTTTACGAAATCCACGACCAGCGCTTCCGGTCACTGATCGTCGGCAGCGCCGCTCTCGAGGAACTGCATTCCGGCTGCCGCTGGGCCGAAGGCCCTGTCTGGTTCGATGACGCCCAGCAGCTGTTATGGAGCGACATCCCCAATCAGCGCATCCTGCGCTGGGTGCCGGACGGCGGCGTATCGGTCTACCGGTATCCCTCGAATTTCGCCAATGGCCATACCCGCGACCGGCAGGGGCGGCTGATCTCGTGCGAACACGGCACCCGCCGCGTCACCCGCACCGAGACCGACGGTTCGATCACGGTGCTGGCCGCCAGTTTCGAGGGCAAGCGGCTGAATTCGCCCAATGACGTCGTCGTGCGCTCCGACGGCAGCATCTGGTTCAGCGATCCGACCTACGGCATCCTGTCGGACTATGAGGGCTATAAATCAGCGCCGGAACAGGACAAGCGCAGTGTGTACCGGCTTGATCCGGGCACAGGTGAATTGACGGCGGTGGCCAGCGATGTCCTCCAGCCCAACGGACTTGCCTTCTCGCCCAGCGAAACCAGGCTCTATGTCGCCGATAGCGGCACCAACCCGGACGATACGGCCCCGGCCCATATCCGGGTCTATGATGTTGAGGGCACGCGGCTCACCAATTCCTCGGTCTTCTGCCATCTCGACGAAGGCCGGCCGGACGGGTTCCGCGTCGATACCAACGGCAATCTGTGGACCAGCGGCGGCCATGCGGTACATTGTTTTGCCCCGGACGGAACCCTGCTCGGCAAGATCCGCATCCCGCAGGGCGTTTCCAACCTCACCTTCGGCGGCGCCCGCCGCAACCGGCTGTTCATCACCGCGACGCAATCCGTCTATTCGATCTACGTGACCGCGACCGGCGCCCAGCGGCCTTAGAGCCTCGTACGATCAATGAGGCTCTAATGATCCCGGCTAGTTGTTGATCGCGCTCTGGCGCTTCAACTGCTGTTCGCGGAAGAAGATGAACAGGCCGGACGCGATGATCAGCGCTGCGCCGACGAGCACGGTCCAGCGCGGCGTATCGCCGAAGAACATCCAGCCGAAGACCACAGCCCAAAACAGAAGCGTATATTGCAAAGGTACGACGGTGGCCGCATCCGCAAGCTTCAGCGAGCGGCTGACCAGAAGATGCGCCATCATCGCGACGATGCCGAGAAGGCTGAGCGCAAACAGCGCCTGCATATCGAGTGGCGCCCAGCCGGCCGTATTGGCCCCGACGCCGACCAGAGAAAAGATCAGCGCGCCGCTCAGCTGCCAGAAGATCAGCGTCGTATCAGGCGTTGACCGCAGGGTCCGCCCCAAAAGCAGCGCAAAAGCGAAGGCGGCACTACCGACCAGCGCGATCAGCGCCGGCAGCGAAAAGCTCTTGGCGGATGGTTCCAGCGCGATGATGACCCCGGCAAAGCCGATCAGGATCGCCGTCCACCGCCGCCAGCCGACTTTTTCGCCAAGCAGGAACGGCGACGCGGCCGCGACATAGATCGGGGCCGCCAGCCAATAGGTCATCGCATCGGCCAGCGGCATATAGGCGACCGCAAAATAGAAGGCCGATGCATCGACGGCAAACAGCAGCGAACGCAGCGCATGCAGCCACGGCCGGTCGACCTGGATGAGGCTGCGCCAGCCGCGCTTGATGAAAAACGGCGTCAGCACGATCAGCGCGGCGATGCTGCGGATCGTCATCAGCTGGGGAACAGAATAGGTCGAGACCAGCCATTTCCCCATGACGTCGTTGAGCGAGAACATCAGCATGCCCAAGAGCATGATCAACACGCCGTTGCGGGCGGCATTTGATGAAGGGGCAAGGGTCTCAGTGGTCATGGCATGGATTCCGGCGGCAATGCGTGCCAGTCGCACATTCCGGCCGGGCGATCCAGTCGCGAAAAAGCATAGGTCCATGAACAATTGGAATGCTGTTCAGGCGTGCTCTCGCTTGGGACGGAGCTGATTGATAGATAATTCCTATCGCCGCATGCGATGCGCACCCTTGAATGAACTGCGAAATTCCATCAAAAGCCTCTAAAGACCTCTTTTTTGGTCACGTTTCTTCTATCAGCTGCACGTCAGGGATCGCTGCGTTCATGGGCAAGACTGTTTTCATCGGCAAAGCCTCCAAAGCTGCGGGCGGCTGGGGTGCATTGAAAAGCTGCGGCAAGCGGCTTCTGGAAAGCGGTTCGCCGATTTCGGGCGCGCGTGCGCTGTTGAAGGCAAACCAGCCCGATGGCTTCGATTGCCCCGGCTGCGCCTGGGGTGATCCCGAACATGGATCCTCGTTCGAATTTTGTGAAAACGGCGTCAAGGCCGTGGCCTGGGAGGCAACGGACAAGCGCACGCCGCCGGATTTCTTCGCGGCAAACACCGTCACGGCGCTGCAATCCTGGAGCGACTACGAGCTGGAACAGCAGGGCCGCCTCACCCATCCGATGCGCTATGACAGCGCCACCGACACCTATACACGTGTCAGCTGGGACGCTGCCTTTGCCGAGATCGGCGCCATCCTCAACAGTTTCGACACGCCCGACCGGGCGGAATTCTACACCTCCGGTCGCGCCTCCAACGAAGCCGCCTTCCTCTACCAGCTGTTCGTGCGGCTCTACGGCACCAACAATTTTCCCGATTGCTCCAACATGTGCCACGAGGCAAGCGGCATCGCCATGAAACAGGCCGTCGGCGTCGGCAAGGGCACCGTGCTTCTGGAGGATTTTGAAAAGGCCGACGCCATCTTCGTCATCGGCCAGAATCCCGGCACCAATCATCCGCGCATGCTCGGCGACCTGCGCCGTGCCGCACAGCGCGGCGCAAAAATCGCAGTGTTCAATCCGGTGCGCGAGCGCGGGCTGGAACGGTTTGCCGATCCGCAAGACAAGCTGGAAATGCTGCGCGGCGGCTCGACCGAGATTGCCAGCGACTATTTCCAGCCACGCCTCGGTGGCGACATGGCCGCCGTGCGCGGCATGGCCAAGGCCGTCTTTGCCGCCGATGACGCAGCCCTTGCGTCAGGCGAACTTTCCATTCTCGATCGTGATTTCCTGGCGCAGCACACCGCCGGTTTTGAAGCCTACCGGGCCGCTGTCGACGCGACCGGCTGGGCCGAGATCGAGGATCAGTCGGGCCTGACGCGGCTGGAGCTGGAACGCGCAGCCGAAACCTATCTGGGCGCCGAACGCGTGATCTGCACCTGGGCCATGGGAGTGACGCAGCACCGGCATTCGGTGATCACCATCCGCGAGATCGCGAATTTCATGATGCTGCGCGGCAATATCGGCAGGCTGGGCGCCGGCCTCTGCCCCGTGCGCGGACATTCCAACGTGCAGGGCGACCGCACCGTGGGGATCAACGAGAAGGCGCCTGCCGTCTTTCTCGATGCTCTGGAACGGGAATTCGATTTCAAGGCGCCGCGCAAGGAGGGCCATAACGTGCTGGCCGCCATCGGCGCCATGCTGGATGGCTCTGCCAAAGCCTTTATCGGCCTTGGCGGCAATTTCGCCCGCGCCACCCCCGATAGCCCGATCATTGCCAAGGCGCTTTCGCGGCAGAAGCTGACGGTCAATATCGCCACCAAGCTCAATCACTCGCACCTGATGCCGGGCGAGGTCAGCTTCATCCTGCCCTGCCTTGGCCGCACAGAGATCGACCGGAACTCAAAGGGCGTCAGCCAGATCGTCACCGTCGAGGATTCCATGAGCATGGTGCATGGCTCCGGCGGCATCAACAAACCGGCCTCGCCGGAACTGCGCTCCGAAGTCGCCATCATCGCCGGTATCGCGGCGGCGACTGTCGGTTCAGTCAAGGTAGACTGGGCAGCGCTTGCCGATGATTACGATCTGATCCGCAATCACATCGCCAATGTCATCCCCGGTTTCGAAAATTACAACGAACGCGTCCGCAAGCCGCGCGGCTTCCACCTGCGCAATGCCGCCGCAAACCGGGAATGGGAAACCCCGGCTGGCCGCGCCACCTTCTGGAGCGGCATGCTTCCCGCCGCCATCGAACATCAGGTCGCCCGTGGCCAGGACGGCGTCTTCGTGCTGCAGACTTTCCGCTCGCACGACCAGTACAATACGACGATCTACGGCATGGACGACCGCTATCGTGGCGTCTATGGCGAACGCAGCGTCGTCTTTATCAATCCCGCCGACCTCGCTGAGCTCGGTGCGGAGGCGGGCAGCCGCGTCGATGTGATCGGCAAGCATGATGACGGCATCTTGCGCACCGCCAGCGATTTCCGCCTGGTACCCTATGACATTCCGCGCGGCTGCGTTGCCGGCTATTATCCGGAACTGAACGTCCTGGTCCCGCTTTCGAGCGCCGGTGAAGAAAGCGATACGCCGACATCGAAATCTGTCCTCGTATCCTTCCGCACAAGGGATACATCAGCAGAAGCCGCGTAATGCCGGAGGACTTTTCCGAGGCCGGCTTCCTCGCCTATGCCGATGCTCTACGGACACTCGACCCGGCACTTTCGCCGCTGGCGGCGGGTATCGTCGCTGCAGTCTATCAAGAGATCGCTGCCGATAGCCGCACGTTTGCAAAGCTGTTCGGCATCGCCCACGCCCTGGTCCTGCGCGAAATCAACCAGCTCACCGGGCCCGGTACGCCCCTCGAAATCATCCGCCGCGATGCGCGCACACAGCGAACATATCTCGAACTTACCGTAAAAGGTGAGGCACTTTGCCGCCTCATCCCTTGACGTTGCCAAAAGGCTTGCTATGTAAACGTGGACTCAGCAGTGCAGGGCATTACAACACGCCTGCTGAGCAAACCTGATACCGGGCCCCTCTGGCGAGAATTTACGGCGCTCTCGTGATGTCGGTATTACCCCGCAAATAAGCCGGCGGATTGTAAGCAAATGACACTCCTTTTCATGCGTTCCTCGCATGCCGTTCAGGGCATGCGGGATGTCTCCCGATATTCAGCATTTAGCCTCTTCGGTGCGGAGGTGCGGCCATGACAACCGCTCCCCAGACATCCACTCTCGGCTATTTCAAATGGTCTTTCATCGTTACCGCCGTTGGTCTTGCGCTCGGCGCCTGGCTCGGCTGGACGACCACAGGCACGATCGGCGGCATGGCCACGGTCTTCTTCATTTGTACGGTGCTTGCCGTGCTGGAAATCTCGCTGTCCTTCGATAACGCCATCGTCAATGCCAACAAGCTCAAGGAAATGACACCGGTCTGGCAACAGCGGTTCCTGACCTGGGGTATCCTCATTGCCGTTTTCGGCATGCGGATCGTCTTCCCGCTGCTGATCGTCGTCATCGCCGCCCAGATCGGGCCGATCGAGGCGCTTGTGCTGGCCGCCGCACGCCCGGAAGAATATGCCCGTATCATGAACGAGGCGCACCTACCGATCGCCGCTTTCGGCGGGACGTTCCTGATGATGGTCGGCCTGAAATTCTTCTTCGACCATGAGAAGGATGTGCACTGGATCCAGGTCCTGGAACGCAACATGTCGCGGTTCGCCTCGATCAAGGGCGTCGAAATCGCCTTCGTGCTGACCGTGATCCTGTGCTTCTCCTCGCTGCTGGAAGGCGAAGAGGCCACCACGTTCATCTACTGCGCCATCTACGGCCTGTTGACCTTCCTTGCAGTGGAAGTCATCGGCGGCCTGCTCGATGCATCGCAGCAGACGATGAATGCGGCGGCAAAGGGTGGTCTCGGTGCCTTCATCTATCTTGAAGTGCTGGATGCGAGCTTCTCCTTCGACGGTGTTATCGGGGCTTTTGCCATGACGCAGAACCTCTTCATCATCGCCATCGGCCTTGGCATCGGCGCCATGTATGTGCGCTCGATGACGATCATGCTGGTGGAAAAAGGCACGCTTGCCGAATACCGCTACCTGGAACACGGCGCTTTCTACGCGATCCTGATCCTGTCGGTGATCATGTATGTCCAGACGCTCTTCCATATTCCGGAAGTCATCACCGGTCTTGGCGGTGCAACGCTCATCGGCATCTCGCTCTGGTCGTCGATCAAGCACAACCGCCGCGAACAGTTGGCCGGCGCGCACTAACCACACCAGCCACCCTGCACAAACAGAAATGCCGTCCGTCAAAAGCGGGCGGCATTTTTCATATCTAGACATCAGCCCGGACTTTGGTTCGGACCGCCTGCGGCGTTCGTCAGATCGGCATGCGCGAAGGACGGCCTGAAACGCAAAAAGCCCACCAGTTTCCTGGCGGGCTTTTCTCATTGCATGGCAGCGATTACATTAGCCGCGCTTGACGGAATGGAAGTTTGCCGGGTTGATGCCGAGTGTATAGAGGTCGCGGTCCAGCGGACGGCGGTTGCCCTCTACTGCTGCGGCAGCGGCCGTGGCCGCGCCAAAGATGGCCATGGCATTACCGAAAAAGCCTCGGGCAGATTTAGGGGCACTCATCTCTTTAACTCACTTTCCTAAGTTGTTGTGTCTTGTTGACGAGATGAATATGCGGTCTGCAACCCTTGTTTACAATGCACAGGAATTCACCCCAGCCATGCAAATAGAGAAGGCCCGGTTAACATGGTCAACCGGGCCTTCTCCTGCAACGGTCTTGGGAGGAACCGTTAATCTTCGTTTGCGGCAAGCTGCGAGAGCACCTGGCCACGCCCGCGCGCCCGTAGGATCAGCGGCACGATCAGGGCAGCGGCGGCAATGACGAGCAGCACGGCCGCGACCGGGGAGGTGAATAGCACCGTCACATCACCCTGGCTGATCGCAAGCGCACGGCGCAACTGCTGCTCGGCCAAGGGGCCGAGGATCAGGCCGACGACGACAGGCGCGATCGGGTAACCGAAGATGCGCATGCCATAGCCGAGCACACCGAACGCCAGAAGCATGCCGAGTTCGAAGACCGACGGATTGGCGCCGATCGTTCCGAGCGTGGCAAACAACAGGATGCCGGCATAAAGCCAGGGCTTGGGGATCGTCAAAAGCTTCACCCACAGGCCAACCAGCGGCAGGTTCAAAACCAGAAGCATGAAGTTGGCAATGAGCAGCGAGGCGATCAGGCCCCAGACGAGCTGTGGATTGGTGGCAAACAGCAGCGGACCCGGTTGCAGGCCGTATTGCTGGAAGCCGGCCAGCATGATCGCCGCCGTCGCGGTGGTCGGCAGGCCCAGCGTCAGCAAAGGCACCAGCGTTCCCGCAGCCGAAGCATTGTTGGCCGCTTCCGGACCGGCGACGCCTTCGATGGCGCCGTGGCCGAATTCTTCCGGATGCTTCGACAGCCGCTTTTCGGCCGCATAGGAGAGGAACGTGCCGATCTCGGCACCGCCGGCCGGCATGGCCCCGATCGGGAAACCGATGGCGGTTCCACGCAGCCAGGCTTTCCACGACCGCGCCCAGTCCTGCCCGGTCATCCAGACGGAACCCTTGACCGCCTCGATCTTGTCCGGACCCTGCGAACCCTGGGCAGCGATATAGAGCGATTCACCGATGGCAAACATCGCGACCGCCAGCGTCGTCACTTCAATCCCGTCAAGAAGATCGGGAATACCGAAGCTCATGCGGGCCTGGCCTGTCAGCTGGTCGATGCCGATAATGGCAAGCGCAAAGCCGATGAACAGCGAGGTGAGCCCGCGCAGCGTCGAATCGCCGAAAGCGGACGACACGGTGACGAAGGCCAGCACCATCAGCGCGAAATATTCGCGCGGGCCAAAGACCAGCGCCAGCTTGACGACGAAAGGCGCGATAAAGGCCAGCCCCAACGTTGCGATGAGGCCCGCGACGAACGAACCGATGGCAGCCGTTGCTAGCGCCGGTCCACCGCGTCCCTTGCGGGCCATCTTGTTGCCTTCGAGCGCGGTGACGATCGAGGCGCTCTCGCCCGGTGTATTGAGAAGGATCGAGGTCGTCGAGCCGCCATACATGCCGCCGTAATAGATGCCGGCAAACATGATCAGCGAACCGCCCGGGTCCAGCCGGTAGGTTACCGGCAGAAGCAGCGCCACGGTCAGCGCCGGGCCGATGCCCGGCAGAACGCCGACGGCTGTGCCGAGCGTCACGCCGATCAGAGCATAGAACAGATTCATAGGCTGGGCGGCGACGAGCATGCCCTGCATGAGAAAATCGAATGTGGTCATGTCAGCGCCTTACCAAAACAGGTGTTCAAGCGGACCGGCGGGCAACGAGAGCTGCAGCAACCCGGCAAAGACCAGCCAGACGCCGAGACAGAGCACGATGCCGATCGGGATCGTGAACCAGAGCTTTCGCTTGCCGAAACCGGCCGCTGTCGCAGCAAACAGGAGGCCGGTGGCGATGGAGAAACCCAAGGGCTTCAGCGTCAGCATCTGTGCGGCGAGACCGCCGACGATCCAGATCACGGGGCCGAATTCCTGGCGCTCGCGTGCCGGAAATTCACCGCGCAGGGCCTCGAATACCGTCCATGCAGCCAAGAGCAGCAGCGCGCTGGCAATCACGAAGGGGATGGTGGCAGGCCCGATCCCGGAATAGCTGGTGATCTTGGCAAGCCGGGACGTATCCCAGAAGATCAGCCCCGCAAGCGCGGCCAGAAAGACGGCGATGACAAGCGCCGCCCTGTCAGGGCGGCGTGTCTGCGTCGAAGGGGTGTTACCCTTGCTCATTGAACCAGACCAATGTCCTTGAGGACAGTTTCCGTTGCAGAGACGTCCTTGGCGAGCTGTGCCTTGAACGCGTCACCGGCCAGATAGGTATCGGTCCAGCCCTTGGTCTTCAAGGTTTCCTGCCAGCCGGCCGACTTGGCGAGCTTTTCGATATCGGCGGAAACCGCAGCCTTCTGCTCATCGGTCAGGCCAGGAGCGGCCGCAACCATGCGCCAGTTTTCTACCACGACGTCGAGGCCGCCTTCCTTGATGGTCGGGGCGTCGATGCCGGGCAGACGCTCCGGGCTCGACATGGCGAGCAGGCGAAGCGTGCCGGCCTTGATCTGCGATTCGAACTCGCCGTAACCGGAAATGCCGGCCGTGACCTGGCTGCCGAGAATGGCGGCAAGCGCTTCGCCGCCGCCGGAAAACGCGATGTAGTTGATCTTGGTCGGGTCAACGCCGGCTGCCTTGGCAATCAGGCCGACAGCGATATGGTCGGTACCACCAGCCGAACCGCCGCCCCAGGATACCGCGCCCGGATCTTTCTTCAGCGCTTCGACGAGATCACCCATCGACTTCAGCGGCGAATCCGCCGGAACGACGATGGCTTCATATTCGCCGGTGAGGCGCGCGATCGGCGTCACGTCGTTGAGCGAGACCGGCGACTTGTTGGTGAGGATCGCGCCGACCATGACGTAACCGCCGACGATCAGGGCATTGGCATTGCCGGCCGACTGGCTGGCGAATTGTGCAAGGCCGATCGTGCCGCCGGCGCCCGGTACGTTCTGGACCTGAACGTTGCCGGAAATGCCTTCCTGTTGCATCACCGACTGGATCGAGCGGGCCGTCTGGTCCCAGCCGCCGCCCGGATTGGCCGGTGCGATGATGGTGTAGTCAGCAGCAACAGCCGGCAGGGCGAGAGCGCCAGCGAGAATGGAAGCCAGAAAAAACTGTTTCAAAGGGTAGTCCTCCGTCAAGCGCACTCGCGTGTTGGGCGCGCACATTGTTCATCTTTGCGGACGGGGAATGGCTCACGTCGAATCAGCTACGGCTGCCATTGAGGCTCGCCTTAACGCCGGGTCTGGTGAAACTCCTCCCATACGCCTCGATCATCCGCCTCCACGGATAATGAAGAACCGCAAGCCACCATATGAAGCTGACATTTACCTGACATCGGGCGGGACTTGCCGCATTAATGTCCCTTAATTTTTGGTCTTCGTCTACTGCAGCCGCAAAACTTCGTTCCAATGGGCGATCAGCCGCGCCCGCTTCACCTGATCGAGATAGACCATCAGGCCGGGGCTGACGGGAACCGGCTTCAACTGGCCGCCCAGCATTTCGCGCATCGTATTGGCGGTATTGGCTCCTGCCACGTCCGGGCTGACGGCGGGGATCTGCAATTCGCGCGCCATGATCGTCTGGCCTTCCTGCGACATGAAGAATTCCAGGTAGCGCCGCCCGAGATCCGGCGTTGCCGCCGCCTGTGGCACCAGCCCGATGCGCGACATGACGACGGTATAATCACGCGGCAGCACGATGCCGACATCCGGATGCCGCGAGGCCCAATCGGCGGCATAGGAGCCGAGAATATTGTAGCCGAGCACGAAACGGCCGTCGGAGACGCGCTCGAGAATGGCCGAGCTCGTGGAATAGAGCTTCACACCGGCCGCCCCCATGGCCTGGATCACCGACCAGATATCGCCGAACTGCTCCTGATCGCGCGCCATGAACAGGAAGCCGACGCCGGAGCGCTCGATGTCATAGGTGCCGATCTTGCCGAACACGGCGCTGCCCTGACGCTTTAGATAATCGACGAATTCCGCCCGCGTCGAGGGCGGCTTTTCCGTGGTGAAGCTCGGCTTGTGATAGACGAAGACGGCCGGCTCGAAGGTCAGCGCATAGGCCGTGTTGCGCCAGTTGGCCCAGGCCGGCCAGCGGCCGCTCATCGGCATGTCGCTGCGCTGGGCATAGCCGTCATTGCTGAGCTTCACCTGCAGGTCCATCGCCGAGGAGAAAGCAAAATCCGCCGTCTTTTGGCCGGCATCGGTTTCCCGCACGATCCGGTCGTAGATCTCGCCGGTCAGCATATCCTCGTAACGCACCGCCACATCCGGATTGGCCGCCTGGAAGCCGAGGATCATCGGACGCGCCAGGGGTTCGTCGAGCGAGGAATAGACAATGACGGCCGGCGCCTCCACATCGCCCGAAAGTGCGGGAAACAGCGTCAGCTGGGCCGCCGCCGGCGTTGAAAATCCACAGAGAAAACAGAGGACGGGAAGGAAGCGCATAAAAACGATATTGCCGCAGTGACGGGACCTTCACAAGCGAATGCGTGATTGCAAACGGGAGCTGTCCTGGTGAAACAGCAAATCGATGCTGAAGCAGCGCCCCTCATCCGCCCTATCGGGTGCCTTCTCCCTGTTAACGGGGAGAAGGGACCAGGCCGCAAACTCCGTCGTCCCCTCTCCCCGCAGGCGGGGGATAGGGTTAGTGTGAGGGGCAGTCTGTGAATAATGAAACTCAATACCGGCACGAAAACCACCGCCCCCTGCATCTCTTTCTTCTCTTAACCCCGTTCACCTTTCGCCGATCATGAAATACTGTCCTTTCCAGGAGAACGGGCATTTGCGGATACTACTGGTCGAGGACAATACGGCGCTTTCGGAGGGACTTGTCGCGATCCTGCGCGGCAGCGGCTATGCCGTCGATGTCGTGCACGACGGCGCCTCCGCCAATGCCGTCACCGCCACGGAAACCTTCGATCTCGTCATCCTTGATCTCAACCTGCCGGAGATGGACGGCCTCGACGTGCTGCGCTCGATGCGGGCGCGCCAGAACAAGGCGGCGGTGCTGATCCTGACGGCGCGCGGCACGCAAGAAGAAAAGATCAGGGGGCTCGATCTCGGCGCCGACGACTATATGATCAAGCCCTTCGATATCAGCGAATTCGAAGCCCGCGTGCGCGTTCTCCTGCGCCGCCAGGCGGGTCTGCGTTCGTCGCTGGTCAGCTACGGCAAGATCTCGCTCGATCTCAATTCGCGCACCTTCTCCGCCGATGGCGTCACGGTGGATATTCCGGCGCGGGAGTTGGGCCTGCTGGAAATCCTGTTCATGCGTGCGGGCAAGGTGGTGGCCAAGGAAGCGATCATCCAGTCGCTGACGGCCTTTGATGACGATCTCAGCGCCAATGCCATCGAGCAATATGTCAGCCGCTTGCGCAAGCGTCTGGCCCCGCACGGCCTGACGGTCCGCACCGCACGCGGCATCGGCTATTATCTCGAAAAGATGGCGGAAGCCTGATGGCACGCCGTGCCTATTCCCTGCGCCGGGGCCTGCTCGCCTGGCTGTTGATCTCCACCGCCGTCATCGGAGCGCTGGCGCTTATCGACACCTATCGCGAAGCGGTAAAGACGGCAAATATCGTCTCCGACCGGGTTCTCGCCGGCTCGGCGCTGGCCATTGCCGAACGGGTCGTGGTGGCCGAAGACGGCTCGCTCGAGGTCGATATCCCCTATGTGGCGCTGGAAATGCTGACGTCGGCTGCACAGGACCGCGTCTTCTACCGGGTCGATGGGCCGCCCGGCCAGTTCATCACCGGCTATCAGAACCTGCCCTCGATCGCCGATCTCAAGGGCCAGTCGGCCGTCTATACCGATGCACAGTTTCGCGGCGAGCCGATCCGGGTCGCAGCCTTGGAACGATCCGCATCGACGGGCATCAATTCCGTGCCCTTCGTCGTCACCGTCGCGGAAACCACGATTGCCCGCCGCCAGCTGACGCAGGCCATCCTCTTGCGTTCGGCCTTCCGGCTGCTGATGATGATCCTTGGGGCGGCCGGGATCGTCTGGATCGCCGTCACCTTTTCGCTGCGGCCGCTCTACCGCCTCGGCGACGCCATTGCCGAGCGCAGCCCCGACGATCTGCATCCGATCGATCAATCGGTGCCGAGCGAAGTCGAGGGTCTGGTCGAAACGGTCAATTCGTTCATGGTGCGGCTGCAATCGGCGCTCGATGCGCTGCGTCACTTTTCCGGCAATGCCAGCCACCAGCTGCGCACGCCGCTGGCAATCATTCGCACCCAGCTGGCACTGTCTGCCCGCGCAACGACCTTGGAGGAGGCGCAGGCGGCGGCGCGGAAAGGCGACGAAGCCGTCGCCCATGCCGAACGCATTCTGGCGCAATTGCTGCTGATGGCAAAGATCGACGCCGCCGGCTCGAACGAGCCGCAGCCGCTTGAGATCATGGATCTGACGACGCTGGCACAGGACATCACCGGCGACCGGGTGCCCGGCGCCGGCGAGGCCGGCATCGATCTCGGCTTCGAAGGTGACGGCAAGGCACTGATCCGGGCGGAGCCGCTTTTGATCGGCGAACTCCTGCGCAATCTCATCGAAAATGCCATCGCCTATGCCGGCAAGGGCGCCGAAGTCACGGTCCGGGTCGAAGCGGCGCCCGAGGGCGTCCGGCTCGACGTGGAAGACAATGGCCCGGGCATTCCGCCGGACAGCCGGCAGGTCGTGCGCCAGCGCTTTGCGCGCGGCGGACGCGGGCAAGCACCGGGGATGGGATTGGGACTTCCGATCGTCGAGGAAATCGCCGGACTGTTCGGCGGACATCTCACCTTAGGCGAAGGGCCGGATGGCAAGGGGCTGAAAGCCTCCGTGACATTTCCGGCCGTAGCAGCCGGTCCGGCCAGCATATCCGCCTAATAGCGGTTGCGGCCTGTCATCAGCGAGGTCGTTTCACGGGTCTGAACGAGAAGGATCGCGTTCCAGATCATCTGGACAAAACCGCGATCAGACGGGCTCGACAGCTTGCGCTGCGAAAACATGATAAGCTCCATAGGGTTGTTGCGAGCGTGGAGATAGCACTTCCCCATGTATTTCGCCAGAGGGCGAACAGCAAATCTGCCCTGCGCGGCAAGCATGGCATCTATATCCCGGATTCATCCATGAGAAATACATCATGTGAGAAGTAAATCCGCGCGATACAGAGTTATGCTTTTGCCGCTAATTGCCTGCCGAATCAATGATTTGCTTGCCTCTTGGAAAATGGGTCACCGACAGATTTCCCGGCGTATTTTGCGGTAACACAAGAACCGGTTTCGCATGCCATCACTAGAAGCTCGCGCCTTTCGTCGAAATGGCTTTTGATTTTTTCCCATGCCATGCTGCGGCAAAACGGACGGGAGAAAACCATGACGGAACATTTCAGGGCACTCGTGATCGACGAGCGCGACGGCAAACCGGCGGCCGGTTTCCGCGATCTGGCGCTTGCCGATCTTCCCGATCACGACGTGCTGGTCGAGGTCCGGTTCTCGACGCTCAATTACAAGGATGGCCTTGCCGTTTCCGGCAAGGGCCGCATCGCGCGCCGCCTGCCGATGGTGGCCGGGGTCGATCTGTCCGGCATTGTCGTGGAATCCCGCAATCCGGACTGGAAGCCGGGCGACAAGATTATCGTCAACGGCTGGGGCATGTCCGAGACCGAATGGGGCGGCTACACCCGCTTCCAGCGGGTGAAAGCCGAATGGCTGACGCGCCTGCCGGACGCCTTCACGCTGGAGGAAAGCATGGCGATCGGCACCGCCGGCTATACCGCCGCCCTCGCGATCGATGCTCTCGAAGCTTGGGGCAGGATCCGGACGGACCAGCGCGAGATCCTCGTGACTGGCGCTGCCGGCGGCGTCGGTTCCGTGGCCATCACGCTTTTGGCTGAGCGCGGCTATAAGGTCACCGCATCGACGGGACGGCCGGAAACCCATAACTATCTGTCGGACCTTGGCGCGACCGGCTTCATCGACCGGGCCGAACTCGCCGCAAAGGGGACGGCGCTTCAACGGGAACGCTGGGCGGGCGCCATCGATTCCGTCGGTTCCACCACGCTCGCCAATGTTCTGGCGCAGACCGTCCAGAGCGGTGCCGTCGCAGCCTGCGGCCTTGCCGGCGGCGCCGACCTTCCAGCAACCGTCATGCCGCATATCCTGCGCGGCGTCGCCCTCATCGGCATCAATTCGGTCACCGCCCCGCATGCCGAACGCGACCGGGCCTGGGCCATCCTGGCCGAAAGCCTCGACCGCAAACGGCTGGCCGCGATGACCACGGTGGAACCACTATCGAACCTGCCACAACTGGCCGAAGACATCCTTGCCGGAAAAATCCGCGGCCGCGTGGTCATCGACGTCGCGAAATAGGCAAGTCCGATGATCGCGTTCCGCCCCCTGGCGCAACGCGATCATGCGAATGGCCTCCGGGGTTAAGCCCGGTCCTATTTCATCGTATAGACGTCGATAGTGAAGTACTTGTCGTTGATGGTCTTGTAGGTGCCATCGGTGCGAATTTCGGCCAGCGCCTTGTTCAGCTTTTCACGCAGGTCCTTGTCGTCCTGGCGAAGCGCAATGCCGACGCCGTCGCCGACGAATTTGCGGTCGGTAATGGGCTCACCGATCAATTCGCAGCATTTGCCGTCATCGTTCTTGTTGACCCAGTCGAGCATTGGCAGCATGTCGCCGACTTCCATGTCGAGGCGGCCATTGGCCATGTCGAGATTGGCTTCGTCCTGGGTCGGGTAGAGCTTGATATCCGCATCCGGATAGACAGCGGCGATATATTCGGCCTGGGTCGTGCCCGCCTGTGCGCCGATGACCTTGCCTTTCAGTGCTTCATTGGTGAATGCGGTGATCCCAGCACCCTTCGCCGCAACATGTGTCATGGCCGCCAGATAATAGGGATCGCTGAAGGCGACCTGTTTGCGGCGCTCGTCGGTGATGAACATGGAGGCGATGATCATGTCGTATTTCTTGGCGACCAGCCCTGGAATGATACCATCCCAGTCTTGCGCCACCACCTCGCATTCGACCTGCATTTTGGCGCACAGTGCCAAGCCGATATCCACATCGAAGCCGCCGATCTTACCGGCGGTATCCACGAAATTGAAGGGAGGATAAGCGCCCTCCGTGCCGATGCGGAGCTTTTCGGCGGCATGGGCAGGCATCACGGAAAAGGCTGCGGCACAGGCAAGAGCCAGCGCGATCATCTGTTTTTTCATACGGTCAGTTCCCCTTTGACGCACCGTTTGCCGGTGCTTGAGGCAAACTCTAAGCCTGAAATGCCTATAAACGAAATAGATAGAGACAATAGCCAGTATAAACGCGCTTGATTGTCGCTGGGGACGCCGACGAAGGGAGCGCTAGAAAGTCGGCGGCGTGTTAATCCACAAAAGCACGGTCTCGCCATCGTGCCGGTTCGACCAGGCGTGATGACGGCGGCTGTTGAAATAAAGGGAATCGCCGGGGTTCAGATCATGAAACTGATCGGAGTCAAGCACGAACTCCACCCGCCCCGACAGCACATAGACGAATTCCTCGCCCTCATGCGTGTAGGCGCCCTCACTGGAGGCCCCTGGCTCCAGCACGAAGCGGTGGCAATCCATCTGGTTGCGGCCTTCAGCCAAAAGCTGCACGGTCACACCCGGTATCGTGCGCGGCCAGGCCCGCCATTCGCCCGAACGTACCAGAGCCCGCACCTCGGGCTCGTCCTGCCCGGAAAGGCTGGAAACGGTTGTTGCGAAATATTCGGCGAGATGATGCAGCACGGCGACCGAAACCCCCTGCGAGGTCCTCTCCAGCGTTGAAAGGACAGAGGCTGCGATACCGACATCGCCGGCCACCTGCTCCAGCGTCTTGCCGGCCGCATGGCGCAGGCTTCTCAGCTTGCGCCCGACCTGCGATTGCGGGACCACGTCACCGGTGGAGGCCGGACCATTGTCGTCAAGGTCGCCCGCTTCCAGTTCCAGCGCCTCGCGGATGGCAGCCGGGTTGAGCCCGCGCTCGGCGCGAAACCATGAGATCCTCTTCAACTGGGCGACATCGCCCTCGCTATATTGCCGGTGCCCAGTAACGGACCGGTCCGGCACAACAAGGCCTTGCGTCTCCCAAAGGCGTAAGGTGGATGCGGAGACACCGGCAAGCCGTGCGGCTTCAGCGACCTTGTAGCGTATCTTCATGGCATCACTCATATACCAAGCATCGATGATGGGCACCCTACGTTGCGGTCGTAATAGCAGGAAATCCATTCCCGGCGCTGCTTCTCAAATCACAAAATTTGATTTGCAAACCTACAGAAAAAATATAGGATTTCCGTCAAATCTGCAACCGAAAACACCCAGCAACATCAGGATGAAACCCGTGACCAGTTTGACCGATCGCAAGAACGCAGCCATTTCCCGCGGTGTGGGCATGACCACGCAGATCTATGCGGATCGCGCCGAAAATTCGGAAATCTGGGACAAGGAAGGCAATCGCTATATCGATTTTGCCGCAGGTATCGCCGTCGTCAATACCGGCCACCGCCATCCGCGCGTCATCGAAGCTGTCAAGAAGCAGCTCGACCGGTTCACCCATACCTGCCATCAGGTCGTGCCATATGAAAACTATGTCGAACTGGCCGAGCGGCTGAATGCCATTCTGCCCGGCGACTTCGCCAAGAAGACGATTTTCGTCACCACGGGTGCAGAAGCCGTCGAGAATGCCGTCAAGATCGCCCGCGCGGCAACCGGCCGCCAGGCGGTTGTCGCCTTCGGCGGGGGCTTTCATGGCCGCACCTTCATGGGCATGGCGCTGACCGGCAAGGTCGTGCCCTATAAGGTTGGCTTCGGCGCCATGCCGGCCGACGTCTTCCACGTGCCCTTCCCGGTCGAACTGCAGGGCGTTTCCGCCGACCAGTCGCTGGCGGCCCTGAAGCGCCTCTTTGCCGCCGATGTCGATCCGAACCGGGTCGCCGCCATCATCATCGAGCCCGTGCAGGGCGAAGGCGGCTTCTATCCGGTGCCGACCTCCTTCATCAAGGCGATCCGCGATATCTGCGACCAGCACGGCATCCTTCTGATTGCCGATGAAGTGCAGACCGGCTTTGCCCGTACCGGCAAGCTCTTCGCTATGGAACATCATGGCGTTGCCGCCGACCTCGTGACGATGGCCAAGGGTCTTGGTGGCGGTTTCCCGATCGCCGCCGTCACCGGCCGCGCCGACGTCATGGACGCGCCCGGCCCCGGCGGTCTCGGCGGCACCTATGCCGGCAATCCGATGGGCGTTGCCGCAGCTCATGCCGTCCTCGACATTATCGAGGATGAGAAGCTCTGCGAACGCGCCGAACAGCTCGGCGGCCGCCTCAAGCAGCGCCTCGCTGCCATTGCGGAACAAGTGCCGGAAATCGTCGATATCCGGGGCCCGGGCTTTATGAATGCGGTCGAGTTCAACGACGTGAAGACCAATCTGCCAAGCGCCGATTTCGCCAACCGCGTCCGCGTGATCGCGCTCGAAAAGGGCCTGATTCTGTTGACCTGCGGCGTGCATGGCAACGTCATCCGCTTCCTTGCCCCGATCACCATCCAGGACAACGTCTTTTCCGAGGCGATGGACATTCTGGAAGCCTCGATCCTGCAGGCCCGCGCCTGATTTCAGGTAGCGCTGGCATGACATAACCGATCGGGCGGCCACGCTTGCCGCCCGATGGACGCCGCTGCTGTTATCGGCTATCGGCATTGTCCCCGCGACACAATATGCCGCATGTCCGCCCCCGCGCGGATCGCCAGAAAGGATCTCCGATGATCTTTACCGAGACCTTGATCGCCCATGTCAGGGATCCGCATCTGCTCGGCCTGGTAAACGCCGCGCACTCGGCGAAGACCTTCGAGGTCCACAACCCCTCGAACGGCGCCCTGCTCGCCACGCTGCCGGACATGGGGATTACGGAAACCCGCGCGGCGATCGACGACGCCTATGCGGCGCAATTTCCCTGGGCCGAGCGTCCGGCCGGCGATCGCAGCACGATCCTGCGCCGCTGGCACGATCTGGTCATCGCCCATATCGACGATCTCGCCGCGATCCTGACGGCGGAAATGGGTAAGCCGCTCAGCGAAGCCCGTTCCGAGGTTCAGCATGCCGCCGCCTATATCGAATGGTATGCGGAAGAAGCCAAGCGCGTCTACGGCGAGACCATCCCCGCCCCCTCGACGGACCGCCGCATGATGGTGATCAAGCAGCCGGTCGGCGTGGTCGGCACGATCACCCCCTGGAATTTCCCAGCCTCGATGGTCGCGCGAAAAATCGCCCCGGCGCTGGCGGTCGGCTGCACCATCATCCTCAAACCAGCCGAACAGACGCCGCTGGTGGCTTTGGCCATGCATGCGCTGGCCATCCGCGCAGGCTTCCCGAAGGGCGTCTTCAACCTCGTTCTGGCTTCGGAAGGCGACGCGATCGGCCGCGAACTCTGCACCAATTCGCGGGTGCGCAAGATCAGCTTCACCGGCTCGACCGAAGTCGGCCGCATCCTGATGCGCCAATGTTCCGACCAGATCAAGAAAGTCAGCCTGGAACTCGGCGGCAGCGCGCCCTTTATCGTCTTTGACGACGCTGATATCGATGCGGCCGTCGATGGCGCCATCCAGGCCAAATTCCGCAATGCCGGCCAGACCTGCACCTCGGCCAACCGCATCTATGTGCAAAGCCGGGTCCACGACGAATTCGCCGGCAAACTGGCCGCCGAAGTGGCAAAGCTCAAAGTCGGCGACGGCTTCTCCAAGGGCGTCACCATCGGTCCGCTGATCGATAGCCGGGCGATCGAGAAGGTCGAGACTCATGTCAACGACGCAATCGGCAAGGGCGCAAAACTGCTCTGTGGCGGCAAGCGCGTCTCCGGCGCTTTCTTCGAGCCGACTGTCTTGTCCAATGTCGGCAAAGGCATGCTGGTCGCCTGCGATGAAACTTTCGGCCCGGTCGCCCCGATCATCCGCTTCGAGACCATGGAAGATGTCATCCTCCAGGCCAATGACACGATCTACGGCCTCGCCGCCTATTTTTACGCGACCGAGCTGAAGAAAGTCTGGCGCGTCGCCGAAGCACTGGAATACGGCATGATCGGCATCAATACCGGCCGCATGTCATCGGAAGCAGCCCCCTTCGGCGGCCTCAAACAATCCGGCATCGGCCGCGAAGGCTCCCGCCACGGCGCCGAGGATTATCTCGAGATGAAATATCTCTGCATGGGGAATATTTGACAGCGGCTCGGCTATTCGGAATCGTCATCATTCCACGGGCGCCGTCGGGGAACATTCTGCAAATCAGGCTGGCTGCCCCCAAGCTCTGCCAGCCGTCTTCCGGCTTCCCGCTGTATGAGCGCTTGCAAAGCGTGTCGGATGACAGCTGATTTCGTCATCAGGCCCGTATAAAACTGGGCGCTCGCCAACATTTCGTCATCCAAAACGACAGTCACGCGCATGAATCTGTCTCCATGAGGGGGAGACGAAGCTCTAGCATGAAACGATGATTGTTTGAATACCTACGGCTTCATTCCAATCTCAGCCAGCACCTCATGCGTGTGCTCCCCCAGCCTTGGCGCACCGCGCTCAAGCGCCAGTTCCGCGTCCGAAAACATGAGCGGCGAGCGAACGCCCGGCGCAGTACCGGAGGCCGAGCCCGTATGCGGCGTATCCACCCGCATTTCACGGTGAATGATCTGCGGGTCTGCGAACACATCCGCCACGCTATTGATCGGCCCGCCAGGTACGCCGGCCGCTTCCAGCATGGAGAGCAGCGTATCGCGGTCGAAATTCACCGTCCGTGCCGTCAGCTCCGGCGTCAGCGTATCCCGGTGCTTGACCCGGCTTGCGTTGCTCAGATAGCGCGGATCGGTCGCCAGAGTATCGAGCCCCAGCAATGTGCAGAACTTGACGAACTGCCGGTCATTGCCGACGGCGACGATCAGGTGGCCATCGGAAACCGGAAAGACCTGGTAGGGCGCAATATTGGGATGCGCATTGCCGAGACGGCGCGGCGATTGCCCGGAGACGAGGAAGTTCAGCGCCTGATTGGCAAGGACCCCGGTCATGCTGTCGAACAAAGCCATATCGACCTGCTGGCCGGCGCCGGTGCGTTCGCGCATATGCAGGGCCGCCTGGATGGCGATGACGCCGTAGAGCCCGGTGAAGATATCGGCAAAAGCGACGCCGATCTTCTGCGGTTCGCCGTCCGGATCGCCCGTCAGATCCATGATGCCGCTCATGCCCTGGATGATATAATCATAGCCGGCGCGATGCGCATAGGGACCGTTCTGGCCGAAACCGGTGACCGAGCAATAGATCAGCCGTGGATTGATCGCCTTCAGGCTCTCATAGTCCAGCCCGTATTTGGCCAGTCCTCCGACCTTGAAATTTTCGAGCAGCACGTCCGACTGCGCCGCCAGCCGCCGCACCGCTTCCTGCCCCTCTTCAGTCGTGAAATCGAGCACGACGGAGCGCTTTCCCCGGTTGCAGGCGTGGAAATAAGCGGCATCCAGATGGCCGCCGGTCTCGCTTTCGATGAAAGGAGGCCCCCAGGTCCGGGTATCGTCGCCAGCCGGGCTTTCCACCTTGATGACATCAGCGCCGAGATCGGCCAGTGTCTGGCCGATCCAGGGCCCCGCCAGGATACGGGCAAGCTCAAGAACTTTCAGACCCTTCAGCGGCGTTTCCATGCCCGCGCTCAGAAGAAGGCCTGCAGCCCGGTCTGGGCGCGGCCGAGGATCAGGGCGTGCACGTCATGGGTGCCTTCATAGGTGTTCACCGTTTCCAGGTTCACCATATGCCGCATCACCTGATAATCCTCGGAAATGCCGTTGCCGCCATGCATATCGCGGGCAGCGCGGGCGATATCCAGCGCCTTGCCGCAATTGTTGCGCTTGACGATCGAGATCATCTCCGGCGCCATGCGCCCCGCATCCATCAGCTGGCCGACGCGCAGCGACGCCTGCAGGCCCAGCGTGATTTCGGTCTGCATGTCGGCGAGCTTCTTCTGGAACAGCTGCGTCTGCGCCAGGGGCTTGCCGAACTGCTTGCGGTCGAGACCGTATTGCCGGGCCGCATGCCAGCAGAACTCCGCCGAACCGAGCACGCCCCAGGAAATACCATAGCGGGCGCGGTTGAGGCAGCCGAATGGCCCCTTCAGGCCCTCGACATTGGGAAGCAGCGCATCCTCGCCGACCTCGACATTGTCGAGCACGATTTCACCGGTAATCGAGGCACGCAGCGACAGCTTGCCGCCGATCTTCGGCGCCGAGAGGCCCTGCATGCCCTTTTTCAGGACGAAGCCGCGAATGGCATTGCCATGCGCCTCGGATTTCGCCCAGACGACAAAGACATCGGCGATCGGCGCATTGGAAATCCACATTTTTGACCCGGTGAGCCGGTAGCCGCCATCGGTCTTCACCGCCCGCGTCTTCATGCCGCCGGGGTCCGAGCCGGCATCCGGCTCGGTCAGGCCGAAACAGCCGATCCATTCGCCGCTAATCAGCTTTGGCAGATATTTCTGGCGCTGCTCTTCCGAGCCATAGGCATGGATGGGATAGATCACGAGAGAGGATTGCACGCTCATCATCGAACGGTAGCCGCTATCGACCCGCTCGACCTCGCGGGCAACCAGGCCATAGGCCACATAGGATGCGCCGACGCCGCCATAGGTATCCGGCACCGTTACGCCAAGCAGCCCCAGTTCGCCCATTTCACGGAAAATCGAGGTGTCGGTGGTTTCGTTACGATAGGCATCGATGACGCGCGGCTGTAGCTTGTCCTGCGCATAGGCACGGGCCGTGTCGCGGATCATCCGCTCGTCTTCAGAGAGTTGATCCTCCAGCAGCAATGCATCGTCCCACTGGAATTCCTGTCTTGCAGCCATGGCGTCCTCCCGTCACTTTCCTTCTCCTATCCGTTATGGCAAGCCGGGCAGAGCGATACAAACGAAAATGCGGCACTGCCTCATGCGCTGCGGGAATGGCGGCATGACGCGCATGGCAGAGACAGGACAAGGAAACGGCATGGCTCACCTCGACAGAACCCGCGCATCGCAGCTGATGCAAGCAGCCGGGATCGATGCGCTGCTGCTGCTTTCGCCGGAAAGTTTCACCTATGCGACAGGCGCACCGGCCGGTGTCGCAACCATGTGGCGGCGCGCCGGTGCCGTAGCCGCCATCGTCCCCGCCGATCCAGCATTCAAGGAAGCGGCCGTCGTCACAGACCTGTTCGAAGCGGCCTTCCGCGCTTCCAGCGCGATCGCCGATATCCGCATCAATCCGATCTGGGTGGAAACTGGTGATATAAGGGGCATGGAGGCGCGGCCGCCGGAAGAGCTGATCAAAGCCGCCTGGGAAAGACAGGGACGTGCACCCGGCTTCCAGCGCCCCGAGACCTTTGACGCTAGCATGGGTTTCCAGCTGGCTTCAGAGCTTCTTGCCGGAAGGCATCTTGCCAACGGCCGCATCGGCATCGAGTTCGACGGTCTTTCCGTCACCGACTTCAAGCTCTTGTCCGCCACCCTTCCGCTCGCCGAACTCGTCGATGCATCCGATCTTGTCCGGCGATTGAAAATGATAAAATCTCTCGCCGAGATCGCCCATCTGCGCACTGCCGTCGAACTGGCGGAAGCCGGTATCGTCGCTCTGCGCGAAACCATCGCTGTCGGCATCAGCCGCGACGAACTGGCAAGCGCCTGGGAGAAAGGCGCCCGCGCCGAGGCGGCATTGCGCAACGTTCAGAACCTCACCGGGGTCTGGGAATATATCTCCGTCGGCCAGAACCCATGGACCAAAGGCGGCGTGGTCGCGCACGGCGATCTGATCAAGGTCGATGTCGGCTGTTTGATTTCAGGCTATACATCCGATACCGGCCGCACTTTCGTATGCGGCACACCTTCCACGCTTCAGGCCAGCCTTTTTGCAGCTTTGCAAACCGCCTATGACGCCGGCTTGCCGCTGTTAAAACCCGGCATCGCCATGAGCGAGGTGCACCGGGTGACGACCGAAGCGATGGGCAAGGCGGGCTTTCCTGGCTACACGCGCGGTCATTTCGGCCATGGGCTGGGCGCCGGGCTCGGCAGCGAGGAATGGCCGTTCCTGTCGCGGCAATCGGATGTGATCATTGAGCCGGGCATGGTGCTGGCTTTCGAGACTCCATGGTATGTCGATGGTGCCGGCGGCATGATCATCGAGAACCAGTTGCTGATCACTGCGGATGGCCACGAGATCATGAACCGGCTACCGTCCGGCCTCGTCTCCCTCTGATCTTGGGTTGCCATGCCTGACAATCGCCTCGAACGTTTCGCCCATAATCTCGACTGGAACCTGTTGCGCACCTTCGTTGTCGTGGTCGAGGAAGGCAGCATCACGGCAGCGGCCAACCGGCTTTTGTTGCAGCAGCCCGCCGTCAGCATGGCGCTGAAACGGCTGGAACAGACCGTCGGCCAGAAATTGATCGACCGCCGCCCGGGCCGTTTCGATCTGACGGAGGCGGGCGAAAAGCTGCACCGCCAATGCCGCGACATCTTTGCCGCAGTGGTGCGTCTGCCGAATGCGCTGGAAACCGCAGGCGACGATATTACCGGCCATGTCAGCATCCATTCCGTCAGCCACGCGCATAATCCGGCCTGGGACCGCAAGCTTGAAAGCTTCTTCCGGCTCTATCCAAAGGTGACACTCAGCATCACCGTGGAAACCACCGTCAGCGTCATCAGCGCGGTCGAGCGCAACATCGCCACCATCGGCCTCTGCGACGGCAATATTCCCGACGCGCTCGGCAAGACTTTTCATATCCGCGAGCAATACGGGCTCTATTGCGGCCGGGGTCACCGGCTGTTCGGCGTTAAGGGGGCGGCGCTGAACGCACTGCGCGGCGACCCCTATATTGCTTTCATCGCCGATGTTCTCGGCGGCCAGCACATGAATGCCATTACCGCCGTGCGCGCCATGGGTTCCTTCGGCCAGCAGGTCCGGGCCGTCTCCTGCAATGTCGAGGAAGTGCTGCGCCTGATCGCGGCCGATATCGGCATCGGCATGGTGCCCGACCATCTGGCGGCACCGGGCCTTGCGGCGGGCGATCTCTGGCAATTGCCGCCGTATGAACTTTTGCCGACCACGGATGTGTTTCGCATCACCAATCCCAATGCCATTCTCAATCCTGCGGAAACCGCTTTCCTGCGCCATGTGGCAGAGACCGAGCCGCTGGATCACAGCCGTCAGCATCAATCTGCCTGATAGTCCGCTTCGAGACTATAAATTTGAACATAGAATATCCTGCGTCTAGGGTCCGGCTGCGCGATGGGAGATCGCGGGGGCAAAGGGCAGGCGGACATGCAGACATTCGACGTGGCGATCATTGGCGGCGGCATTGCCGGCCTTTCACTTGCTCATTTCCTCAGCCCGCATCGCTCGGTCGTGGTTCTCGAACGGGAAACGGCGCTCGGCTATCACAGCACCGGCCGCTCCGCCGCCGAATTCGTGCTGCGTTACAATGCGCCCGAGATCTGCGGCCTCGCCACCATCGCCAAGACTTTCTTCGACACGCCGCCGGATGGATTTTCGGACATCCCGCTCCTGAAGCAACGCGGCGGCGTGATGATCGCCAGCGTTGAAAAAGCCACGCGCCTTGACGAGATGTTCCGCGCCGAGCTTGCTTTCACGCCCGAACTGGAATTGCTTGATGAAGAAGACATGCTTGCCCGGTTGCCGATCCTGAGACCAGGCTATGCGGCAGCAGCATTTTATGATCCCAATTTCTGGGATATCGAGGTTGAAAGCCTGCTGCAGGGCTATGTGAAGGCCGCGCGCCGCAATGGCACTGAGATCCGCGAGCGCCACGCGGTCATCTCCGCCAGCCATGACGGCCAGGTGTGGACCATCGAAACATCGGCGGGCGTTGTACGCGCCAAAACGGTGGTCAATGCCGCAGGCGGCTGGGCCGATCAGACTGCGGAACTCTTCGGGGTCGAGCCGCTCGGCATCGTCCCGCACCGGCGCACCGCCATCACCGTCGACCTTCCCGAGGGCATCGATATTTCGGCCATGCCGGAGATCAATGAGATCGACGAGGATTTCTACATGAAGCCCGACGCCGGCCGCCTGTTTGCGAGCCCCGCCGATGCCACCCCGTGCGAGCCCGGCGATGTCCAGCCGGAGGAACTCGATGTCGCCTGGGCCGCGCATTATGTCGAGGAGGCGACCACGATCCCGGTGCGCCGCGTCGCCAAGAGCTGGGCCGGCATGCGCAGCTTTTCGCCCGACAAGCTGCCCGTCATCGGCTTTGCGGCAGGTCAGCCCGATTTCTTCTGGCTGGCGGGACAGGGCGGTTTCGGTATCCTGACCTCCCCCGCCCTTGGCGCCCTGGCGGCAAGCCTTTTGACCGGCGAGCCGCATCCGGAGAGGTTCGGCGCGATGGGGCTTGACCCCGCACGGTTCAGCCCTCTCCGGTTCACGGCCTGATATCATCCATTATGCTGCTCCGCCCGCCCGCCGGACTCATCTTCCGCCCGAATTCGGCGGCACGCGCAATATCCGAGCGAAACCGCGCCATTTCTTCCGCCTTGCGGCCCTCGTCCGGGATGCGCAGGAGATAGGCCGGGTGTACAGTCACCAGCAATGACTGCCCCGCATCGATTTGCAGCATCTCGCCGCGCAGATCTGCAAGCCGCTGGCGGCTGTCGGTCAGCGCCATCAGCGCGGTTGATCCCATCGCCACGACGAGCTTCGGCTTGACCAGCGCCAGTTCCCGCGTCAGCCACCATTTGCAATGCTGCACCTCGCCGACATTCGGCTTTTGATGGATACGGCGCTTGCCGCGTGGCTCGTATTTGAAATGCTTGACCGCATTGGTGACATAGGTGTCCTTGCGGTCCAGCCCCACATCCTGGGCAACCTTGTTGAACACCGCACCCGCCGGGCCGACGAAGGGCCGGCCGGCCAGATCCTCCTGGTCGCCCGGCTGCTCGCCGACGATCATGATCGCGGCATCCTGCGGCCCCTCGCCGAACACGGTCTGCGTTGCTCGGCAATGCAGGGCGCAGCGCGTGCAGTGACGCGCTTCCTCGCGAAGCTCCTCCAGCGTCCCGGCCGGTGGCTGGGCAATTTCGGGTTCGGCTTGCGCGACCGCCTGCAGCCGCTGGTGAAACAATGGGGCCTCGCTGGCCGCGCGCTCGGCCATGGCAATGACGCTCGCCTCTGCCCCGGCAATCAGCCCCGGAATAAGCCCGGCTTCCGGCAGGTTCTTCCAGTATTTCTTTGGCATCTCCGTCATCATCATCTTCACCTTGAGACGGGCCGGATTGAAGATGCTGGAAAAATAGGTACGCCACAGCATATCGGTGCTATCCGTCAGCATCGGATTTTCCGCAGGTTCGGTTGAAACCGACAGGCTCTCGCCATCCCAGGCCGCCGTTCCCCTCGGCGTGGCGATGATCCAGTCCATATCGGTAAACCGGCGCTGGAAGAACGGCGCCACGCGGGCAACGATATGATGATCCGGTTCGAACCAGGCCAGAAACCGCCGCCGCGCATGCCCTTCCCCGATGTCGAACTCCTTGAACCGGACGAACGCCGTCATCTTGTGGCAATCGCGCCGCACGGATTTTTCCATCGCCCGCAACTGCGCCACATCGGCATCGGAGACCACTTCCAGAAGCGCGCGCTCCGCCTGCAGCCGGAAGAGAACACGGTAGAGAAGCTGGAAACGCAAGGGATCGCTATGGCAGATCACCGCCTGCGCCAAGGACAGGAAAGCCTTCGGCACGGTCAAGGAGGCCCCTGCCGCAACAATCGCCGTGCCGGGAGAGGATAGATCAGCCACTCCGGCATCCGCCCCGAACAGGTCGCCCGCCGCATCGCTCCTGCACCGCCAGTCGATCCCGCGCGGTGGCGTGCCGGCCAGCAGCAATGGTCGCGCAGCCTCCCGCCACTCGGTCAGATCGCCCCGGCCCTCCAGAAGAACCGTCGCCATTACAAGAGCGCCAGCTGTTCGGGCTTGGGCTCGAACATGGCCCGCAGATCGGAGCGATCGATCAGCCGGTGCGGTGTCCAACCCTCGGTCACGACGAAGGACTGCACCTTCTTCAGCGAGACATGCAGCCGCGCCAAGTCCTCCAGCCGCAAACGCCGATGGCGCCGCGCCGACAGGATACCGTTGACGGCCTTCGTTCCCAATCCCGGCACCCGCAGCAGCATCTCGCGTTCCGCCGTGTTCACATCCACCGGAAAGCGATGCCGGTTGACCAAAGCCCAGGCAAGTTTCGGGTCGAGCTTCAGGTCCAGCATGCCATCGGGCTGGTTCTCGGTAATCTCCTCGATGCCAAAGCCATAAAACCGGTAGAGCCAGTCGGCCTGGTACAGCCGGTGCTCGCGCATCAGCGGTGGCTTGATCAAAGGCAGGTTCTTCGACGCATCGGGAATGGGGCTGAAGGCGGAATAATAGACCCGGCGCAGCCCGTAGCTGCCGTAAAGCCGGGCGCTGGTCCCGAGGATCACCTTGTCATTGGCCTGATCGGCGCCGACGATCATCTGCGTGCTCTGGCCTGCCGGCACGAAGCGTTTGCGCCGCTTCGTCTGCAGCGTCGGATCATTGGCGGCCTCGATCTTCAGCCTGAGCTCGCCCATCGATTTGCGGATATTGGCCGGCCGCTTTTCCGGCGCCAGCCGCGTCAGCCCCGTGTCGGTCGGCAGTTCGATATTGATCGACAGCCGGTCGGCATAAAGCCCCGCCTGCTCGATTAGCAGCGGCGAGGCTTCGGGGATGGACTTCAGATGAATATAACCGCCGAAATTATGGGTAACGCGCAATTCCCGGGCGATGCGCACCATTTCCTCCATCGTATAATCCGACGAGCGAATGATCCCGGAGGAGAGAAAAAGGCCCTCGATATAATTGCGGCGGTAGAATTCCAGCGTTAGCCAGACGACTTCCTCGACGCTGAACCGCGCGCGCTCGACATTGCTGGATGACCGGTTGATGCAATAGGCACAGTCATAAATGCAGAAATTCGTCATCAGGATTTTCAGCAGCGAAATGCAGCGGCCATCCGGCGCATAGGCATGACAGATGCCGGACCCTTCCGTCGATCCCAGACCGCCCGATTTGGAGGAATCCCTCTTCACCGTGCCGCTCGAAGCGCAGGAAGCATCGTATTTGGCGGCATCGGACAGGATGGCCAACCGTTCGTTCAGCGATTTCTTCATGGTTGTTCATGATACGTTCTTATCGCTCTTTGGTCAATGCGAGAAAAACCCAAAATGTCGGAACGATTGCTGCAGGCACCCGTTGTAACCCCGAACCCTCCCCAAGCTTGCATAAGGAGATGGCGCAATGCCTTCCATCAACACATCGAAAATCCTCATCCTGGCGACCCATGGCTACGAGCGCTCCGAACTGCGCGTGCCGCTGGATGAATTGAAAAAGCGCGGCGCCGATATCAAGGTTGCTTCCGTCGAGAAGGACCCGATCAAGAGCTGGGACAAGAAGGACTGGGGCGATACCGTCAATGTCGATCTTCTGGCCAAGGACGTGAAGATCGATGATTTCGACGCGCTGGTTTTGCCCGGCGGTCAGATGAATCCGGACATTCTGCGCCATGATGAGGATGCCATGCGCATCGTCAAGGAATTCATCGCATCCGGCAAGGTCGTCGCTGCCATCTGCCATGCGCCGTGGCTCCTGATCGAAGCCGATGCCGTGCGCGGCCGCAAGATGACGTCCTATGCCTCGATCAAGACCGACATGAAGAATGCCGGCGCCATCTGGTCGGATGAGCCTGTCGTCACCGACAAGGGCATTATCACATCGCGCAATCCCGGCGATCTCGACGCTTTCGTCAAGAAGATCGTCGAGGAAGTTGAAGAAGGCCGCCACGAGCGGCGCGCCGCCTAATGACGCCTGAAGCGATCGAAAGGAAAAAGAATGGCTGATATTTCAAAGACGAAAACCGATCCGCTGCAGCAATTATGGGATGTGCTTGATGATGTGCATGCCGGTATGTTGGGCGTCGAGGAATCCGGTCAACACATGCAGCCGATGGCACCCTTTGTCGAAAAGGAAAGCAACTCGATCTGGTTTTATACCCGCACCGATAGCGATCTGGTGAAAGCTGTGCAAACTGGCGCCCGGGCGCATTTCTGCGTCATCAGCAAGGATCATGATTATCATGCGTGCCTTGCCGGTGCCATCGACGAGGTAAAGTCCCGCGAACATATTGAAAAATACTGGTCGGCGCCGGTGGCGGCGTGGTTCGAGGGCGGCAAGGAAGATCCGGCATTGACCATGCTGCAACTGAAGCTCGACGATGTTGCGATCTGGGCTTCAACCAACAGCACGCTGAAATTCGGCTGGGAAATCGCCAAGGCCAATCTGACCGGCAAGGAGCCGGAACTCGGCTATCACACGAAGATCTCGCTGCCACACTGATATCGTCAGCACCGATCGGCAATTATGCAGTCAGATGCCCTGCCCGGCCCCGGGCGGGGCATTTGTCGTCTCAGAGGGAGACCCGGCCATAGCGGCCGTTGCCATAGACCAGCGAATGTCCATCGCCTGCGACGATGGAGACGACGCGGCCGAGAATGATCGCATGGCTATGGCGCTCGATAATTTCATCGACTTCGCAATCGATCCCGGCCAGCGCGCCGCGCAACACCGAAGCGCCGCTCGCCAATGTAAACCATTCGGCCCCATCATAGCGCTCGATGCCCTTCAGGCCGCCCTTGCCGGCAAACCGGTCGGCGACATCCTGCTGGTCGGCGGTCAGAATATTGACGCAGAAATGCCCGTAGCGGCGGATGACCGGCCAGCTCGATGAACTGCGATTGATATTGACGATCATTGTCGGCGGATCGACCGATAAAGCTGTGGCCGACGTCACGGTCGCACCGGTCCGCTCATCGCCGACCCCAGCCGTGATAACGGAAACGCCACCCGACATCCGCCGCATGGCCGATTTCAGCGCATCCTCATCCGCCACATGCGGAAAGGGCTGCTCCTGCTGCGGAGCGATCCTGTCGAGCGAATTTCTCAAAGCGAGGTTCATGCTGGTCCACTCTTTAGCCGTCTCGTTCATATCCGTGATTTACGCACGAAAGACGCTCCCGCCTCAAGAAAATATCGCCCTCACTGCCCGCCGAAGCTGGATCGATTTTTCAATGATCATAAAATTTATAGATTATATTATTTTCCGAAGGGCCACTCTTTCTGCGACAGTGATATTCTGCCGAAAGGCTGAAAGTCGCAATAAGACATCAATTTAATAGACTATTGACAGGACGGCCAATTGTGTCAGGATTGTGTTAACGCCCGTTAACCGATCGCATCCAACAGCGGAGAACAGCATGTTTTATCACGGTGGAATGACCCTCGGTTACCTCACGCCTCCGGCAAAAAAGGAAAAAGCCGTTCGCGTCGAAATGCCCATGCGCCAGAGCCGCGAAGAACAGACGGAATTCGAACAGGAGCGCGATCAGGAACTGAGCCGCGCATTTCTCACCCCCTGGCATCTCTTTTATTGATCGCAATAGGCGGAGTTTTGAACTAGTCTCCGCACGCCGCCCATCCTTGGCGATGCTCGAAGACATGCCCGTGATGCGGAGTATCCTTGCGAGCTTTCGCCCCAATCCTAGTTACCTTTTTCCAAGACAGTCGTTCCCGGAACCACAATTCCGGGGTTTTCCTTTTGCGCGGGGTGTGGTGGAAAGGAAGGGCGCAACGCCGATATCAGCAGGAGACGACAATGCCCGCCACCCTCGCCCGCCAACTGTCAGACTCCGACAACCAGGGCATTCGCCTCACCTCCGCTTCACTGACCGAACCCTCCGCCGATGCCTTTGCCGTGCAGCGCGAAACGATGGCCTTGAACGGCTGGCTGACTGGCGGCTACAAGGTGGCGATCCGGCCGGATGGCAACTCTGTCTCCGCACCGATGGCGCATATTACCCATGCCAGCACCTCCGGCACCGCCGGTTTCGAGCGCCCGGCCGTCGATGCGCTGGAAGTGGAAATCTGCTTCGTGCTCGGCAAGGAACTCGCCGCTCCCGGTAACACACCTTACACTCGCCAAACCCTTCTTGATCATGTCGCCACCATCTCGTCCGGCGTCGAGTTCCTCGGCCACCGCTTGGACGATGGCAGCAAGGCGCCCGCCCTCCTGTTTCTTGCCGATCGTCTCGGCAACGCCGGTTATGTTCTGGGCGAAGAAGTGTCTGTAAAGATGATCGACCCCGGCCAGGCCTATCCGCTGACCATCACCATCAATGGTGACACCGTTTTTACCGGCCCCGGCAAACACCCCAATGACGATCCCGTCGCCGCCTTTCTGCTCTTCGCCAACGCCTTGACCGAACCCGTCGCCAAGGGCCGCATTATCACCACCGGAAGCCTCTGCGGCGCCATCCCGACCCCCGCGCGCGCAGCTATTGCCATCAGCGGGTTTACAACACTGACGGTCACCGCAGCCTCGACGCGGGAGGATTGAAAAAGGGTCTGACAACCCCGATCGGTCCCGCCGGAAATGTCAGCACGTTTCATCCTGAAAAAGTCCACCATAGCGGAGAAACGGGAAGCGTAACTTTCAACAAACGCCCGCTCAATCCCCTCGCCTACCGCAACCACTGCGCATAATCCGGCACCAGCAGATGCAGCGGCGCCTCGTCCTCCTCGATGCCGGAAAACCGCGTTACTGCCGGGTCCTCGAAAATATTGTCGGTATTGTCGTCGTTGACGGTGGAAACCTCGGCGACGAAGACATCGGCGCCCTCGCCCCAGAACGCGTGCCAGTCACCCGGCATCAGGGTCACGCTTTCTCCGGGTGATAATCTCAGCTTATGGCCCGGCGCCAGCTCGCGCCAGATGCCGTCGGTCGCCACCCGTGTGCCCTTGGCGCGATCGCACTGGCCGCCTGTATCGCCAAACAGCTCGATCACCAGCGTGCCACCACCGCGATTGATAATGTCTTCGGCCTTCAGAAGATGCCGGTGCATTGGCGTCACCTGATCCTTGCGGGCGATCATCGCCTTTTCGGCATAGAGCATGCCGCGTCCGCGCTGCAGATCGGCAAAGCGGCCGTTGCGCACGGTGAACAGGAAGAGCCCTGTTTGCTCAAAATCACCAAGCCCGAAATCGGTGATATCCCAGCCCAGCGATGCGCCGGTAATGCCGCCGATCTCGCCCTTGCGCGCCCGCATCTCGTCCGGTGACCACCGCGAAAACGGCGGCAGGACGAAGCCGAACGAGCGCATGAAAACCTCGCTCTCGCGCATGATGGCGTTGATGGCGCTACGTTTCATCGGAATGCTCATGGTCTCTCCTT
The DNA here is from genome assembly GCF_029277445.1 of Pararhizobium qamdonense. Lineage (NCBI taxonomy): Bacteria > Pseudomonadati > Pseudomonadota > Alphaproteobacteria > Hyphomicrobiales > Rhizobiaceae > Pararhizobium > Pararhizobium qamdonense. The sequence continues at coordinate 438,595 of NZ_CP119566.1, read as the reverse complement.
CAGCGAACGCCGATACCGGCTGTCAGACCGCCATCGATCCGGTGGTCCGACCCTGTGATGAAGCCTGCTTTATCCGAGGCCAGGAAAGCGGCAAGCACCGCCACTTCCTCCGGTTCACCGATCCGCCCCAGCGGATGCGCAGCGCCAAAACGCTGGAACACGGCATCGATATCGGCATCCTCTCCCTCGAATGTCCGCGCTGCCAGCTCCAGGATCGGCGTGCGCACAGAGCCCGGACTGATCGAGACAACCCGGATGCGATCGCCGGCAAAATCGAGCGCCATCGCCCGCGTCAGCGCATGGATCGCACCCTTGGAGGCAACATAGGCGGAAACGCCGCTCTGGCAGGCATGCCCTTGCACGCTCGACAGATTGACGATCACGCCGCCGCCGCGCTTGCGCATCTCCGGCACGCCGAACTCTGCCGTCAGATGGATCGAACCGACATTGACGGCCATGCAGCGCATGAAGGCCTCGAACGGCGTGGTCTCCGCCGTGCCATAGGGATGTACTGCGGCCGAATTGACGATGATGTCGATCCCGCCGAACGCCGCGATAGCCGACGCCATGGCGCGGCTCACATCGGCAGGCACGGAAACATCCGCATGAAAAACGGTGAGCAAGAGGCTTTCGGCAGCAGCAAGCGTCTCAAGCCCGGCATTGGCATCGAGATCGATCCCCAGCGACGCCACGGAAGCGCCCTGGCGGGCGAGATGCAGCGCAACAGCCCGGCCGATACCGGTCGTTCCGGTGACGACGGCAACCTTCCCCTCGAATTCACGCATCGCGCTTCTCCCGTCCCTTCACTCTTTTCAATGCCGCCCCCTGCCCGCCGCGCGGGCCATCTGCGGCCGGAATGAATTCCAGGCCCGCATCGAGATGCCGGTCCATATGATATGCAAATCCGATCCGGTCGCGTTCGCGCAGCGCCCTGACGATATCGGCATGTTCGCTGGCGACGCTCTCCAGCACCAGCCGCTGCGACTTGCCCGCCAGCATCAGCCGCCCGATCACCGGCTTCAACATGCCATAGGTCTCCGACAACGTCCGGTTTCCCGCCGCATCCACCATCAGCTTGTGAAACTGGTAGTCCAGCTCCGATGCCTCTTCGGGCGTGCCCGCCTGCAGGATGCGCGCATTGAGCACCTCCATCCCGGCCAGCGTTTCCTCGGTGATCCGCGTCGAGAGCAGATCGAACAGGCTCATCTCCGTTAGCCGCCGGTATCCCTGAATATCGCGGAAAGCATCGACGGAAATATCCATGGCGAAGGAAAACAGGTCGCGCATTGCCGATTGATGCTGGCCGGTCAGGACAGCCCCGACTTTTTGCCGGGATTCAGCGACGCCATAGGCCTTCAACGTCCGGAAAGCTTCGCGCACGGTGTTGCGACTGGCATCGAACATGACGGCAAGCTCGGCTTCGCTGGGCAAAACATCACCGACCGTCAGGCCGCGTTCGCGGATGAGGCCGCGAATATGATCCACCATTCCGTCAACGGCGGAAGCGCGCGCACCGTCTTCCATTCCAAATCTCCTGTCCTGTTGCATGGCAGTTTATGTCCGACATAATAGCGAAATCAACTCGTAGATATTGATTTTATCCAAATATCTGCATTAATTGTCCAACATTATAACGGAGGAGATGAATATGCTGGAAAGCTGGCGCTGGTTTGGACCTGAGGACCCGGTCACCTTGTCTGACGCGCGCCAGGCCGGCGCCCACGGCGTCGTCACGGCCCTCCACCATATCTATGACGGCCGCATCTGGACGCCCGGCGACATCGCTGAGCGCATGGCGCTGGTCAGGAAGGCCGGGATGACATGGGCCGTCTGCGAATCCATTCCTGTCAACTCGGCGATCAAGCGGCGTGACGGCGACTGGCGGCGCACTCTGGATGCCTGGAAACAGAGCCTTGCCAATCTGGGCAAGGGCGGCGTGCCTGTAGTGTGCTACAATTTCATGCCGGTGGTCGATTGGACCCGCACCAATCTGTTGTACCCAACCGAGGCCGGCGGCTTTGCGCTGCGCTTCGACATGATCGATTTCGTCGCCTATGATGTTTTCGTGCTGAAACGCCGTGCCGCTGAAGACAGCTACGCGCCCGATGTCATCGAGGCCGCACGGCAAAGGCTGGCGCAAAAAAGCGACGATGAAATCCTGACGCTCGAACGGAACATCATCGCCGGTCTGCCCGGCGGCGAAGACAGTCACACGCGCGAAAAAATCCGCGCCGAGATTGCCAGTTTCGACGACGTCTCCTCCGGCGACATGCGCGCCAACCTCATCGAGTTCCTCAAGGAAGTGGTGCCTGTCGCCGCCGAAAACGGCGTCCGGCTTGCCATACACCCCGACGATCCGCCGTTCTCGCTGTTCGGCCTGCCCCGCGTCGTCTCCACTGCCGATGACATCCAGACCATCCTCGATGCGGTCGATGAGCCGGCAAATGGTATCACCCTTTGCGCCGGTTCCTACGGCTCACGCACCGGCAACGATGTCACCAAAATGGCGGAGCGCTTTGCGGCCCGCATCCATTTTGCCCATTTGCGCAATGTCAACAAGGAACCGGACGGCTCGTTCATCGAATCCGAGCATCTGGCCGGCGATGTCAACATGGTCTCGCTGATCTCGATTCTGCGCGCTGAAGAGCGGCGGCGCGAACGGGAGGGTCGCAACGACAGCATCATCCCGATGCGCCCCGATCATGGACATCTGTTGATTGATGACCAGAAAAAGAAGGTCAATCCCGGCTATTCCTGCATCGGCCGCCTCAAGGGCCTTGCCGAATTGCGCGGCGTCATCGCCGCGGTCAATCAACTGACATAGAAACAGCGAAGGCGCGGGGTCAGGCCCGCGCCGACAGTCCTGCGCGCCGCGCAAGGACGCGCTCGATTGCCGAAAAGCCGTCATAAATCAGTACGGCAAGTGCCCCGACGATCAGTCCGCCCTGCAAAACGAAGGCGATATTGTTGGATTGCAAACCGGCAATGATCACCTCGCCCAGCGTCTTTGCCGCCACCGTCGAGCCGATCGTCGCCGTGGCCAGGCTGATCACCACCGACAGCCGGATGCCGGCCAGGATCACCGGCATGGCCAGCGGCAGTTCCACCTTGAAGAGGCGCTGGCGGTCCGTCATGCCGGAACCACGGGCGGCCTCCATCACCGAGGGCGGCAAGGTCGTCAATCCCGTTAGCGTGTTTTCAAAGATCGGCAAAAGCCCGTAGAGAAACAGCGCCACCAGCGTCGGTTTCTCGCCGAAACCGAGGATCGGCACCGCAAGCGCCAGCACGGCGACCGGCGGAAATGTCTGCCCGACATTGACCAGGCTGCGCGATAAAGGCAGGAATTCCGCCCCGAAAGACCGCGTGACCAGAATGGCCAGCGTGACCGCGACGATGATGGCACCGGTCGTGGCAATGGCGACGGTGCGCAGATGCAGGAGCGTCAGCGTCAGCAGGCTGCCCTGATTGTAGATCGCCGGCGCATTCTCCTGCACCAACGGCTTCAACAGCGGATCAAACCAGCCGGGCGCCAGGAGAAAGGCAATCAGCACAGCCAATAGCGCGGCGCGCAGGAGATGCGGGATAAAGGCCTTCATTGCGGCTTTGCTGCACGCCTGGTCAGCCCTTCCAAGGTTACCCGGCCCAGAATCCGGCCATCGGCAGCGGCGACCGGCAAGGCCGCCCGTCCGCTCCACAGCAGTTCGGAGAGCGCATCGCGCTGGCTCACCGTTTCCATTACTGGCTGCCCATCCGCCGCTCCCGGCTCGACCGCATCGCCTGCGGTGTCGATCGACAGCAGCCGGAATGGCCGCTCGCTGGTGCCGATCAGCGTCTGGACGAATTCAGTTGCCGGATCCTTCACCAGTTCGGCGGGCTTGCCATATTGAACGAGCGCGCCCTTATCCATCACGGCGATCTTGTGGGCGAGGTGAAACGCCTCATCCATGTCATGCGTCACCAGCACGATCGTCGTGCCCAGCACGCGCTGAATGGCGAGCAGATCGGCCTGCGCCTTTGCCCGGATGATCGGGTCGAGGGCGCCGAAAGGCTCATCCATCAACAGCACGTTCGGCTCTGCCGCGAGCGCCCGCGCCACGCCGACGCGTTGCTGCTGGCCGCCGGAAAGCTCATGCGGAAACCGGGATGCGAAGGCGGCCGGATCGAGCTGAAACAGCGTCAGCAACTCCGCGACCTTCGCATCGATCCGCGCCTTGTCCCAGCCAAGCAGAACCGGCACCGTCGCAATGTTCTGCGCAACAGTACGATGCGGAAACAACCCGTGGCCCTGGATCGCATAGCCGATCCGGCGCCGCAATTCGAACCCCGGCATCGAGCGATTGTCCTCGCCGTCCAGGCGGATCGTTCCGGCCGTCGGCTCGACCAGCCGGTTGATCATTCGCAGAAGCGTCGTCTTGCCCGAACCGGAGGTTCCGACAATGACCGTCACGGTGCGTGGCTCGATCGTCATCGACACATCGTTGACGACGACATTACCGTCGTAGCTTTTGGTGATCCCGTCGATTTCGATCATGCGGCCCTTCCTCGTTCTTGCTGAGGGGCATTCATTTCAATCAGCGCATCGAGCACGATCGCGGCGGCAAAGGCTAAAACCACGGTCGGCACGGCACCCAGCAGCACAAGATCCATCGCCGTCTGGCCAATGCCCTGGAAGACGAACACGCCGAAACCGCCGCCGCCGATGAGCGCCGCGATGGTGGCAAGGCCGATATTCTGCACCAGCACGATGCGAATGCCCGTGAGGATGACGGGCATTGCCAGCGGAAACTCGATGCCGAACAGTCTCTGGCGATCCGTCATGCCGATACCGCGCGCGGCCTCGTTTGCCTCACGCGGCACGCCGGCAAGACCGACCACGGTATTGGCGACGACCGGCAGCAGCGAATAGAGAAACAGCGCGACGAAGGCGGGCGCAGCACCGATACCGCGAATGCCGATGGCGGCTGCCCCCGGCACGTTGACGGCGATCCAGCCAAGCGGCGCGATCAGAATACCGAAGAGCGCGATCGACGGTATCGTCTGGATCAGGTTGAGCGTGTTGAGCACGCCGGCCCGCAACGGAGCGACCCGGTGGCAGAGAATGCCAAGCGGCAGCCCGACCACGACCGACGCTACCAGCGACCCCAAAGCCAGCGTCACATGCTTCCCGGCTTCCAGCCAGAACACATCGGCCCGGCCCGAATATTCCTTGAGAATCGACAGGCCATCCCACAATCCCGACATCAGGATTGTCGCCGCCCCGCCCAGCGTGACGGCCAGAAGAAGCACCCTGACCAGCGGCAGGGGCCGCAGCCTGGTGATCGAATCGGCAGCCAGAAGGGCGAAGGAAAACAGCAGGATCCAGAAGCCGGACGCCGGCGAAACCCGCGCATAGCTATTGCCTGCCGGCGTCAGAAACGTTGCCGCCATCCCGACGAAAACAGCGATCGCAGCAAGACCCGCAGCCGCAGTCAACAGCCGAAGGCGCGTCGGCGTCTTGAACAGAACAATCAGGGCCGCGCAGACCATCAACGCGAAAAGTAGAATTCCCGCACCAGCCGACAGGGCATCGAGAATGCCTTTCCCGTCACCCGGCACGATGCGATTGGCGCGAAACGTCGCAAACGGCGCGGCGAGCACGCCATAAGCGATCAGGAGCGCAACGACCACACCGAGCTTGTCGAAGCGAATGCTCACACTGCCATCCCCATCCCCTTTGGGCCGGCTTCATTCTGCAAGCCGGCCATTTAACAGCAACCTAACGAGACCGGCTTATTTCAGAAAGCCGTTCTTCTTCAGGAAGTCCTCGGCAACCGCCTTGGCAGGTTCGCCACCCACCTGAACACGGCCGTTGAGATCCTGCAGGGTCACCAGATCGAGCTTCTCGAACACCGGCTTCAACAGGGTTTCGATGTCCGGATGCTCCTTCAAAACAGCTTCACGGATGATCGGCGCCGGCTGGTAGACGGGCTGCACGCCCTTGTCGTCTTCGAGCACAACGAGGCCCGACGGCGCAATGCCGCCATCGGTGCCATAGACCATGGCGGCATTGGCGCCGTTGGTCTGGTTGGCCGCCGCCGCGATCGTCGCTGCGGTATCGCCACCCGACAGCGTGATCAATTGGTCAGATTTCAATGTGAACCCATAGGTCGTCTGAAATGCCGGAAGTGCGGCTGCCGAATTGACGAACTCGGAAGACGCCGCCAAAACGACGGTACCGCCGCCCGCTACATATTTGCCGAAATCACTGAAGGTCTTGATCTTGCTGCCATCAGCCAGATCTTTGCGCACCGCAACAGCCCAGGTGTTGTTTGCAGGCGACGGCGTCAGCCAGACGATCTTGTTGGCATCATAATCCAGCGTCTTGGCCTCGGCATAGGCCTTTGCGGCATCCTTCCAGAGCGGATCATCAGCCTTTTCGAAGAAGAAGGCGGCATTGCCGGTATATTCCGGATAGATATCGATCTCGCCTGCGGTGATCGCCTTGCGCACGACGGGCGTCGCGCCAAGCTGCACCCGGTCCGTCGTCTCGATATTATTGGCCTTTAGAACCGCCAGGATGATATTGCCAAGCACGCCACCCTCGGTATCGATCTTCGAGGACACGACGACCTGCGCATTGGCAAAAGCCGTGGAAACGAGCACGGCCAGGGCCGTCCCGATCAATGTTGTTTTCAGACGCACGATAATTCTCCCTTGAAACGCTTCCCGATTTCTCCCACGCCCGCCCGCATTCGTCGGGGTATAAACTGCCATATGTGGCAAGCTTGGGAGAAAAATAGAGCGTGGGAAGGGGAATTTGCGCAGTGGGCGGGGTTGCGGCGCTTCCGCAGGTGGCGGCGGCCTAGGGAATTATCCTTTCTAGCATTCGAATGCACCGTATGGCATTCGGAAAGAGCATGATCATGTCATGAGAAAATGGCGGAGAGGGTGGGATTTGAACCCACGATACCCTTGCAGGTATGCCGCATTTCGAGTGCGGTGCGTTCGACCACTCTGCCACCTCTCCGGATATGCTGGTCGGCGCCATCAGCGCGAGGCGGTTCATAGCGGCAGTTTTCGGCAATGACAAGAGGGCGGATCAAGGAAAATCAAGCTTATCGGCGTCTTTCACCTTGACAGTTTTACCGGCTTCACGTAATTCGCGAACTCGAAGTGGTGTGGCATGCCCGCACCGCGCCGGGTTTCTATTTGCCCGTTTCACCGGCAATGCCGACAAGGCCTTGTCATCGTCCGACTGAAGAAAAAGACGGCCCCGCTTTGGCGGAGAGCCGGAACGAACATGAAAGGATAAAAAATGTTCGCAGTCATCAAGACCGGCGGTAAACAGTACCGCGTGGCAGCCAACGACGTTCTGACGATTGAAAAATTGGAAGGCGCCGCAGGCGACAAGATCGAATTCACCGAGATCCTGATGGTCGGCGTCGGCGCCGATGCAACCATCGGTGCTCCGTTTGTTGAAGGTGCCGTTGTCAGCGCCGAAGTTGTGGAACACGGCCGCGCCAAGAAGGTCATCGCCTTCAAGAAGCGCCGCCGCCAGAACTCGAAGCGTACCCGCGGTCACCGCCAGCACAATACGACTGTCCGCATTCTGGACATCGCTGGTGCTGCCGGCGCGAAGGCGAAGAAGGCTTCCAAGAAGTCCGACGACGCTGCCGCTGAAGCCGCAAACTGAGACACGGATCCAAGGTTTAAAGGAGAACACCCATGGCACATAAAAAAGCTGGCGGTTCCTCGCGCAACGGTCGCGATTCACAGTCCAAGCGCCTCGGCGTGAAGAAGTTCGGTGGCGAAGTCGTCATTCCGGGCAACATCATTCTGCGCCAGCGCGGAACCCAGTGGCATCCGGGCGCCAATGTCGGCCTCGGCAAGGACCACACCATTTTTGCACTGACGGCCGGTAACGTAAACTTCCGTACGAAGGCCAATGGCCGCGTGTACGTGTCTGTCATGCCGAAAGCCGAAGCAGCGGAATAAGCCGGTAGCGCTCTTAAAACAGCCGGCGTCTCATCGACCCGGCTGACGCTTACCGTTCAGGCCAAGATCAAAAGGGGAGATGGGGCAATGCCCGATCTCCCCTTTTTCACGTCTTGGAGGACTGAACATGCAAAGCGAATTGTTGAGGGAGAGCCAATCACGGTCTCCCCGGGAAGATTCCCTGGAATCTTCTCAGGAGCGGCTGCGGCCCCAACGGTCAAGGACCGATTGCCCGATATTGTTATCGCCCAGGCTCGTTTTGCGCGCCCCCCACGAAGACGATATCGACGCCCTTGCCCATCTTGCCAACAACGTCAATATCGCCACCATGGTTTCGCGCATGCCGCACCCATACACGGTGGCCGATGCCGCGGATTTCGTACGCCGTACGAAGACGGGCACGATTGGCAAGTGCGTCTATGCGATTACCAAAGCGGATAATGGCGCATTTCTCGGTTGCTGCGGTATCGAGCCGCACCCCGACGGCAAGACGGCGGAGCTCGGCTATTGGCTGGGCGAACCGCACTGGAACAAGGGCTATGCCACCGAGGCGGCACAGGCGCTGACAGACATGGCTTTCCGCACCCGCGATATCGACCAGATCGATGCGCGCTGCCGGGTCATGAACGTCGCCTCGCGGCGGGTCATCCAGAAATGCGGCTTCCAGTTCCAGGGAAGCGGCATGGTCGACAGCCAGGCGCTCGGCGGCATGATGTCGGTCGAATGGTACAGGCTCGACCGCAAGACCTGGATGTCGTTGCGCAGCTGGGGAGGTCTGCGATGACCGCTCATCTGAAGGAACGGCCAAAAACCGCCATGCGTCCCGATCCCGGTGCGTGCCCCGTCATCGAAACCGCCAGGCTGGTTTTGCGTCCGCACAAGCTGTCCGATACCGATGCGGTGGCACAATCGCTTGCCGATTACCAGGTGTCGCGCATGCTGGCGCGGGTTCCGGTCCCCTACCACCGGCAGGATGCGCTTGACTGGCTGGTCAGCCAAAGTTCGGGGCTGATTGCCGGCTGGACGCTGGCGATCACCACCGGCGACGACGTCCACATTGGCAGCGTCGGCATCGAGTTGCGGCATGGCCAGTGGCATCTTGGCTACTGGCTGAACCGCTACTACTGGAACCGCGGTTATGCCAGCGAAGCGGTGCATGCCGCGATAGAGCGGTTCTTCCGCCGCATGCCGGCAACCACCCTGCATTCCGGCGTCTTTGCCGACAATGCGGGATCGCTGAAGCTGCAGAAGAAGCTCGGCTTCGAGATCACCGGCTGCAGCCAGATCTATGCACTGGCCCGCAACGGCATGGTCAGCCATATCGAGACCATGATCACGGCAGGCGCCCTGCGCACACCCTAACGAACAAAGAGGCCCGCAGCGACAAGCTGCGGGCCTTTTTTGTTGGCACTAGTCCAGTTCGAAGCCGACCGGCAGGTGGTCGGAGCCTTCGGCGTCCAGATCGATCCAGGCATGCCGCAATCGCGGCACCAGACCGGCACTGAGGAAACAATAGTCCAGATGCATGCGCTTTTGATGGTCGCTGGGATTGATCCAGCTGTAGCTTTCGGGCGTCAGCCGGCCGAGATGCGCCAATGTGTCCACCGGGTTTTCGAGCCGCAGCGAGCGGCCGTAATAGGCGTCGCGCGTGCCGGTCATCGTGCGATATTCGGCGCCTTCCGGCTCCATGTTGAAATCGCCCATCAACACGAAATCTTCCGGATGCGGCAGCTCGGTAAAGCCGAAATCGCCACCGCCGGTCATCGCGCCGCCTTGGCGCGGATAAGACAGCGCCTTTTCCTTCAGATAGGCGATCTGGGCGATGCGCTCATCGGGATTGGCATGATCCAGATGCACCGAATAGACCCGCAGCGGGCCGGAAGGGGTGATAATAAGCGCTTCGGTGGCGCCGCGCTGCAGGTTCATCGGCGAGATCGTGCGGGTGCGCGGAAGTGGGATGAGGCGTGTGGCGGCGATCGGGAAACGCGACAGGATCATATTGCCGAACTGGAAGCGGCGATCGACGGCCCTGCCATTTTCGATGGCCGAACCGGCATCGATCTCGCAGGCCGGCCAGAAGGTGGAAAAGTATTGCGGCATCAGATCGCGGAAAATGGCGGGAAGATCCGCCTGGCCGTTGCGATGAAAATTCCGCGTCACTTCCTGCAGCGCAATCACGTCGGCGCCTTCAAGACTTGCAGCAATGCGTTCGGGATCGAAACGGCCGTCCAGACCGACGCCGTACTGGATGTTATAGCTCAAAAACTTCACGATATTCTTTGACCTCCGGAGCACGCGCCTATATCGATGGCGACAATTGTGGCGGCAAATACACCAAACAGATGGCAGTGCGATGAAATTTCTTGACGAAACAAAAGTCTATATCCGGTCCGGCGACGGCGGAGCTGGCGCTGTGTCGTTCCGGCGTGAGAAATTCATCGAGTTCGGCGGTCCGGATGGCGGCGATGGCGGCCGTGGCGGCGACGTCTGGGTGGAGGCCGTCAACGGCTTGAACACGCTGATCGATTTCCGTTTTCAGCAGCATTTCAAGGCCGGCACGGGCATTCACGGCATGGGCCGCAACCGCACGGGTGCCGGCGGCGGCGATGTGACGCTGAAGGTTCCGGTCGGCACGCAGATCTTCGAAGAAGATTCCGAGACAATGATCGTCGATATGATTGCCGAGGGTCAGCGCTTTCGCCTGGCGGCCGGCGGCAATGGCGGTTTCGGCAATACGCATTTCAAATCCTCCACCAATCAGGCCCCGAACTGGGCCAATCCGGGGCTTGAGGGCGAGGAAAAAACCATCTGGCTGCGGCTGAAGCTGATTGCCGATGCCGGTCTGGTCGGATTGCCGAATGCCGGTAAATCGACCTTCCTGGCAACGACGACGCGTGCCCGCCCGAAGATTGCCAATTATCCCTTCACGACGCTGCATCCGAACCTCGGCGTGGCAACGATCGACGGCCGCGAATTCATTCTGGCCGATATTCCCGGCCTGATCGAAGGCGCCCATGACGGCGTTGGCCTCGGCGACCGGTTCCTCGGCCATGTCGAGCGCACCCGGGTGCTGCTGCATCTGGTGTCCGCGCAGGAAGAAGATGTTGCCAAGGCGTACAAGACGGTCAAATTCGAGCTCGAAGCCTATGGCGGCGAGCTGCTCGACAAGCCGGAAATCGTGGCGCTGTCGCAGATCGACGTGCTGGACCCAACCGAACTGAAGAAGAAGCAGAAGGCGCTGGCAAAGGCCAGCGGCCAGACACCGCTGCTGCTGTCGGCCGTGGTCGGCACCGGCATGACCGAAACATTGCGCGCGCTGCGCGATATCATTGTCGCGGCGCAGACCCAGGTGGACGAAGACTGACATGACGCCGCAACGCAAACCGCTGGAAAAATACCGCCGGATTGTGATCAAGATCGGCTCGGCCCTGCTTGTGGATCGCAAGACGGGACTGAAGAAGCAATGGCTGAATGCCATGTGCGCCGATATTGCGGCCTTGAGGTCCAAGGGCGTCGAGGTCCTCGTCGTCTCCTCCGGCGCCATTGCGCTGGGGCGTTCGGTGCTCGATCTTGCCCCCGGCGCGCTTAAACTTGAGGAAAGCCAGGCGGCAGCGGCCGTCGGCCAGATCGCGCTTGCCCGCGCCTGGTCCGAAAGCCTGTCGGCGGACGAGATCGTTGCCGGCCAGATTCTCTTGACGCTGGGCGATACCGAGGAGCGGCGGCGTTATCTCAATGCCCGCGCCACGATCAGCCAGCTCCTGAAGATGCGTGCCGTGCCGATCATCAACGAGAACGATACGGTCGCCACGACCGAAATCCGCTACGGCGACAATGATCGCCTGGCCGCCCGCGTCGCCACCATGACCGGCGCCGATCTGCTGGTGCTTCTGTCCGATATCGATGGGCTCTACACCGCCCCGCCGCATCTCGATCCCAATGCGCAATTCCTTGAGACCATCGCGGAAATCACGCCCGATATCGAAGCAATGGCAGGCGGGGCCGCCTCCGAACTGTCACGCGGCGGCATGCGCACCAAGATCGATGCCGGCAAGATCGCCACGGGTGCCGGCTGCGCCATGATCATTGCGTCCGGCAAGGTTGATCATCCGCTGTCGGCGATCGGCGAGGGCGCCCGCTCCTCCTGGTTTGCACCGTCGGGTTCGCCGGTGACGGCACGCAAGACCTGGATAGCCGGACAGTTGCTGCCGGCAGGCAGCCTTGCCATCGACGCCGGCGCCGAAACGGCGCTCCGATCCGGCAAGAGCCTGCTTCCGGCCGGTGTCCGCCAGGTGACGGGATCGTTCAGCCGCGGTGATACGATCGCCATTATCGGGGCGGAAGGCCGCGAGATTGCCAGGGGGCTGGCCGGTTACGATGCCGATGAAGCCCGCCAGATTGCGGGCAAGAAATCGGCGGATATTGCCGTTATCCTGGGATATGCGGGACGCGCCGCGATGGTGCATCGCGACGATATGGTGATGACCGTATCTGCGAAGCGGGAGACGGATGCAGTGAGGAGCGACGCTCATGCTTGACGATGCACGAAAAAAGGAAGTTCAGGAATTGATGGCCGTGATCGGCCGTCAGGCCCGTGCCGCCAGCCGGCCGCTTGCCACGGCGTCGGCCGAACGAAAACACGCAGCCCTCATCAGCATGGCCAGCCATATCGTCGCCCACAAGGACGACATTCTCGCCGCCAATGCGCTTGACCTGGAAAACGCCCGCGAAACCGGCGTCGCCGCATCCTTTCTCGACCGGCTGACCCTGTCGGAAACCCGCGTCCTCGATATGGCCAATGCCATCCGGGCAATCGCCGAACTGCCCGATCCCGTCGGCGATATTCTTGCCGAGTGGGATCGTCCGAACGGCCTGCATATCGAGCGCGTGCGCACGCCGCTCGGCGTTATCGGCGTCATCTATGAAAGCCGTCCGAACGTCACGGCCGACGCCGGCGCGCTGTGCCTCAAGGCCGGTAATACCGTGATCCTGCGCGGCGGCTCAGACAGCCTTCATTCATCGCAGGCTATCCATGCCTGCATGGTGCAGGGACTGAAAGATGCCGGACTTCCAGTGCATGCGATCCAGATGGTCCCGGTTTCCGATCGTTCGGCCGTCGGCGCCATGCTGACCGGTCTTGGCGGCTCGATCGACGTCATCGTCCCGCGCGGCGGCAAAAGCCTTGTCGCCCGCGTCCAGAACGAAGCCCGCGTCCCGGTCTTTGCCCATCTGGAAGGCCTTTGCCACGTCTATGTCGATGCTTCCGCTGATCTGGAGATGGCGAAAAAGATCGTTGTCAACGCCAAGATGCGCCGCACCGGCATTTGCGGCTCGGCCGAAACGCTGCTGATCGACAGTAAGGCCAAGGATAAATTCGTCGTCCCGCTGATTGCTGCCCTTCGCGATGCCGGCTGCGAGGTGCGCGCCAGCGAAGAAATCCGCGAGATTGTACCGGGACTGATTGCAGCGACCGAGGAAGACTGGGCAACGGAATATCTCGATGCGATCATTTCGGTGACGCTCGTCGATGGTATCGAAGGCGCGATCGATCATATCTCGTCCTGGTCGTCGGCCCATACGGAAGCCGTCATTGCCGAAGATCCGGCCGTCGTCGAACGCTTCTTTGCGGAGGTCGATTCGGCCATCCTCCTGCACAATGCCTCGACCCAGTTTGCCGATGGCGGCGAATTCGGCATGGGCGGCGAGATTGGCATCGCCACCGGCAAGATGCATGCGCGCGGACCGGTCGGCGTCGAACAGTTGACCTCGTTCAAATACAGGGTGCGCGGCACCGGTCAGGTCCGGCCGTAAGGTGAAGCCGGGCGATGTCGATCCGTTTTTCCTGAAAATGCCCCATGTCGAGACCGGCATGACCGTTGGATTGTTCGGCGGTTCGTTCAATCCGCCGCATGACGGCCATGTGCTGGTTGCCGATATCGCGCTGCGCCGGCTTGGTCTTCAGCAGCTCTGGTGGATGGTCACGCCAGGCAATCCGCTGAAGAGCCGCAATCATCTGGCGCCACTTTCAGAACGGATCGCGCTCAGCGAGAAAATCGCCCATGATCCGCGCATCAAGGTGACGGCCTTCGAGCAATCGCTCGGCCAGAGCTACACCGCCCGAACGCTGGAAAAAATCCGGGAGCGAAATCGCGGCATCCGTTTCGTCTGGATCATGGGCGCCGACAATCTGAAGAATTTTCACCACTGGCAGGACTGGCAGAAGATCGCCTGCACCTTCCCCATCGCTGTCATCGACCGCCCCGGCGACACGCTGTCCTATCTGTCCTCGAAGATGGCGAAAACCTTCGATTACGCCCGCGTGGACGAAGCCCATGCCGCAAGCCTTGCCTGGCGCAAGGCACCCGCCTGGACGTTCATCCACGGACCGCGCTCACCGCTCAGCTCCACGGCGCTGCGGGCGAAATCTTGAGTGTATATAAGCAATGATTAACCGTCATTTATTTCTCGTGTCTTGAAACCTTGGGGTATTGGTGCCTACATTTAGAGTGCGGCTCGACCGACATTCGAATCGCAACATGCCTGTTCTGTTCACCTGGAAAGGAAAACCTCTGACAACAGTACACGCGAAGGGAAATGTCACTCGCATTTTCCCGCAAAGCCCGGAACGCAGCGACGAAGCCGCTGCCCGTGCTCTTCAGCTGGTTCTCGGCAGTCTCGAGGACTCGAAGGCAGAAGATATTGTCACCATCAACATTGCCGGCAAATCTGCGCTGGGAGACTACATGGTCGTGGTCTCAGGGCGCTCGAGCAGGCATGTCATGGCGATTGCCGATCACCTGATCACTGATCTTAAGGACGGTGGCCAGGGTAATGCCCGCGTTGAAGGTCTGGAGACCGGCGACTGGGTGCTGATCGACGGCGGCGACATTATCGTTCACGTCTTCCGCCCGGAAATCCGCGAGTTCTACAACATCGAGAAGATGTGGGCCGCGCCAGACATGGAAGACGGCACTTTGCACTGAGCCTTTAAGCACCTTTTCCGGGTGCTTGAGCGCGAGTGATACATTTGGATCCTGCATGGCCTGCAGGTCACGTTGGTTGATTGCGGCCATTCGCAGATTGAGTGTTGCCACCAGCGCTCCGCTGGGCAGGAAAAGAATGTGCTTGCTTGCTGACGACGCTCAGACGCCTTGGCTGGTCGTGAAGGAAACGCGACCAGCACTATACACATGAAGGAATTGACATGCGGGTTGGCCTTTTTGCCGTCGGGCGTCTCAAGGCTGGTCCGGAAAAAGATCTTGCGGCCCGTTATCTCGACCGTTTTGCCAAGGCCGGCCCTGCGATCGGCCTTGAACTTTCGCGAATTGCCGAAGTGCCCGAAAGCCGCGGCTCAAGTTCGGACACGCGCAAGCGCGAGGAAGCGGCCCTGCTTGAAAAATCCCTGCCGGACGCCAGTCTTCTCATTCTCCTCGACGAACGCGGCAAGGCGCTCGATTCGGAAGGGTTCGCCGCCCTGATCGGCACCTTCCGCGACAGCGGCAAACGCGACCTGACGATCGCGATCGGCGGCGCCGACGGCCTCGATCCCGCCCTTCACGCCAGGGCCGATGCCGTCATCTGCCTTGGTAAAATGACCTGGCCGCATCAATTGGTGCGAATCCTCGTCGCAGAACAGCTCTACCGGGCCGTCACCATCCTCTCGGGCCATCCCTATCATCGCGTTTGAGTGATCGCCGTTACACCGCCATCCGGATGCCGCAATTGCCACGAATGGCTGTTGGCTGAAATCCCCAAATCAGCGTAGGGTTTTCAGCTGAAAGACACGGCTGACAGCGAATGGCGGAATGACGACAGGTGCGGCAAAGCAGGCAAGGGAAAAGCAGCCGGCATCGACCGGAGGGCTTGGCTTTCGCGTGGGGCTCATGACCGTTCTCCTGCTTGCCGCCACGGGTGCCCCGGCGCAAACTCCGGAAAATCCCGGTCAAACCCCACCGGAAACCGCTGGACAGGTTCCGGCGCAAGCCGATCCCGCTGCAAACCTCGCCTTGAAACGCGACAGTACCCGCAGCGAACTGGAAGCCCTGTCGAAGACCATTACGCTCTCCAATGACCGCGCCGCGCAATTGCAGGCCGGGATCGCCGAGCTCGAAAAAACCAGTGAATCGCTGCGCACGGCGCTGGTCGCATCGGCCGATAAGCGCAAGGCATTGGAACAGCAGATCATCGACGGCGAAGATAAGCTGAACACGTTGCGGACAAAGGAAGACGCCGTTCACGCTTCCCTGCGCGCCCGGCGCGGGGTGCTGGCTGAAGTTCTGGCAGCGCTGCAGCGCATGGGCCGCAACCCGCCGCCGGCTCTTCTGGTGACCCCGGAAGACGCGCTGGGCTCGGTGCGAAGCGCCATCCTTCTTGGCGCGGTCGTTCCCGGCATCCGCCACGAAACGGAAAACCTTGCGGCCGACCTGAAAGCCCTTGCAGGCGTCCGCAAGGAAATCGTCACCCAGAAGCAGGCTCTCGGCGACGATATGACGGCGCGGCTCGAGGAAGAGCGGCGCATGAACATGCTGATCGTTGAAAAACAGAAGCTGAAGCAGCGCAGCGCCACCGAACTTGCCTCAGAACGCCGCAAGGCCGAGCAGCTTGCCGCGCAGGCAACCAGCCTTGAAGGGCTGATCGGCTCGATCGAAAGCGAGATTACATCTGCCCGTGATGCGGCCGCGGCCGCCAGGGCCGAAGAGGAAAATCGCCGGCTGATGTCGGAGGCCCAGCGCAACGAGGCCCGCGCGCTGGCCAACAGCACGACGCCCGACAAAAACCGTATTGCGCCTGCATATGCGTTTTCGGACCTGCAGAAAAAACTCGCACTTCCGGTTGCCGGATCTGTCCTGCGCACGTTCGGCGACGCCGACGGCACGGGGCACTCCCTTCAGGGCATGATGCTTGAGACCAATGCGGGGGCTTTGGTGACGGCGCCGTCGGATGGCTGGATCGTTTTTGCCGGCACGTTCCGCAGCTATGGCCAGATGATCATTCTCAATCCCGGCGACGGCTATCACGTCGTTCTGTCCGGTTTGGAAGACGTGACAGTGCAGCAGGGCCAGTTCGTCGTTGCCGGTGAACCGCTTGGGACCATGGGTAACAAAAGAGTGGCCAGCGCCACTGCATTGGCGCTGGAAACCGAACGTCCGACGCTTTACATTGAATTCAGGAAAGACGGAAAACCGGTTGATTCCCGACCATGGTGGACCGCAGCAGACACCGGAAAGGCACGCAATGATTCATAGAACGTCACTTGTTCTGGTCGGGGCACTCATGGGTGCAGCGGCCACGGGCGTTGTATATTCCTCCATCGTCCCGGCCGTCGCGGCCAATCCGTCGACCTATCGCGAACTGTCGGTTTTCGGCGATGTTTTCGAGCGCGTGCGGGCGCAATATGTGACGCCGCCGCAGGACGACAAGCTGATCGAAAATGCCATCAACGGCATGCTTTCGTCGCTGGATCCCCATTCGAGCTACATGAATTCGACCGACGCCGAAGACATGCGCACCCAGACCAAGGGTGAGTTCGGCGGTCTCGGCATCGAAGTCACCATGGAAGACGATCTCGTAAAAGTGACCAGCCCGATCGATGATACACCGGCCGCCAAGGCTGGCGTTCTCGCCGGTGACTTCATTTCCAAGATCGACGGTGCCGACGTGCGCGGCCTGAAGCTTGAGGAAGCCGTCGACAAGATGCGCGGCGCAGTCGGCCAGGCGATCAAGCTGACCATCCTGCGCAAGGGTGCTGAAAAGCCGATCGAACTGACGATCGTTCGCGACATCATCGCCGTTCGCGCCGTCAAGTTCCGCACGGAAGACGATGTCGGTTATGTCCGCGTCATCTCGTTTACCGAAAAGACCTATGACGACCTGAAAAACGCTATCGAAAAGATCAAGGCGCAGGTCCCGGCCGACAAGCTGAAGGGCTATGTGCTGGACCTTCGCCTCAACCCAGGCGGTCTGCTCGACCAGGCGATCAACGTCTCCGACGCGTTTCTGGAACGTGGCGAAGTGGTTTCGACCCGTGGCCGCAATCCCGACGAGACCCGCCGTTTCAACGCGACACCCGGCGATCTGACCGACGGTAAGCCGGTGATCGTGCTCGTCAACGGCGGTTCGGCTTCGGCATCGGAAATCGTCGCCGGCGCCCTGCAGGACCTGAAGCGCGCCACGGTTCTCGGCACGCGTTCGTTCGGCAAGGGCTCGGTCCAGACCATCATCCCGCTCGGCGAAGCCGGCGCGCTGCGTCTCACCACCGCGCTCTATTACACGCCATCGGGCAAATCGATCCAGGGCACCGGCATTTCGCCGGATATCAAGGTCGAACAGCCGCTGCTAGCGGAACTGCTCGGCAAGGTCGAAACGACGAGCGAATCCAGCCTGCGCGGCCATATCAAGGGCCAGAACGAAAATGACGAGGGCTCCGGCTCGGTTGCCTACGTCCCGCCGGAAACCAAGGACGATCTGCAGCTGAACTATGCGCTTGACCTCCTGCGCGGCAAGAAATCGGACCCGGCCTTCCCGGCCAATCCGGAAAAAGCCGAACTGAAGCCGTAGCATCCGCAGCAGATGCGGATTGCTTGAAATTTTTCGCCGCCTGGCTCCGGCCGGGCGGCGGTTTCGATTCTTAAGGGAAGGCCGAAACAAGGGCTTCCACTGTCGCAACTCAGATCGATAGAGGCCCTTTTGGGAACAGATCTCAACGCTCCTCTTGGTCAGAACCGCAAGACGCGTTCCTCCAAATCGCAAAAATCAGGCCTGACATTCGGCCGTCTGTCGCTGGGTGTCTGCGCCCTTGCGCTCGCCGGAATTTCCGTCTGGAGCGTGGTGAAGCCAACCGGCCTGATCGCGCCACCGGACACGAAAATCGTGGCGGATGCAGCCCAACCAGGCGAAAAGGCAGTGCCTGACCCCGCAGCCACTCCCAACACGCTCAAGCAACAGAAGACAAGCGGTGCGCTGTCCGGCGCCCATGTCGAGGAAACGCTGACAGACGACGGTTCGATCGTCACCAAATTCTCGCCCAAGCAGCGCGACGGGGAGGGGCCTGCCTTCATTGAAGTCGGCCGCACCAAGGGTCAGGATCCGCGCCTGGCAACTTTCCCGAATGACGAACTGCTGGAAGACAGTCCGCAAGGGCGGCTGCCGGTCACAGGACCGGACGGACTACGCCCGATGGATCAATATGCGCGGCCCTGGTCCGGCGCCCGCGGTATCCGCATCGCGCTGGTGGTCGGCGGCCTTGGCCTCAGCCAGACCGGCACGCAGAATGCGCTGCGGCAACTGTCCCCCGATGTGACGATGGCCTTTGCCGCGACCGGCAACAGCCTGCAGCGCTGGATGCAGGAGGCGCGCCGCAGCGGCCATGAAATCCTGTTGCAGGTGCCGTTTGAGCCCTTCGACTATCCGGACAACAATCCCGGCCCCCATACGCTGCGCGTCGGGCTGGATGCGAAGAAGAACCTGTCGGAACTGCATTATTCCCTGGCGCAGATCACCAATTATACTGGCATCATGAATTTCCTCGGCGGGCGTTTTCTCTCCGACGCCGGCGCGCTGGAGCCGGTGATGCGCGATATTGGCAGGCGCGGGCTGTTGTTTCTTGACGACGCGACATCGGCGCAGACGCTGACGGGGACACTGGCCGGAACGATCGGCGTGCCGCATGGATTTGCCGATATGGTCGTCGATGACCAGATTGACCGGACAGCGATCCTGAAGAAACTCGATGAACTCGAGCGTATCGCCAGACGCAATGGCGGCGCGATCGGCGTCGCGTCCGCCTTCGATGAAAGCGTGGCAGCCATTTCCCAATGGATGGACGAGGCGGGGACGCGGGGCATCGAATTTGTCGGCGTCTCGGCGCTCGTCAAGGATCCGCAACAGCAATAGTTTAAGAGGAAGCGTAATTCTTCCAGCGCGCAGTCATACAGGCAGGCAAGGGGCAGGCACATGAGCAAGGACAAATCGAAACCGGTCAAGGCTGAGGATCTGCCATACCGTCCCTGCGTTGGCATCATGGTGCTGAACCGGGAGGGTCTTGTCTGGGCCGGGCGGCGCATTCCGGTTGGCAATTCCGAATATGATGGCTCGGCCCAGCTCTGGCAGATGCCACAGGGCGGCATCGACAAAGGCGAGGACCCGCTAAAGGCGGCCTACCGCGAGCTTTATGAAGAAACCGGCATGACGACCGTTTCGCTGCTTGCGGAAGCCCCAGACTGGATCAACTATGATCTGCCGCCCCACCTGATGGGCATCGGCCTGAAAGGCAAATATCGCGGTCAGACCCAGCGCTGGTTCGCTTTCCGTTTCGAGGGCGACGAATCCGAAATCGCCATCAATCCGCCACCCGGCGGCCACGAGCCGGAATTCGACGAATGGGCCTGGAAGCCGATGCAGGCGCTGCCCGATCTGATCGTGACGTTCAAACGCGGCGTTTATGAGAATGTCGTGGGGGCGTTCGCGCATCTGGCGGATGACGCGTCACCACACCCATAAAGAGATGCGCCGCCTTCAGGCGGCGTGTCAGTGCTCCATTGGAGCAAACGGTTCTCGATACAAAAATGCCCGCCGGGGAAACCAGGCAGGCATTTTTTTGGAGTGATGAAGCTTTATTCGGCTTCGTTGGCCGGTGCTGCGTTGAGCTGGCCGTATTTCTCGGCACCGATCTTGTTGAAGAGATCGAGCTGGGTTTCGAGAAAGTCGATATGGCTTTCCTCGTCCATCAAAAGCTCTTCGAACAGCTTCATGGACACATAGTCGCCCGCGTCATGACAGATGTCTCGGGACTTCTTATAGGCCTTGCGGGCATCATATTCGCCGGCGAGATCGGCTTCCAGCACTTCCTTGACCGACTGGCCGATGCGAAGCGGCGCGAGCGTCTGGAGGTTGGGATGGCCTTCAAGGAAGATGATGCGCGACACCAGCTTGTCGGCATGATGCATTTCCTCGATGGATTCGGCCCGCTCCTTCTTGGCAAGAAGCGTATAGCCCCAATCGTCGAGAAGACGATAATGGACCCAATACTGGTTGACGGCACCGAGCTCGAGATACAGCGCTTCGTTAAGCTGCTCGATGACTTTTTTGTCGCCTTTCAAGATCCGCTCTCCTGTTTTCTTCATGGAATTGTTTGAGGCGGGTCATGAAATCAAATATCTGCTCGCCCGTCGAGGGGCGGCAAGCATGATATTGCTCGGTGGTGCGGATGATGATGTCCACGACATTGGGAAAACAGCCACAGCAACGGCCGCGCTTTTCCATCGCATGATAGACTTTTGCAGGCACGATGAGCTGCCAACAGTCCTCATCGAGCATCTCGATGATCGTGTTCTCAATGTCCTTATCGGTGATAAAATTGCAGCTACAAACCAGCATTTCGTCTGCCCGTGATACGCAACGCACTGAATTCTATTCATAAAGCAAAAGCGGATATTTACTGTCAACAAAAAAGGGCACCGGAATATAGCCGCGACGTCATGGCTCGAAATTAGAGCAATTCTAAACTTGATAAAAAACATCGTGTTTTCATTAACTTAATTAGATCGAATGCAAGGCTCTGCCGGATTTTCCACAGAATTCAAGTTTTCTTGAGTGGCAAAAATGCAAACAATTTTTGTTACAGGTGTCCGGTTTTTTCCTGGCGTCCCGGAAATCTGCATCGTCAATGGAAGTTTCTCCCCTTCGGCATGACGTTCACAGTTTCGATGAGGTCCTGGCGATTCCCTGGCTCGTCATGAGGTAAAGCGTCTTTTCGAGACCGGTGTTTTTGCCGGTGATCGCCGGTCGGCCTTAGCACTTCATCGGATCTGGCATTGGCGCCAAAACCTTTCGCCTCTTTCTGGAGAATGCCGAGCGCCGGCGTCATGTCTTCCAGATGGCTTGCCACGACATGGATGACGCCGCTGGCACTTTGCAGGCGTCCTCTGATCTTGACCAGGCGCGCGCCCATGACGACCGGACGATAGGTCTCGAACACATTTTTCCAGATGATGGCATTGGCAACGCCGGTTTCGTCTTCGAGCGTCATGAAGATCACCCCTTTTGCCGTTCCCGGCCGCTGGCGCACCAGCACGAGACCCGCGATCGTCACCATGCCGCCGTTTCGAACCGCATCCAGGCTGCGATTGGTGACGATACCCTGGCTTGAAAAATCCTCCCGCAGAAAGGAAACCGGGTGCGCTTTCAGTGACAGGCTGAGATAGCGGTAGTCATTGATCACATGCTCGCCCTGCTGCATCTGCGGCAGGAGGACCTCAGGTTCCTGCTGAAGCTCGTCATGACCCGCCTGTTCGAACAGCGGCAATCTTTCGGCTGCGGACTTTTCGTCGAGCGATTTGACCGCCCAGAGCGCCGCGCGCCGGTCAAGCCCGATCGATCGGAAGGCGTCCGCATCCGCAAGACGCTCGATGGCCGCGCGTGTGAGGCCGGACCGCAGCCACAGATCCCGCACCGAGGAATAACCGGCACCGCGATGGGCAACGAGTTTCTCTTCCATATCCTGCTGGCGCAGGCCCTTGACGAGGGAAAACCCGAGCCGGATTGCTTTGCGCGTCTTGATGACACCCCACATCTCCCTGTGCCGCGGCTCGATATCACGCGGATCAAACATCGCATCCCCCTCAAGAGCGGCATCCCAGCTGGATATATTGATATCGACCGGAAGCACCTTGACCCCATGCTCGCGCGCATCCCGCACCAGCTGGGCCGGTGGATAAAAACCCATGGGCTGGGAATTGAGCAGGGCGGCGCAGAAAATGTCGGGATAATAGGTCTTGAACCAGCATGACGCATAGACCAGCAAGGCAAAGGAAGCCGCATGGCTTTCCGGAAAACCATATTCCCCGAACCCTTCAATCTGGCTGAAACACCGTTCGGCGAATTCGCGCTCATATTTGTGCCGGGGATTATTGACCATACCTTCGATCATGCGATGCTTGAAGTGGGACACCTGTCCGGTCCGCCTGAAAGTTGCCATCGCCCGGCGCAATTTATCGGCTTCCGTTGGTGAAAACCCGGCGGCCGTAATGGCAATCTGCATCGCCTGCTCTTGAAACAGCGGCACACCCAATGTTCGCCCCAGAACCTCTTTTAATTCTTCGCTGGGATAGTCGACCGGCCGGCCGTGCCGCCGATCCTCCCTGCGTTTCAGATAGGGGTGCACCATGTTTCCCTGGATGGGGCCCGGCCGGACAATCGCGACTTCAATGACGAGATCGTAGAACTCCCGTGGCTGCAGGCGCGGCAGCATGCTCATCTGCGCCCGGCTCTCGATCTGGAAAACGCCGATCGTATCGGCGCGGCAGATCATGTCGTAAACTTCGTCCTCTTTAGTTTCATAGATCTGCGACAGTCTTTTGGGTTCATTGTAATGATTTTCCAACAGCTTGAAGGCCTTGGCGAGACAGGTGAGCATTCCGAGGGCCAGCACGTCGATCTTCAGAATTTTCAGGTTGTCGAGGTCGTCCTTGTCCCATTCCACCATGTAACGATCGGGCATGGCCGTGTTCATGATCGGCACGACCTCATCGAGGCGGTCCTTGGTGATGACGAAGCCGCCGACATGCTGCGAGAGATGACGCGGATATTCCATCAGCAGTCCAGCATAATTCAACACGCGCAACGTGGTCGGATCCGCCATATCGAGACCGGCGGCCTTTGCCTGTTCCTGCGAAAAAGAGGTGGTCCACCAGCCCCAGATCGAGCTGGAAAGTGCTGATTGCACATCCTCGGAAAGACCGAAGACCTTGGCCACCTCACGCCCGGCCGAGCGGGCGCGGTAGCTGATCACAGCAGCGGCAAGGCCGGCATGCTCCTTGCCATATTCGCGGTAGATATACTGGATCACCTCTTCACGGCGGGCATGCTCGAAATCGATATCGATATCCGGCGGCTCATCGCGATCCTGCGACAGGAAGCGATCGAACAAGAGAGTGAATTCCTGCGGATCGACTTCGGTGACGCCCAGGCAGAAACAGACCGACGAATTGGCCGCCGATCCCCGCCCCTGGCAGAGAATGCCTTTACTGCGGGCAAAATTCACCAGTTTGTGGACGGTCAGGAAATAGGGCTCATATTCTTTGGCTTGAATGAGCTTAAGTTCATAAGCCAGCTGACGTTCGACCTTTTCGGAAACGCCGCCGGGATAGCGGACCATTGCACCTTCACGGACAAACCGCTGCAATCTTTCTGCTGGGGTTTCTCCGTCAGCGCTCTCCGTTGGATAATTGTGCTTCAATTCATCGAGATTGAAGGATAGCCGGCGAAAGAATTTGGCGGTGTTGGCAATGGCCCCTGGATAATCCTTGAAGATCCTGGTCATCTCCGCCTGATTTTTCAAATGCCGCTCGGCATTGGCCTGAAGACGCAGGCCAGCCTGTGCGATCGTGACATGTTCCCGGATGGCAGTGACGACATCCGCCACCGGCCGATGCTCCGGCGCATGGTAAAGCGCATCATTGGTGGCAATCAGCCGGGTTCCCGTCTTTAAAGCAATGGCAGCCAGGCACGCGAAATCATGCCGATCGAAACCGTCATAATGCGGTGTCATGCCGAGATGGAGCCGGTGACCGGCATACTCACCGAGCTTGGACAAAAGGCTTGATAGCGCCTGCGCATCTGGACGCCCCGCACCTTCCAGAACAATCAGTTGAAGCTCGTCCTGCCATTCGAGCAGATCCGAAAGGAACAACGTGCAGGTCCCTTTTTTTGAGCGCAGGTTTCCCGCACTCAGCATGCGGCACAGATGCGCCCAGCCCCGCCGGTTGCGCGGATAGGCAAGAATGTCCGGCGTGTCATCGGCAAAGACCAGCCGCGCGCCAGGCTGAAACGCATAATTCTCAAGCTTTGCCTTGGCATGGGCACGGACCACGCCGGCGACCGTGTTGCGATCGGCAATGCCGAGACCCGCAAGCCCGATCTTCTGGGCGGTGACCACCATGATCTCGGCCGGCGCCGATCCCTCCAGGAAGGAATAGTTGGTTCTGGCGCCAAGCTCATAAAAGACCGGTGCAGCACTCATGCGAAAATTCCATGCAGGAACCATTGTGGCGGCGCGACCGTCTGGCCGTAGAGGCCATCGCGAAACAGCCAGAAACGCCGGCCCTCCACATCCTCGATCCTGAAATAATCCCGGGTCAGCGCATCTTCTCCGTCAATCCACCATTCGCCGGCGATCCGCTCGGGACCTTCGGCCTTGGTCACCTGGTAAATGATCTTGCGCCATTTGAAACTTGCCGGCGCCCCTTCCGGCAATTCGGCCGCGATCGCATCCACCCGTTCCGGACGACGGAAAAGCCGCAACG
The DNA here is from genome assembly GCF_029277445.1 of Pararhizobium qamdonense. Taxonomy (NCBI): domain Bacteria; kingdom Pseudomonadati; phylum Pseudomonadota; class Alphaproteobacteria; order Hyphomicrobiales; family Rhizobiaceae; genus Pararhizobium; species Pararhizobium qamdonense. The sequence continues at coordinate 413,324 of NZ_CP119566.1, read as the reverse complement.
GGCGAACGGAGGGGAGATCAGCGGCCTTGGGCCGATCAAGCCCCTGTTGCACAGCAAGCCCGGCAATATCTAAAACGGGTGAAAATGAAGTCGCCCTTTCCGGCACATGGCTTTCCTGCAGCACCAGCGCGAAGAGGCTATCAGGCCCGAAGCGGGCCATGACCCGATCGGCAAAGGCCGACAGGGGGCGGGTCTGGTCCGACCGCCCGGAAAAATCTTCCTGCGTAGCAAGGTAGCGTTCCGTCTTCAGCACGCAGAGGCGCAGGATTTCAAAACCGAAACCCGCATCGAGATCGTCATGAATGGCCTGAAGACGTTCGCGGTACAGCGCGGCGATGCGCTCCGGATCCTTGGATGCGGCCGACATGGCGGCCCGGATGCGAAAGACTTTACCATCCACCCGGAACAGCACGAGTTCAAACAGGCGGCCACCCTCCTCGCGCTCCTCCAAACTTTGGCGCAGGCTTTTGGCAAGCTGCAATGTCAGTTGCAAAATATCGTCCTCATCCTGAATCGGAGAGGCAAGGCGGCGCTCCGCCGACAGGCTGGCCACCGGAAGGCGTGGCGAAAGCGGCTCGTCCTCGAAACCCAGCGCCTGATCGAGGCGCAGGAGCACCGACGGGCCGAACCGGCGGGCCAAAGGTGCGCGGGGCAGGGGGATGAGATCACCGGCGGTTTTCAGGCCGACGCGGGCCAGGGTCTCGATCGTGTCCAGGGGAAGCCTGAGTGCCGCAAGGGGCAGGGGAGCCAGAACCTTTTCACCATCCTGCGGCCCGGCGATGTGCCCCGGCCGGTAGCGTGCCATGGCCCAGGAGAGCCCGGCCGAGGAGGAGATGGCCCCACGCACCTCGATGCCCAGACGGAAAAGCCTGAAGAGGATGTCGGCCAGAAGCGATTGCTCGCTGCCATGCAGATGGACACAGCCGGTAATATCCAGATAGAGCCCGTTCGTCCCGTCCATTGCCACAAGCGGCGTATAGCGGTCGCACCAATCGGCAAGCGAGGTCAAAAGGCCCTTGTCGGCAGCAGGATCGGCCGCAATGATCTCGATGCCGGGAAGCATCGCACGCGCCTCCGCCAGACCTTGCCCGCGTTTCAACCCGGCCTTTTCCCCGCAGATATCGAGAGCCGCAATGCGCATGGCATTCTGGATACGATCGACAAAGACCAGCGGCGGATGGTCAGGACGCTTTCTGGAAAGCCACGATACGCCCCATTTCGTCCGCGCCACCCGGTCCGCCGGCAGATGCGGAAAGTTCAGCGACAGAATACGCTGGCTGGAATTTTGCAGGAGACGCGGCTGTCTCTGGGACGGGATGTCGGAAACGGCGGGCATGGGAACTCCATTCCATCAAAAGTTCAAGAGGTGCAAAGGCCCTGCTTTTCTCGACAGTGACCCGGAAGACCGGATTACCGATGCTGCCGGCCAGCACCGATCCGTCCGGAAGCGGCCGCCCCGTGGCGGGACTGGGGGCAATTAGGAACCGGAAGAGCGCACTGCTCGCCTCTTCGCCGCCCGCCTGTCGCAGGAGGAAGATCGGCACATGACCGGTCCGCGCCCGCATATGCAGGCGGCGGCTTTCGTTGAGGCCGAACTGGGCCGGGTTCCCCCGGACCTCCAGAATGATGGCCCTGAAGATCGGTACCGAGAGCGCCGCTTCGGCAATCCAGAGCGCATCAGCGATGGTGCGGGGACTGCTGAAAAGGCAGCAGCCAATATCCAGCCCATAGGCCTGCAGCCCGCGGCCATAGGGTACGCCCGCCTCCGCGCCCGTCATTCCCTGGCCGATCCACAGAATGGGTGACACGGCGTCAGCGCTCTGGACCCTCTGGCAAAGGGCGGCCAGCGCCAGCACAAACCCCATGGCCGCCCCGGCGTCGCGGGTTTCTGCCGCGCGGATTTCAGTGAGCCCGGCAAGCGGCAGGCCGCCATGCAGGACATCGTCGAGAACGGCGATGCCGAGGGGGAGAACATGCCTGGAAACGTCCCTGCTGCCTGTGGGTTCAAAGCCTTCTGGAGCGCCCTTTCTGGCAGCCTTCAAAAGACCTGGCACGTTTTCGTTTTCCAGCCGCGCAATGGTTTCGCGCAGCGCAAAAAGACGCTCGCGCGTCATGGGCGTCTGCTCCATGACGTCACTCCAATTCAAGTTGTTCCTGTTATGTTCCTATAGATTCCAGAGCTTCCCCGAAGAGTCAACGGGATTCTCTAAGAATTTATTCCTTGACGGCAGCCGCCCAAATTCAACCCTCGAAAAACGCTGGAGAAATGGCTATATCAGGGGGCAAGCAAGGAGTGCCCATGGCCCGCATAGACCAGAGCGACGATTGGCGGGAACGCCACGCGCCGACAATCAGCACATTTGAATCCCTGGCGCTGGAGGCTTACAGCCACCTGCCGGAGGAATTCCGGGCGCTGGCGACCGATCTGACCATCGAGATCAACGATTTTCCAGACGAGGACGTGTTCGAAGACATGGCGCTGGAAACGCCGTTCGACCTGCTCGGCCTGTTCGAGGGGCGCGGCATCGGCGAGCGCTTTACCATGGAAACCGGCGAGATGCCGAACCGGATTATTCTCTACCGCCGACCGATCCTCGACTATTGGGCCGAGAACGAGGAGACGCTGGGCGACATCATCACCCATGTCCTGATCCACGAAATCGGCCATCATTTCGGCCTGTCGGATGACGACATGGAGCGGATCGAGGAAAGCGTCGAGCATGTGGGCGGCTGAGGCGGGTTAACCGACCCAGCCAGCCAGGGCATCAATGTTCGGAAAGCTTGGTGTCGGGGGTATATTCCTTGCCTTCGACATCCTTGACCACGGCCTGGCCGCACATCATCGCCCGGGTTTCCTGGTTCCAGGCATAGGTCGGCGATCCATAGAGTTCCCAACCTTTGTTGAGGGCGGCCGTGACCTTGTGGCAGAAGGTGGCGTCGTCGATGGCGGTCAAGAGGCGGTAAAGTTTCAAGGGGTTTTTCCTTTGTTGGCGATGGCATCGGCCTTGGCCGAAAGCCGCAGGGCCTGATCGAGGTGAAGACGCTCGACCATCAGGCCGTTGAGATTGATGACGGCTTTATCCGCATTATCAGGCAGCGCAAAGGCGGCGATGATCGAGCGGGCATCCGCAAGGGCGGCATCGGCGACGCCGAAGGCGCCGTTGGCGGGATCGATCTGGGCCGGGTGGATCAGCATCTTGCCGTCAAAGCCCATGTCGCGCCCTTGAGCACATTCCGCCTCGAAACCTGAAACATCCCGGACATCATTAAAGACCGCATCGATGATATCGAGGCCGCAGCTACGGGCCGCCAGCAGAATCTGCATCAGCCAGGCGATGAGATAGGTACGGCCAGGCAAAGCGGGCACGCCGGTTTCCTTGCGCAGGTCGTTCAGCCCCGGCACGAAACAATCGAGCCTGCCGCCACGGGTGCGGCCGGTTTCAGCAATCGCCGCCGCATTGAGCACGCCACGCGGGGTTTCGATCATCGCCCAGAGGCGAACGCTGTCTGGTGCATCGTTTTCGCCAAGAAAATCAACAACCGTCTGAATATCCTGCGGGCTTTCGACCTTGGGCAACAGGATGGCATCCGGCGAGAGCGTCAGGGCGAAGGCAAGGTCCTCCTCGCCGAACGGCGTGTTCAAATGGTTGATGCGGACGATCACCTCGAGATCGCTGCGGCGCTCCCGCTGAAGATGAGCGGCAAGCGTCCGGCGGGCGCCGCCCTTGTTTCCGTCAGGGACAGCATCTTCCAGATCGTAGATCACCGCGTCACAGGCAAGGGTCGCGACCTTGGCAAGGGCACGGGCATTGTCAGCGGGCACGCACAGAACCGAGCGGCGCAGGCGGGCAGGGTGGCGATCATGGGGCAAACTCATGCGGCTTTTGTGCCCGGCTTTCGCCATTTTCGCAAGGCAGACATGGAAGACGGAAGTAGGTCTTGCAACGCGGAGCGGGCGAACCCACATTTCAGGCAACGAAAGGTGACGACAATGCAAAGCATACGCTCTCTCTTCCTGACTATCGCCGGCATCGCATTCACGCTGATGGCCTTCGTCTTTACCGCATCGCTCGGTCTTGCCCTGATCGGCATCGCCTCGGTCGTGATGATCGGCATGACGATTGCAGCGCGGCTTGCGCCCAAGCCGGTTCGCGCCACCGTCAACCGCAACCGCCAGCAGCGCGAACCGCGTATCTGGAACGACGGACGCGGCACGATCATCGACATGTAAGGCCGGGTTGCGGGCTTTCCCGCAACGGTGAGCAAGATTCTCCTTCATTTCGGCATGAAATTGCTCTAAACGCTGGGCGGACATTCTTCCGCCCCGTTGAAATCGAAGGCCATTGCCATGGACAAGTTCGTCAAGCTCACCGGCGTTGCCGCGCCGCTCCCCGTCGTCAACATCGACACGGACATGATCATTCCGAAGGATTACCTGAAGACGATCAAGCGCACCGGTCTCGGTACCGGCCTTTTCGCCGAAGCCCGCTATCATGAGGACGGCTCGGTCAACGAGGATTTCGTGCTCAACAAGCCCGCCTACCAGAATGCCAAGATCCTGGTTGCCGGCGACAATTTCGGCTGCGGCTCGTCGCGCGAGCATGCCCCATGGGCGCTGCTCGATTTCGGCATTCGCTGCGTCATCTCGACCTCGTTTGCCGACATCTTCTACAATAACTGTTTCAAGAACGGCATCCTGCCGGTCGTCGTCTCCCCGGAAGACCTGGAAAAGCTGATGGATGACGCCTCGCGCGGCTCCAATGCCATCCTGACCGTCGATCTGGAAAACCAGGAAATCACCGGCCCGGACGGCGGCAAGATCAGCTTCGAACTCGACGCGTTCCGCCGCCACTGCATGCTGAACGGCCTTGATGATATCGGCCTGACGCTGGAAAAGGCAGCCTCCATCGACACGTTCGAAAAGGCCAATGCCGCTTTGCATCCCTGGGCCTGATCCGCAATGCCAAGCCCGCGAAAACTAATCTCTTCCGGCTCGCCGTTTGAAAAGACGGCGGGGTATTCGCGGGCTGTCGTACAGGGCGACTGGTGCTTCGTTTCCGGCACGACCGGCTACGATTACCAGACGATGACCATGCCTAAGACGGTGGAAGCGCAGACCCGCAATTGCCTGAAAACGATCGAAGCGGCCCTCACAGACGCCGGTTTCTCGCTGAAAGACGCGGTGCGAAATCACTATTACGTGACAGATGCCGCCTTTGCCGATGCCATCTTCCCGATCCTCGGTGAGACCTTCGGCGATATCCGCCCGGCGGCCACGATGGTGGTCTGCGACCTGATCCGCCCGGAAATGCTGATCGAGATCGAAGTGACTGCCTTCAAGGGCTGACGGCACGTATCAGCCGTCCAAGAGGCCGGCCCCGCGAAGCTCCGCCAGGCGCGCTATTACCAATTCCGCAAAACGATTTGTTTTCAATATCCAGGCCTGTAGCATCCCGTTTGAACATCGACGTCAGCCGAGGGGAAAAGCATGCTTTTAAGAATGGAAGCGAAACTTGCCGGCGTCTGCACGCCGGTTTTCACCAGCCATCCGGTCCGCTGGCTGGGGCTTATGGCATTGTGTTCGATCTTCATCCTGAGCGGCGTGACCAAGCTCCTCGATTTCGGCGCCGCCGTCGCCGAGATGGAACGCTATGGCCTTTTGCCGGCAAGGCCGATTGCTGCCGTGGTCATCCTTTTCCAGCTGAGCGCATCGGTCATGGTCATCAGCGGCTTCCTGCGCTGGATCGGCGCGCTGTCTCTGTCCCTGTTTACAGTGCTCGCGACATTAATTGCCCTGCGCTTCTGGGACATGCCACCGGGTCCGGACCGCTTCATGGCAATGAACATCTTCTTCGAGCATCTCGGGCTCGCGGGCGCTTTTCTTCTGGTCGCCTGGTACGATCTGCACAAATGGCGCCGGGGCGAGAAGGACTGGAGCTGATCCAACTCCATATGCTGACTTTCTTCAAAAGGGTAGGGATGAGCAAAGGGAATTACTTACCCCTCACCCTTAACCAGGCCCCTCACCCTAACCCTCTCCACGCTTGCAGGAGAGAGGATGATAGAGTTTGCCGCTCGGTCCTTTTCCCCAGTTACAGGAAGAAGGTTCCGACAGGGCGGATGAGAAGCGTGCAGCGTTAGCCGTTACGCCACGCAATCACCACGCGGCCCGATAAATCGTCAGCGCATCCTCTTCGCTGACAGAGCGGGGATTGTTGACCAGGAGGCGGGTCTGTTTCATGGCGGCGGTGGCCATGGCGGGGAGATCGGCCTCTGTCACGCCGACATCGCGCAAATGGACCGGCATGCCGAGCGTGACCATCAGCGCCACCAGCCGTTTGATGAAATGTGCGCAGCGCTCGTCTGGATCGGATATCGCACCGAGTTCAGGAAACGGATCGGCGGCGATTTCGGAATAGACATGGGCTGCAGAGGCGCTGTTGAAGGCGAGCACATGCGCAAGGACCAGCGCGTTGGAGAGCCCGTGCGGCACATGAAACAGGCTGCCGATGGGATAGGCGAGCGCATGGACGGCGGCGACCGGCGAATTGGCAAAGGCCATGCCGGCCAGCATCGAGCCATAGAGCATGGCGCGCCTTGCCGCGATGTCGCCGGGTGTTTTGACGGCGATGGCAATGTTTGCGCCGAGCAGCCGCAAAGCTTCACGCGCCAGAAGGCGCGACACGGGATTGTTGTTGGGATTGACCGAGGCATAGGCTTCGATCGCATGCACCATGGCGTCGATGCCGGTGGCTGCAGTAATGGACGCGGGCAGGCCGAGCGTCAATTGCGCATCGAGGACGGCGCTATCGGGCAGGATGAGTGGCGAGGACACGCCACGTTTTTCATCGTCCGACACGGTGATGATGGCGACAGGCGTGACCTCCGAACCGGTTCCAGCCGTGGTCGGCACCAGGATCAGCGGCAGGCGCGGCCCCTTTGCCTGATTGACCCCCCAGCAGCCGGACAGGAGCTCGCCGGACCCGGCAACCAGCGCCGTGAGCTTGGCGACATCCAGCGAGGAACCACCGCCAAAACCGATGACCGCATCGATCTTCTCAAGCCGCGCCAGATCGATGGCGGCCTCAAGCGTCGTCAAGGACGGATCCGGCTCGACGGCGTCGAAGATGATGACGCGCTTGCCTGCCTGCCGCAGCGACAGCAAGGCCGGATCGTAAAGCCCAAGGCGTGTCAGCCCCGCATCGGTGATGAACAGAATGTTTTCAGCCGCTGCCGGCAGCGTTTCGCCAAGACGTGCAGACGCTCCATCGGCGACGATCAGGCGGCCGGGGAAATGGAAGAGGAACGGCGCCGTCATCGATAGGCCACGACAGTCTGGCGCTGCTCGCCAAGCCCGGCAATGCCCAGATGCATTGTCTGGCCGGCCTCCAGATAGACCGGCGGCTTCATGCCCATGCCAACGCCGGGGGGCGTGCCGGTGGCGATGATGTCGCCGGGCTCCAGCGTCATGAATTCGCTGATATAGGCGACGAGATGATAGACGGAGAAGATCATCGTCGCGGTATTGCCCGTCTGGCGCCGGATGCCATCGACATCAAGGAACAGCGCCAGCGACTGGATATCGGCGATCTCGTCTCTCGTAACCAGCCACGGGCCTATCGGGCCGAACGTATCCGCGCTCTTGCCCTTGGTCCATTGGCCGCCGCGTTCGGCCTGATAGGCGCGCTCGCTGACATCGTTGACGACGCAATATCCGGCAATATGGGCCTCTGCCTGGCCTTCCGTGATATTGCGCGCACGCTTGCCGATCACGATGCCGAGCTCGACCTCCCAGTCCATCTTGGTCGCGGTTTTGGGCCGGATAACCTCGTCATTCGGGCCGCAGATTGCCGAGACGGCCTTTTGAAACAGGATCGGCTCTTGTGGAATGGGCAAATTGCTCTCGGCGGCATGATCGGCATAGTTCAGCCCGACGCAGATGAACTTGGAGACGGCACCAACACAGGGGCCGATGCGGACGGCGGCATCGACAGTTGGAAGGCTTTGCGGATCGATCGAGGCGACGCGGGCAAGGCTCGCATCGTTGATCGTCAGCCCGGTAATATCCGCAACCACGCCGGAGAGATCACGGATGACGCCCGTCGCGTCCAGCAGGCCGGGACGCTCATGACCGGCGTCTCCAAAACGAAGCAGTTTCATGATCTTGTCCCTCGAGTTGAAGCTTAGTTGGCGGCCTGTGACGACGTATCCGACCAGAATGCATAGCGGCGGGCGACGATACGCAGTGCCACGCTCATCAGGATGCCCATGGCCGAGAGATAGAACAGCACCGAAAACACGCCGGTGACGTCGACCGAAGCCTGACGTTGGATGATGACGCTGCCGAGCCCCTGGGACGCGCCGATGAACTCGCCGACGACAGCGCCGATGACCGCAAGCACCGCACCGACTTCGAGCCCCGCAAACAGATAGGGCAGCATTGCCGGAAGGCGGACCTTCACATAGGTCTTCACCGGCCCCGCTCGAAGGGCGCGCATCAACAGGAGCCGCCGGGGATCGCCGGTTCTCAAACCCGCCACGACATTGACGAGGATCGGGAAGAAGGCGAGCAGCGCGGCCGTGACGATCTTCGACTGGATTCCATATCCGAACCAGATGATCAGCAGCGGCGCGACCGCAACCTTGGGAATGGTCTGCAGCGCCAGCGCGAAGGGATAGACCGTCCGGTCGAGAAACCGGACCAGCGCGATGCCGGTTCCAAGCGCAATCCCGAGCACGGCCGCAGCGGCAAAACCGACGATGACCTCGACAAAGGTGATCCAGAGATGCGGCAGGATGACCCCCGTCGCCAGGTCGTCCCAGATGCGCCAGATGACATCGCTCGGCGTCGGCACGATGAATTGCGGCACCTCAAAAAGCCGGACGCTTGCCTCCCACAGGAAAAGCAGCACCGCCGTCGTCAGCGAAACGACGAGCCATTGCGGCATTTCGCCGGAGGGTTTTGCAGCCCTTGGGGAGGTGGGAGCTGGCGCGGTGGCGGCAATGCTGAGGTCCTGGTTGCTCATGATGCGTCTCCCCGCACGTCCAGCAGATGGCGCAGGCGCGCCACATAGGTTCCGAAATGGTCGGATGCCATCAGGTCGATCGAACGCGGACGCGGGATTTCGATCGGGATGATTTCGCGCACCGTTGAGGGCCGGCCGCTCATGACGAAGACGCGATCGGCCAGGAATGCGGCTTCGGCGATCGAATGCGTGACAAAGACGACCGTTGCGCCCGATTGGAGGCTGATGCGCTGCAGTTCGAGGTTCATCTGCTCGCGGGTCATCGCATCGAGCGCACCAAAAGGTTCATCCATCAAGAGCAGCGACGGATCGAGCGACAACGCCCGGGCGATGGCGACACGCTGCTGCATGCCGCCCGACAGTTCATTGGGATATTTGTTTTCAAACCCCGACAGCCCCACAAGGTCGATCATATCCTGAGCACGGCGGCGGCGTTCGGATCTGGCAAGGCCATTGATCTCGCCAGGCAGTTCGACATTCTCGATCACCGTGCGCCAGGGAAAAAGGACGGCATCCTGAAAGACGATGCCGAAATCCTCCTGTGGGCCGGTGACGACCACATCCTTGAAGCGGATGGTGCCTTCGCTGGGGCGCAACAGCCCGGCCAGCATCATCATCAGCGTGCTCTTGCCGCAGCCCGATGGGCCGAGAATGGCGATGAATTCGCCGCGGGCAATATCGGCCGTGACCGAATCCACGGCCCGGACAGGACGGCCGTCGGCGGCGTTATAGACCTTGGCCACCTGTTGCAACTGTATCAGCCGTTCGCTTGCCAGCATGGTTTGAATTTGCGGAACTCGTTCAGGCTTCATTTGCCCCAGTTCCTTGCCTTTTCGCGGATAGGAACCGGATCGACCCGGCTTGCGGCCGCAACCAGATCATTGGTGACGAGATCGCTCGATTTCAGATCCTCCGTGAAAACGCCCTCGGCCTTGAGGACATCCATGTAGGACTGCACCTTGGCCAGATCGTATTGACCGAATTTCTCAACCGGGTCGTCGTTGAACAGAGCGGACTTGAAGGCGATTTCTGCCAGGCCCGTGGCGACGGCCTGCTCCTGCGTACCCTGTGGTTTGGCGGCGGGATTGACCTCCCAGTAAATTTGAAGCGCGGCCTCCGGGTTTTCCTTGATGAAGATGCGTGCCTTGACCTGCGCGCGCAAAAACCGCTGCAGTGCGTCGGCTTTCTCGCTCAATTCCTGGTCCGAGGCGAAGAAACCGCCATTGCTGACATCGCCGACCTCAGGGTGATAAATGTAGCGGAATTTGTGCCCGGCCCGCTCCAGGCTGCCATAAACAGCATCCCACAGGGAAAGCGCCTGCACCTGACCGCCGGCAAGCGCCGCCATCGCCTGGTCACCGGTACCGACCGGCAGGAACATATCGTTGGTGGGATCAATGCCGGCTGCGCGAAGCAGCGACTTGGCAACCGTCATCGACGACGACGCCATGCTCGCGACGCCGATCTTCTTGCCTGCCAGATCGCCCGCAGTCTTGATATCGCTATCCACGGGAACAGCGAGCCAATAGATCAGCTGGTCATAACGCGAATAGATGAATTTGCCGCGCAGGCCTTTGGAATATCCGAGAAGATAGGGCTCGAACGTGACGTCGGCGATATCGGCGCTGTTGCTGGCCGCAAGCTGCGTGGCAAGTGCTGCACCCTGGGTATAGCGGATCTCGACCTCCAAGCCTTCTTCGGCAAAGAAGCCGGCCTTTTGCGCCACATAGGTATTGAGATAGGCCGGGTTCGGCACCGGAGAGCCGCCCTGCACGACAAAACTTTCCTGCGCCTGAGCCGGCGACATGGCCGCCGCCATCAGCGACAGGCCTGCCAGCATTCCAACCAGTCTAACCATGATTTCCTCCCTGGACCTCGATGAAAACGATATGCCGCAGGCCGCCCGCAAGGCAGCCTCCTTCCTACGGCAGATCAAAAAAGCGTTCGGCATGGACGTGATAGACCTGCCGCTTGGGACGATCCCAATCTTCCCTGTTGACGAACCGCGTCGATGAGCGGCTCTTGACGGCGCGGGGCAGGATGAGCCCGCGCAAAAATGACGTGTCTTCTTCCTTGTGCATGCGCGCCGAGACCGGCTCGTCGATGCCGTTTTCGATGAAGCTGTCGCCCGGCAGATGCAGCTTGGGCACGCCGCCCGGGCCAATGGCATCGATCTCGCCGCGCGCCACCCAGCGAATTCCCGGCCCCTGATGCATATGCAACGGCGCCACCGTGCCCGGTGGAAACGTGACCTGGTCGCACCGCAGCAGCCAGCTGTTGGCCGGATCAAGCGCGATGTCGAAGCTGTTCAAAACCCGCGATTCCGATTTTGGCGACGAGCGCAGCCGGCCGTCATGCGTTTCGGTTTCCGGTACAAGCTCCCAGCGCAGCACCTCCGCGCCCTCGGGCCCCACGACATAACTCACCTCATCCTGGCCAACCCAGGCGGAGCCTGCCGAATGGAACTGGTTGGATGACGCAGTCTCCACGGTCAGTCCGCCATTGCGGACATAGAGGACCCGGACGGCATTGGGCAGAAAGGAGATGTCGGCATTGACCGGGACAATGTCTTCGAGAAGCCGAAAAATGTAGCGCATGCAAACCTCGTAACCTGAGCGTCGAGCGCCCCGGGACCTAGTGTTTCAGATAGTGTTCTGCGACCTTGAACGGGATGACCTCGACGGAATGCCAGACGCCGCCGAGCATCCAGGGATCATTGTCCAGCCATTCCCAAAGAGCGGCCTCGTTGTCGAAATTGCAGATGCAGCCCGAACCGGCGGGATTGCCCGCCTCGTCCTGAACCATGCCGCCGAGAAGCAGCTTGCCCTCGGCCTGCAGCTTGCTGGCGCCCTCGATATGCGCCGGGCGGAGTTCCGCACGCTTGCGCTGCAGCTCGGGATCCAGTGGATCCTGCATGCGGCAGATGACGATATATTGCGGCATTGTCCTATTCCCCCACCATGAATGTTGCTTGACCGAGCGCCTCGAAGCGCGCCCGGATATAGGTCCCCGCCACAAGCGGCCTTGCGGCAGTGGCGCTACCCGACAGAACGATATCTCCGGCCTGAAGACTGTCGCCGCGCTCCGCCATCAGCCGGGCCGCCGCCACCAGCGAGCGGATGGGATGACCCATGATCGCCGCGCTGGAACCGATTTCCACCGGGTCTCCATCCACCTCCAGGCTGATGCCGAGATTGCCGAAATCGACCGACGCACTGTGCCAGGCGCCGATCACCAAAGCGGCGGACGACGCATTGTCGGCGACGGAATCCGAAAACCGGAACTTGAAATCCTTGTAGCGGCTGTCGATGATCTCGATGGCGCCGGCGACACTTTCAATCGCCGCATAGGCTTCAAGCGCCGTAACCCTGCCTTCAAGCGGCCGCTTCAGCCGGAACGCGATCTCCGGCTCGGCGCGCGGATGAATGTAACGGCTGCGCGCCAACGTTCCGGCATCGTCGATCAGCATGCCATCGGTAAGGCGGCCCCAGCTCATCTGGTCGACGCCGACCTGCGCCATTTTGGCCTTGCTGGTTAGCCCCATCTTGATGCCGATCCGGCGGTCGCCGCCTGCGATACGGCGCTCTATGGAGAGCCGCTGCACCTCGTAGGCCTCACCCGTGGAGAGTTCGACATCGAGCTGGGCAACCGCTTCGGCCGACATGGCGGCGTCATGAAGCCTTGCGGCAATGGCATTGAAATCAGTCATTGCGCTTTCCTCGGGCCGAACTGAACCCCGACGGAACCAAGGCCGTTGATGCGGGCCTCCAGATATTCGCCATCATTGGAGCGGACCATCGGCCCGAGCGCACCGGACATCACCACATCCCCCGCATGCAGCGGGCGGCCAAGCCGCACCATGGTGCGCGCCAGCCAGCGCAGCGCGTTGAGCGGATGACCAAGGCAGGCAATGCCCGCCCCGAACGACACGGGGTCACCATTCCTCTCGATGACCATGCCGCACAAAAGCAAATCGATCTGATCGATCTTGCGTGGGCTCGCACCCAGCACATAAAGCCCCGACGACGCATTGTCGGCGATCGTATCGACGATATCGAGGTCCCAATCGGTAATGCGGGTATCGATGATTTCCAGCGCCGGCAGGGCATAGGCCGTGGCGCGCACCACTTCGGCCAGAGACGGGTTTTCCTGCGTCAGATCGCGCTCCAGCACGAAAGCGATCTCGCCCTCGGCCTTCGGCTGGAAGAGGGTGCCTGCCGGTATCGTATCGCCATCGGCGATCTCCATATCGGAGAACAGCATGCCGTAATCCGGCTGGTCGATATTGGCGTTTTTCTGGACGATTTTCGCCGTGAGACCGATCTTGCGGCCCGACAGCCGCCGTCCTTCTGCCAGCCAGCGCACCGTATTGGCTTCCTGGACACTATAGGCTCCAGCCAGATCGCGCGGCGCCAAATGTCGGCGGACCGGCGCACAGGTCTGCTTTGTAGTATAAGCATCGTATATATCGCGCGCCGCCTGTTCAATACCATGGCGGCTACCGGCAACTGTGGCCAGATCCTGATTTTTCATGCCTCAACGCTCCCAAATCCCACGTCGGGAAGAAAATATGAAATGTAAATTCGCCATGAAGCCGGAATTCTAAGAGAAATTACGCAATTCTAAAGTAGTATATTATAATTACGTCATTCAAATCACTGATTGGCGATTGTTCATTCCAGTATCTTCTTGCCTCCCGTTGACGATATGTTTAGGCTCTCCAACAGAAAGAAACAGTCAAATCGGTCAAATATGTCCACCATGTGGGCTTTCGCGGGTAGCGGATGTTAGACATTGCTCACGACGGCGCCGACAACCGGAAGAGTGGCACTCAAGCCATTTCCAGAGCGCTGGATGTGCTTGACCTGCTGGCCATGGGCTCCAATCCCAATCGCGGCCTGAAGATCGGCGACATATCGAAGTTTCTCGGCATCACGCGCCCGACGACGCACCGGATTTTGACCACGTTGATCGAGCGCGGCTTTGCCCAGCGCGTCGAGAAATCCGGGCGCTACATGATCGGCGAACAGATCAGCCTTCTGGCTTTGTCGAGGGAACGCAAGCTTCCCATTCTCCAGCTTGCGGAAACCCATCTTCAGGACATCAGCCGCATCGTCGATGACACCGTGTTCTTTTCCATCCGCAGCGGCCGCGACGTGGTGACCATCGCGCGGATGATCGGCAATTTTCCGATCCAGGTTCTGTCGATCGATGTTGGTGACCGCCGGCCGCTGGGCGCGATCACGGCGGGGGTTGCCATGCTCAGCCGGCTCTCCGACGAAGAAGCGGCGGGCATCGTGGCCAATGACGAGGCCCGGCTGGCGAAATTTCAATATACGGTGCCGGATGTGCTGAATTTCGTCCGCGAGACCCGCGCGCGCGGCTTTGCCTATCGCCAGAAGGGCGTGATCCCCGGCACCAAGGCGATCGCCGTAACCGTCGGCAGGCCTGGCGATCCCGTCATGGGGGCCGTTACGGTTTCAGGCATGGCCAAGCGCATGACCGAAAGCCGCGTTAACGAGATTATCGGTGCCGTGTCCAGCGAATGCGAGGCAATGGCAACCAAGCTGCGGCAGAAGCTGACTGCGGACGGCCTGATGACGCCGTAGCCAACTCCCATTCCCATGAGCAAAAACACCTAGTAGGTCGCCCGCCCGCCGGAAATATCGTAGACGGCGCCGGTGGAAAACGAGCATTCCTCGCTGGCAAGCCAGGCAACCAGAGCGCCGAATTCCTCCGGCTTGCCGAACCGGCCCATGGGGATTTTCGAGAGCATGTAATCGATGAATTCCTGGCTATTCTGCCTGAAAATATCGGTCTCGAAGGCGGCCGGTGCCACAGCATTGACGATGACACCGGTTTTTACCAGCTCCTTGCCCAAAGCCTTCGTCATCGCCATGACGCCTGCCTTGGCCGACGCGTAAGGAGTGGCCGTCGGGTTGCCTTCCTTGCCGGAAATCGACGCGACATTGACGATCCGGCCATAACCTTCGCGGATCATGTGCGGGATCACCGTCCGGCAGCAATAATAGACGCCGAACAGATCGACTTCGATCACCTGGCGCCACGCATCGACCGGGTATTCCCAGCCATTGACATTCGGCCCGGAAATACCGGCATTGTTGACGAGGATATCGATCTTGCCGAAGCGCTCCAGCGTCTGCGCCGCCGCAGTGCTGACTGAACCCAGATCGGAAACATCGCAGACAAAACCGGCCGCATCAGAACCGAAGGCAGCGATAGCGGTTTCAAGGCTGGCCGGGTCGACGTCCCACACCGCAACCTTTGCGCCGCTGGCCAGTACCCGCTGGACCACCGCCTGCCCCAGCCCCTTTGCACCCCCCGTCACCACGGCGACCCGATTGTGAAGATCGATTGCGTTCATGTTTTCCTCCCAGATGAAACTCACCTGGAGGTCTCCCGGAACGGCGCGAACGGCAACACGAAACGGGATGTTCTGACCACATGGTGGATATCAGCGAGGGGTCACGGGGCGGCAATGCTGGGCGGATCGGAATGACGGCAGCATGGGCTGGCTTGCGGAGCGGCGGCTATGCCGATCCGCAAGCTGGTATCGTTAGCTCCAGGCGTGCAGCGGCGGTTTCTCGCCGTTCAGGAAATACTTTCCAAGGATCGAATATTTCCAGCGGACCGGATCGTGCAAGGTGTGGGTGCGAGCGTTGCGCCAATGACGGTCAAGCCCGTGTTCGGCAAGGGTCGAGCGCGTGCCCGCCAGTTCGAAAAGCTTATTGGTTGCGGCAATCGCGATCTCGGTAGAGAGGATCTTTGCCTCCGCCGTGACGATCTGCGCTTCGGCGACGGTTTCGGCGTTGGGGTCGAGAATAGCCCGGTCGATGGCGTAGCCGGCCTTTTCCAGAAGCGCCTGTGCCGCATGCAGCCGGAGCGTCAGGTCGCCGATGGCCTGGATCGTATAGGGATCGTCCCAGGCGTTATCAACGCCGGAATCCACCCAGGCGCGGCTCTTGGTGCGCACGAAATCGACGGTTTCGTCGATCGCAGCCTGTGCGATACCGGTATCAACGGCAACCTGGATGATCTGGAAGATCGCCCCATCCGCCGTCGGCACTTCGTATCCCTTGTACCCCGGGACCAGATGCGTCTTTGGCACTTTCACATTGTCGAGCAGCACGGTTCCCGACAATGTCGTGCGCTGGCCGAAGGAGGACCAGTCATCAATGACGGTCAAGCCGGGTGCATCACGCTGCGCAATCGCATACCAGGCCCGGCCCTCGCCATCGAGCGCAACGATCGGCACGAGATGCGCAAGCAGCGCACCCGACGAATAGAACTTCTGGCCGTTGACCACCACATGATCGCCGGCATCGACGAACCCGGTCTCGAAATCGACCGCACGCTTGGAGCCGAATTCGGAGAAGGCGTTGCCAAAACGTGTGCCTTTCAAAACCTCGGCAAAGAGCAGCGTCTGTTGCTCTGCGTCCGATACAGTGCGGATGGCGGCAACGACACCCAGATGGTTCTGCGCGATCTGCCCGATGGAGGAATCGGCCGCCGAGATGATCTCGATCACCTTGGCCAGCGTTGCATAGGAGACTTCGGGGCCGCCGAATGCCTTCGGCACATTGATCGACCAGAGCCCGCTCTGCGAAAAGGCATCCAGCTCCTTGACCGGCCAGATGCGGTCGCGGTCGCGCAATGCCGATTCCCGGACAAATTCGGCCGCAAGCGTCTTGGCAATGGCAATCGCCTCGGCATCGGTCCTGATGATATGGGCTGGTTCTGCCGGGCGCGGAACCGGCGGCACCGCCGCTGCTGCATTGTCCGTATTGACGGGGGAAAGGGTCATGGGTCTGTCTCCTTTTCGATTGGGGTTAACCGGCAATGGCCGGAATGGATGGCGCCGTGGCCCTCAGGCCGAGGTAGAAGGTTTTGATATCGTCACGCGCGCGCAGCGCCTGCGCATCGCCGGAAAGCACGCTGACGCCGTTTTCCAGGATGATGGCGCGATGGGCATAGGTCAGCGCGACAGCGGAATTCTGCTCCGCTACCAGGATGGAAAGACCCTCGTCGCGATTGAGCTGGCGCAGCGTCCGGAAAATGTCCTGGACGATGATCGGGGCCAAACCCATGGATGGCTCGTCGAGCACCAGAAGGCGCGGCCGCGACATCAGCGCCCGGCCGATCGCCGTCATCTGTTGCTCGCCGCCGGAGGTGAGGCCACTCAGCGCACGGCGCTTTTCCTTCAGCCTTGGAAAATGTGCGTAGACCCGCTCGATATCTGCAGCGATCTCAGCGCGCGTGCTGCTGCGGCCAAGGCCACCCGAGACGAGGTTTTCCTCGACCGTCAGGCTGCGGAAGCAGTGGCGGCCTTCAAGCACCTGCACGAGGCCGGCGCGCACCAGAGCGGCGGGGCTTGTTTTCACCACATCCAGCCCGTCGAACCGGATGCTGCCGGACACGATCTGTCCACGCTCGGCCGCAAGCAGATTGGACAGCGCCTTCAGCACCGTCGTTTTGCCCGCACCGTTGGCGCCAAGCAGCGCCAGGATTTCACCGCGCGCCAGATTGAAGCTGACATTATCGATCGCGGTGATGGCGTGATTGTACGTCGCCTTGAGATCATCGACGGCAAGCAGCGCATTTTCCAGAGCCATGATCCTGTTCCTGTTGCCATGAAAGACGGTGTTGCGAAGAGGCGCGGGGTGGGTGAGAGGGAAAACAACCGTCCCCGCGCCTGTTCCTCGATGCTGCGCCCGCCGCCGCGCGCAGCATCGAAGGATCAGTTGGTCGCCGTTCCCGCATCCTCGGCCGTGCGAAGCTTGATGCCCTTTTCAGCGGCATAGGCTTCCGACGACTTTTCGATGATCGGGCGCAGCAGCGCCCAGTCCGGCGCGATCCAATCGGAGACGACATTCCACTTCGCGCCATCCCACTGCTGGAAGGTCACGTAGCCATTGCCTTCGTGATTATCCCAGGTGACGTTGATCGAGTGGAACAGGCCCTTGGCGCCCAGCGCCTCGACGCGGGCGGGATCGAGCTGCAGATGTTCAAAGCCCCAGCGGACTTCGTCTCCGGTCAGCGTCCGCTTGCCGAATTTCTCCTGCGCGATGCGGATCGCCTCGACATTGAGAATGCCGTTGACGATGCCGAGATTGTGGTACACCGAGCCGATACGCTTCTTGTCTTCAAGATTGCCCTTGCCGGCATCGTAGATCGTCTTGACGATCTCCTGAACGACCGGATATTCAGCCCCGGATGCCTGGGTGGTGATTGCCGTATAACCCTTGGCAGCGTCGCCGGCCGGAATGGCATCCTCTTCCGAATTCGACCAGACATTGCCGATGATATGATCGACCGGGAAGCCCGTCTTGGCGGCAGTCTTCAGCGCAACCGGGTTCATCACGCCCCAGCCGCGCAGGACGACGTAATCGGGCTTGGCGCGGCGGATTGCCAGCCATTGCGACTGCTGTTCGTTGCCAGGATGCGGCACTTCGATCTGCTGCAGCTCGAAGCCGTATTTCTCAGCCAAGAGTTCGTAGATCGGGATGGTTTCCTTGCCATAGGGCGAGCCATGATAAAGCACGGCGATCTTCTTGCCCTTCAGGCTTTCAAGCCCGCCTTCCTTGGAGGCGATATAGTTCACGATGCCGGAGGTTTCGCTATAGGGATTGAGCAGTAGCGGAAAGACGTAAGGGAAGACGCGGCCGTCGGTGGAATCGGTGCGGCCGTGGTTGATGGTGATCAGCGGCACCTTGTCCTGGGTGATCCGGTCGATCATCGCATAGGCGATGCCGACGGAAAGCGGGTTCCACGCAGCCACGTTCGGATTGCTCTTGAGCCGCTCATAGGCTTCGACGCCGCGCTCGACTTCATATTGGGTCTCGGCCTCCGACCATGTCAGCTTGACGCCGTTGACGCCGCCATCGCGGGTATTGATCAGGTTGAGATAATCGATGAAACCGCCGAAGAAGCCGGTGCCGCCGGCCGCATAGGGACCGACGCGGTAGCTTTGGAGCGGGAAATATTGTTCGTCGGCATGCGCCATCGGCAATGCCACCGTGAAGGCGATGCCGGCGGCAAGCGCCGCGATCTTGAATTTGCTGAGGATCGTCATGTCTGGACACACTCCGGGTATCGACCGGGCAAAGGCGCCGGTCCGGGTTGATCTGATAAGGCTGGCTGCGTTTTGGAGCCTTGCGGGCTCCCGATCGATCAGGACCGCGCGATGGCGGCGCCGATACGTTTTCGGACCCGGTCCCAAAGAGCGGCCAGCCCATCGGGTTCGAGGATCAGAAACAGGATGATGAGCGCGCCAAGCACGATGCGCTGGCTCATGTCGAGCACGCCCGAATTGAAGATATCGCCGAGCAGGAACGAGCCGAGCCGCGACAGGACCAGCGGGAACACTACAATCAGCGCCGCGCCGAAAAAGGCACCGCGGATCGAGGCCAGCCCCCCGATGATGACGATGAAGAGAATCTGGAACGACCGGTCGAGATTGAAGCCGGCAGGCTCGACGGTGCGCAGATAGGCAAACGCCCACAGAACCCCGGCAATGCCGATGATGAACGAGGAGATGCCAAAGGCCAGGAGCTTGGTCTTCAAGACTGGCACGCCGATGATCCGCGCCGCCGTCTCATTGTCGCGCACCGCGATGAAATTACGGCCGGTCTGCGAATTCACCAGGCGATAGGCAAGAAGCGTGAGGACGGCGACCACCGTCAGCGAAAAATAATAGCGCCCCACCGGTCCATCGAAGACGAAACCGGCAACAGAAAGCTGCGGCGCATCGATCACGCCGGAGGCGGAATCGTTGGAGAACCAGCTGAATTTGGTCAATGCCCATTGCACGAAAAATTGCGCTGCCAGCGTCGATACCGCCAGATAAAAGCCCTTGAGGCGCAGGCTCGGAAGGCCGAACACCAAACCGATGGCCGCCGCCGAGAAACCGGCCAGTACCATACTGACGATCAAGGGCAAGCCATCGACCCGAAGATTGAAATTGAATGCGGCGAAGGCTCCGGCCGCCATGAAGGCGGCACTGCCGAGCGAGACCTGCCCGGCATAACCCGTCAGAATATTCAGCCCGAGACCGGCGAGGCTGAGCGCCAGGAAGGGCAAGAGGATCGCTTCAAACAGGTAATTGGACCCGGCAAGCGGCACCGCGACATAGGCAATGGCAAGCCAGGCCAACGGCTGTGCCCAGCGAATGGGCAATCGATGCGCCGCAAGATCGTAGGTGATCGTGGACATCGCTCAGACCCTTTCCACAAGCTTCTGGCCAAACAGGCCAGACGGGCGCACGAGGAGGAAGGCGAGCGCGATGACATAGGCAAACCAGCCCTCGATACCCCCACCGAAATATTCGCCGATATAAACCTCGGCCAGCTTCTCCGACGCACCGATCAACAACCCGCCAACGATCGCCCCAAGGATCGAATCGAACCCGCCAAGCACGAGAACCGGCAACGCCTTGAGGACGATCAGCGACAGGGAGAACTGCACCCCGACACGGGCGCCCCACAAAAGACCGGCAACAAGCGCGACAAGACCGGCCGCCGCCCAGACCGTGGCCCAGATCCAGGGGAGCCTCAGGCCGACGGCCAACGCAGCAAACTGATCGTCGGCGACGGCGCGAAAACCGAGCCCGATGCGGGTGTAGCGGAAGAACAGGGAGAGCAGCAGCACCATGGAGGCGGCAACCACGGCTGCGAAAATATCGAACTGACTGATATAGACCCCACCGACATCGAACGGCACATCCTCGATACCAAGATCAAGCCCGTGCACCTGCGTGCCCCAGATCAGCTGCGCCGCTCCCTCGATGATATAGGACAGGCCGAGCGTCGCCATGAACAAGGTGATCGGCGGCTTGTTGGTCAGCGGCCTCAACACCGTGCGCTCGATGGCAATGCCGATCACCACCATGATCGCAAACGTGATGGCGAAGGCGAGCGGAAAGGAAATGCCGCGCTCCGTCAGACTGACGAAAGTCAGCGCTGCAAACAGAAGCATTGCCCCTTGCGCGAAATTGAGCACGCCCGAGGTCTTGTAGATCAGCACGAAACCGATGGCGACCAGCGAATACATGACGCCGGAAAGAAGACCGCCAACCAGAACCTCGGTGAAAAACAGCCAGTCGAAATCGGCCATCAGATACCCTCCCCATTTTCATTTTCGGGAGCGGTTCCGAGATAGGCATCGATCACCCGCTGGTCGCGCTGGACCTCGGCGGGCGTTCCATCGGCAATCTTGCGGCCGTAGTCGAGCACAGCGACACGGTCGGACAATCCCATGACCACGCCGATATCATGTTCGATCAAAACCACCGTCGTGCCAAACCGGTCGCGCGCGGCGCGCACGAAATCGGCCATCTCGTTCTTTTCCGTCGCCGTCATCCCGGCCATCGGCTCGTCGAGCAAAAGGATATCCGGTTCCGCCACCAGGGCACGTGCCAGCTCCACCCGCTTCTGCAAGCCATAAGGCAGCGTGCCGGCCAGACGATCGGCGGCATGCGAAAGATGCAGGAAATCGAGGATGGCCAAGGCGCGACTGCGGGCATCGGCCCGTTCCGCGCCAGCACGGCCAAGGCCCAAGATCTGTTCGATGAAGCTGGACCGGGTCCTGTGTGCCCGCCCGGTGATGACATTGTCGAGAACGCTCAAGCCCTTGAACAGGGCGAGATTTTGGAACGTGCGGGCAATGCCGAGACGGGCGAGTTTTTGTGTCGGAACTTGCGTATACAGCCGCCCCGAAAGCCGGACATGGCCGCGCTTGGGCCGGTATACGCCACTGATCACATTGATGATCGAGCTCTTGCCGGCACCGTTGGGTCCGATAATCGCAAGGATTTCTCCCTGTCTCACCGCAAGATCAATGCCGGCGAGGGCGACCACGCCGCCGAACGACAACGTCACTCCGGCAAGTTCCAGAATTGCATCACTTCCGGCAGGCGGCCGTTCGCTGCCGTGGCGCAACGGACCGTCAAGGCCGGCCAGATGCTCCTGTATTTCCGGCGGGAAGGGCGCCGATCCCAGCGCTCCAAAAGCCAATGTCATTGCGCGCTAACCCCCATTATCCGTTGCGCCCGGCCGGTGAGCCGGCGCGCAGCATCCACCCCGCAGGCGTCGCCGCCTGTGGTTGCGTCATTTCCGGTGGCGGCCGGAAACCGGCCGCCGGTCTCAATGCAGACTATTCCGCAGCAATTGCGCTGGATGCTTCGGCCTCTTCGATCGCCCGCACCAGCGGGATCACATGCTTGCCGAAATACTCGACCTCTTCCTGGAAATGCAGGAAGCCGAGCAGGATGAGATCGGCGCCCGCCCGTTTCAGATCAACGACGCGCCGTGCCACCTGTTCGGGCGTGCCGATCAGGTTCGAGCGGAAACCGTCATTGTACTGAACCAGATCTTCAAAGGAGGATTTCGCCCAATTGCCTTCGCCCTCCGGCGACGACTTTCCGGCATTCTTGACCTCATGGCCGAACGCGTTGACGGCGTCCGGATTGGCCTTCTCGATGATCTCGGCCAGAACGGCTTTTGCCTCTTCCTCGGTCTCGCGGACGATCGCAAACGCATTGACGCCGACGCGCACGGAATGACCGTTGGCCTTCGCCTTGCCCTGGATGTCATCGACCTGCTTGCCGATTTCCTCTGGCGTATTGCCGTTGGTAAAATACCAGTCGGAGACACGCGATGCCATGTCGCGCGCCGCGCGCGAGGAGCCGCCCTGGAAGATTTCCGGCTGCGGATCGATGGGCTTGGGCTTCAGCGAATAATTGTTGAAGCGATAGAAGTCGCCGTGAAACGTGAAATTGTCTTCGGTCCAGATGCCGCGCAGCGCACGAATGAATTCTTCGGAGCGGCGGTAGCGCTCATCATGATCCAGCCAATGTTCGCCGATCGCATGAAACTCGCCACGGAACCAGCCGCTGACCACATTGACCGCGACCCGGCCATTGGTGAGATGATTGATCGTGGCGATCTGCTTGGCGGCAAGCGTCGGGTTCCACGGCCCCGGCAAAATGGCGGCGATCACCTTCAGCGTGGTGGTGGATTCCAGCAGCGCATGACTGAAGGCGACCGATTCATGCTGGAATTCGGCGCCATAACCGGCGGTGAAGCGGATCTGGCTCAACGCATAATCAAAGCCGCTCGCCTCGGCGATCTGCGCCAGCTTTCTGTTATAGTCGATCGTCCAGCTCGTCCGCTGCTCGATGTTGGAAATGACAAGGCCGCCGGAAACATTGGGGACCCAGTAGGCAAATTTGACCGGCTCTCTGCTGGCATAGGACATGGTATTCTCCCTCTTCAAAATGGCTAGGCCGACGCGGCGACGAGTGCTGGACGATGGTCATGAACGCGAGCGGTGGCGGCCTGGATGGCGAAAGGCAGCGCCTGCACGAGTTCTGAAACGGTGCGCTCGATGCGCTCGTGAACGGTAGGGTTGGTAATCTGATACTCGGCAAAATCGGTTTCGGTGGCATAAATGGCGGTCGGCAGCGACAGGGCGTTGAAGAAGCCGAACAGCGGCCGCAACTGATGTTCCGTCATCAGGCCATGGAGCGGCGTGCCGCCAGTGGCGGCCAGAATGACGCGTTTTCCGGTCAGCGCGCGGTAATCGACCAGATCGAAGAGATGCTTGAGCGCACCGGTATACGAGGCCCGGTAGACCGGCGACCCAACAACGAGCACATCTGCCGCCTCGACGGCGTCGACGATCGCCCGCCCCTCGGCATCGAGCTGATCGGAGCGAAGCGCCTTGAAGAGAACGGGAGCAGCATCCACCAGTTCTATCGTTTGCCCCGCAAAGCCCAACCGCGATCCCACCGCAGCCACGATCGCCTCGACTAGAACCGCAGTTCGCGACGGCCGTTTGACATTTCCCGATAGACCCAAAATTTTCATGACGGCAACATCCTCATTTGCCGCCATAGTCTATGGTTTTTATATTCTATTGATAACGTTTGATTGCTAATATTCGGGGAGAAAGTGGAATACTAGCCCTGCATATTGGCGGGTTCCGTGGAATTTTAAACTCTATGATCCCTGCGGGAGCGCATATGCTGCGCCGCTAAGATGCGGCATTTCCACCTGCCAGCCGGAGATCGGCGCCGTCCTGGATGGAACAGCAATACCTATTTTCGCGGTTTTGATCGGCCGGAAAAAACGAGCATGTCCAATGTGGACCGCAGGATAGCGGTGAGCGAGCGGATAAGATTGTGCATGTGCCGTTCCATCATCTGAACCGGCAGGTTTCTCCGGCCAGTGGACGCTACCGGCTTTTGGACTGCTCACCCCGTTCCGGCGGGAACTGACGGTGTGCGCACAATTCTTTCCAAAACTGCATTTTCCTTGAACGGAAGTTGCGTTAAGAACGCGCCAACATCTGACACGCCCACTCTTCGATATAAGGAATGCCCCATGACAGAGCGCAATCTTTTCCTTCTGCCCGGCGACGGCATCGGCCCGGAAGCCATGGCGGAAGTCCGCAAAATCATCGCTTACATGAATGCCGAGATGGCCGGTGGCTTCACGACTGATGAAGGCCTGGTCGGCGGTTGCGCCTACGACGCGCATGGGGCGGCGATTTCCGACGCGGACATGGAAAAGGCGATGGCGGCCGATGCGGTGCTGTTTGGTGCCGTCGGCGGTCCGAAATGGGATGATGTGCCCTATGAAGTGCGTCCGGAAGCGGGCCTCCTGCGCCTGCGCAAGGATATGGAGCTGTTTGCCAACCTGCGTCCGGCGATCTGCTATCCGGCGCTCTCGGATGCGTCTTCGCTGAAGCCCGAGCTTGTCGAAGGCCTCGATATCCTGATCGTGCGCGAACTGACCGGCGGCGTCTATTTCGGCGAACCCAAGGAGATCATCGATCTCGGCAACGGCCAGAAGCGCGGCATCGATACGCAGGTTTACGACACCTACGAGATCGAGCGCATTGCAGGCGTTGCCTTCGAGCTGGCCCGCACCCGCGGCAACCGCGTCTGCTCGATGGAAAAGCGCAACGTGATGAAATCCGGCGTGTTGTGGAACCAGGTGGTGACCGCCACGCACAAGGCGAAATATTCCGACGTGGCGCTTGATCACATGCTGGCCGATGCCGGCGGCATGCAGCTTGTTCGTGCGCCAAAACAGTTCGACGTCATCGTCACCGACAACCTGTTCGGCGACATGCTGTCGGATGTTGCCGCCATGCTGACCGGCTCGCTCGGCATGCTGCCATCGGCCTCGCTCGGCGCTCCCGATGCCAAGAGCGGCAAGCGCAAGGCGCTCTATGAACCCGTGCACGGCTCGGCTCCGGACATCGCCGGCAAGGGCATTGCCAACCCGATCGCGATGATCGCCTCGTTTGCCATGTGCCTGCGTTACTCCTTCAACCTCGTGAAGGAAGCCGACACCCTGGAAAAGGCAATCGCCAACGTTCTCGACAAAGGTATCCGCACCGGCGACATCATGGCCGATGGCGCCCGCAAGGTCGGCACGGTCGAAATGGGCGATGCGATCCTGGCCGAGTTCAAGGCGCTTTCGGCGTAAATGTCGCTGGAATAATGTGTGTTGCGGCATCCGGGTCATCGCCCGGATGCCGTTTTTGTTTGGGCGGGGTTGAATCCGCTCTACAGATTCACAAGTTTGGTCGGATAGCCATTTTGTCCCCATCATTCCTGTTCTCAGGCTGGAGCCGAGGATGTCACAGGAATCCAGCGACACGGCGTCTGCCGCGTGAGGGAGTCTTCTGCGGCGCAGACGCACCGCCACTGGATCCCGCCACAAGCCCTCGGGTTAAACTCGAGGATAGGATGACGGAGGAAGGAAGGGCGCCGTGCCAAGAAAGTCCTGCATTCATGAACCGACCGCTTTCCTCATCTCTCTGGCTGCTTCTGGCGGCTGCCATCCTCGTCGTGGCGCTGCTGCCGTTTGACGGCACTCTGTCGCAAACGGCGCAGGCTTTGCCGGGCGGTGTTGTCGCTTTCAACAAACAGATCACCGATTTCGGCACCTTTGCCTGGATGATCTACGGTTCCGGCTCTGTCGTCATCGTCGCCTATATTCTCCACCGGGTGTCGCGCAGCGAAGGGTTTTCATCCAAGAGCAAGACCGGCTGGCGGCTGGCTCTGTATTTTCTGGTGACGATTGGCAGTGCGAGCATCGTGGTGCATCTGGCCAAGCTGATCATCGGCCGGGCGCGGCCGGAGCTTTTTGCCGAATATGGCGCCCATAGCCTATCGTTCTTTTCCGGCCATGACTGGGTGTTCCAGAGTTTTCCCTCCGGCCATTCCGCCGCTGTCGGCTCGTTCTTCGGCGCCTTTTCGATGCTGGCGCCACGGCTGCGCATCGTCTTTGTGATCGGAGCGCTGGCCATCGGCATCAGCCGCGTCATTGTCGGCGCCCATTATCCCAGCGATGTGGCGGCGGGCCTGCTGGTCGGATTGTGGACGGCCTTGATGACGGCCTTCTTCTTTGCCCGGAAAAACTGGCTGTTCCGCCTGGATGAGGCCGGCTGGCCGCGGCCGAAGAACAGTTCTCAGCCAAAACCCCTGGCTTGAGGCACGCAGACTGAAAACGCCCGGCGCAGGGGCTGCGCCGGGCCTTTTCGTATGTATATCCAGTGAGGATCAATCCATGGCGTGGATATCGCGATCCTTGGTTTCGGGCAGGAACAGAATACCGATCACCAGGGTGATGCCCGCAAACACGATCGGGTACCAGAGGCCGTAATAGATATCGCCCTGGGCGGCACTCATCGCAAATGCCGTTGCCGGAAGCAGGCCACCGAACCAGCCGTTACCGATATGGTAGGGCAGGGACATGCCGGTGTAGCGGATGCGGGTCGGGAAGAGTTCGACCAGAAGCGCTGCAATCGGGCCGTAGACCATCGTCACATAGATGACGAGCACGGTGAGCACGGCGATGACGGTAATCCAGCTGACGCGGGCAGGATCGGCAACCATGGTGAAGGAGCCGCCCTTGTCGATGGTGTAAACCGGCATTTCGGTCACGCCTGCAGCCTCTTCCGCCGTCAGGAGCTTGGCTGCAACCAGCTCTTCGCCGGTCATGCTGGCCTTGTTGCCTGCGCGAACGGCAGTGGCATCGAGCGTCAGTTCCGGATTGGCGGCCACGAAGCCGTCAAGCTTGCTTTCCGGAACCTTTGCAGCGCCTCGTACCAGCGGATAGCCGGCGTCGTGGAGCGCAATGTTGATCTGCTTTTCAAAGGCGGCACCTGAAGCCTTGGCCTGGTCGCCAGCGGCAATCGCGTCATAGCCAGTGACCGTTTCATCGCCGAT
Source organism: Pararhizobium qamdonense (assembly GCF_029277445.1). Classification (NCBI taxonomy): domain Bacteria; kingdom Pseudomonadati; phylum Pseudomonadota; class Alphaproteobacteria; order Hyphomicrobiales; family Rhizobiaceae; genus Pararhizobium; species Pararhizobium qamdonense. The sequence continues at coordinate 386,036 of NZ_CP119566.1, read as the reverse complement.
CTTGACCGTTGCTGCCGAGCCGGCCGGGCCGGGGACGACATCATAGGGTACCGAATTGCGGGTCAGGAACGACGTTGCGATATCGCAGGAGGTCGTGAACTTGGCCGTGCCGGTCGGGTTGAACTGGAACTTGCAGTCATCCGGAGCGGCAGTGACGGTTGCCCGGATGGTTTCCTGGGCTTCCGCAAGCGCCGGATTGCCGGCCCAGGTCAGCGCCTTGAACAGCGGGAAATAGGTGAGCATGGCGAGCACCAGTCCAGCCATGATGATCGGCTTGCGGCCGATCTTGTCCGACAGCGCGCCGAACAGAACGAAGAAGCCCGTGCCGATCAGCAGCGAGATGGCGACCATGATATTGGCCGACTGGCCGTCCACCTTCAGGATGTTCTGCAGGAAGAACAGCGCGTAGAACTGACCGGTATACCAGACAACAGCCTGGCCGACGACGGCGCCGAACAGGGCGAGAAGCGCGATCTTGGCGTTTCTCCACTGGCCGAAGGCTTCCGTCAGCGGCGCCTTTGAGCCCTTGCCTTCTTCCTTCATCTTTTTGAAAGCGGGCGACTCATTCATCTTCATGCGGATCCAGACGGAAACGCCAAGCAGGATGAACGACAGCAGGAACGGAATGCGCCAGCCCCAGGCCGCAAAGGCTTCCTTGCCCAGTATCATCTGCACGGCAACGATGACGACCAGTGACAGGAACAGGCCAAGCGTTGCCGTCGTCTGGATCCAGGAGGTGAAATAGCCGCGACGGCCCTGTGGCGCATGTTCGGCCACATAGGTTGCCGCACCACCATATTCGCCGCCGAGCGCCAGGCCTTGCAGCATGCGCAGCACGATCAGAAGGATCGGAGCGGCGATGCCGATCGAGGCGGCACCGGGCAGGATGCCGACGAGGAATGTCGACAGGCCCATGATGACGATGGTGACGAGGAAGGTATATTTGCGCCCGACGAGATCGCCCAGACGTCCAAAGACCAGCGCGCCGAACGGACGCACGAGAAAGCCTGCCGCAAAGGCGAGCAAGGCGAAGATGTTGCGGGTGGTTTCGGGATATTGGGAAAAGAAGGTTGCGCCGATGTAGACGGCCAGCGAACCGTAGAGATAGAAATCATACCACTCGAAGATCGTGCCGAGCGAAGAGGCGAAAATCACCTTCTTCTGCTCGCCGGTCATCGGTGCAGCCTTTGCACCGGGCGCTACTGCGACATCTGCCATTTCGTTTGTCCTCCACTCAAAAACGGCTTTGTGCGCACCCTGAATTGCTTGCGAATCCTCCCTGATTCGCAAGCGGAATGCGCCATGAGACCAAAATGGCAGAAAACACCCTGGGGCGGCAGAGCGGCTTTGGGATTATGACTTTAGTCGAATATGCTCAGGCCCGAAGGGCCGCAGCCGGGGACTGGCGATAGGCGAGAAGTGCCGGGGCCAGCGCCAGGACGGCGGAAAACAGCGCGATGGCGGCGACGCTTGCCAGATCGCTGCGGATGAAACCGACAGGCAGGACGATGCCGCTTTCGCCCGAAAACAGCATGGACAGCAGGATCGCGGCGCCATAGCCGAACGCAAAGCCAAGAATGATGCCAAGTGCAATCAGCATGAACAGTTCCAGCCAGACGATCACCAGCACGGCCGATCGCGGCGCACCGAGCGCCCTCAGCGCCCCGATCTGGCGGCGGCGCTGGCCGATATGCATGACGGTGACCATCAGCACGGCGACGGCAACGAGAATCTGTGCACCAACAGCGACGGCGGACAGGACGCGCTTGGCATCACCGAGCGTCCCGTAGAGATTGGTCAGCACCTCGCCCGGGAACACGGCAAGCGTGCCATTGCCGCGATAGTCCTGCCGCAGCTTATAGGCGTCGGCAATGGTCTTGGGCTTGACGAGGATGGCCGGAAGTCCGGGTGTTTGCGCCGTCCAATGCTCGTCGATCGGCGCATCGGGATCGACATGAGCATGCGCGTGACCGGCATGAGCGTCATGTCCGGGCTCCTCTGCCGTCCCTTCCGCTTCTGCAGAGTGACCGTCGCCGCCCATTCCATGCAGGCTCCAGACCGATTGGATCGGCACCAGGATTGCCCGGTCCCAGGACGTGCCGGTGGGTGCCATGCGGCCGGTGATGCGATAGGCAAGTTCGGTATGCGTTTCGCCCCCCAGCGCTGCGAGCCCATGCGTGGGTTTCACCTCATAGCCGAGCGGCAGTGACACAGCGGCACCGATGACGGCTTCGCCCGCCTTTGAGAATACGCGCCCCTCCGGCATCGCCGATAGATTGTTGACGAGTGCCATAGACGTGCCGACGATGGGATAGCCGGAAAAGGAATCGCCGAAGCCGACGGGTGCCGCCCAGGAGACGCGCGGATCGCTGGCGAGCTTGCCCAGCACATCTCCCGACATCAGGGGCAGGGGGGAGGGTTGCAGGAAGACGGAGGACAGCAGCAACTGCGTTTCACTGCCGGGAGCGCCGATAACGAGATCGAAACGGTCGGCGGCACGGGCGCTGCCGAGCCTCAGTGCCCGCTCCTGCAAGGTGACGGCCACGCCGAGCGCCGTGGCAAAGGCGATCAAAAGCACGACGACCAGCGATCCCAGCCAGAGACGGCGCAGATCCGAAAGGATGAAACGGGTCATGCCGCCTTCTCCCGGTGCTCTCGATCCGATGCGATACGGCCGGCCGACAGCGTGATGCGGCGATTCAGCCGGCCGCTCAGCCGCTGGTCATGCGAGACGACGATCAGCGTGCTCTCGTTGCGCACGGACAGATCGATCAACAACCGGGCGACGGCATCGCCGCTTTCGCTGTCAAGGCTTGCCGTCGGCTCGTCGGCGATCAGGACACCGGGCTTGCGAAGCAGTGCGCGTGCAATTGCAACGCGCTGCATTTCACCACGCGACATGGTCTCGATCTTTTGGGCAGCGCGGCTAAGCCCGACGGCATAGAGTAGCATCAGCGCCCGGTCGGGATCACCGAGCTTTACCGCGCGTGACAGGCGGGCGGGCAAAAGGATGTTGTCGATCGCGCTCAAGCCGGGGAAGAGATGGAAATCCTGCATCACGAGGCCGATATGCGCGCCACGCCAGCGATCGCGGCTGCGCTCGGACATTTCAGCGATATCAACGCCACCCCAGCGGACGGAGCCGCCCGGAGCGCATCGCTCAAGTCCGGTCAGCACGTTGACCAGCGTGCTCTTGCCGGAACCCGAGGCACCGGTAATCGCAACACGGCTGCCGGCCTCGATGGACAGCGAGGCGATATCGAGAACGGGCGTGGGCAGGCCGCTATAGGATACGGAAACGGAGGTAAGATCGAGCGACAGCATGAATCAGACCGACGCATATTCGGCATCGCGCAGCCGCAACAGGCTCACGAAACCGGTTTCCGGATCGGTCCAGGAGCCGAATTCGAGAATGCCGCGCGCCTGGATCGTTTGCGACGGCTGCACGAATGTCTGCTTTTCTCCGAGATAGACGACGACGATATTATCCGGCCAGTCGGCGTCCGACGAGCAGAAAGGGCAGAGCGACATGGGAATTTCGGTGAGCACGAAAAAGGCGGCCTCGGCTTTCAGCGGCGGCGCCATAAAGCCGTTGATCGTTATCTCCCGACCGGCCAGCGACTTGACCTTTTCAGAGAACTCCAGACCGAGAACGCCGAACTTACTATAGAGCTCACCAAACGCCAGGGATGGAAGAGCGGCATCGGACGGTCGCGCGGCCAAAGCAAAGGGCAGGGCGGCCAGCAGGCGTAACGCATCGCGGCGCGTGGTTCCTGTGAAAGAGCGGATCATCTGGCCACCTTTAGTCTGACGTGTCACCGGAAAATAGAATCCAGCTAAGGAAATCAATCATCCAGCGATGAAGGGTCATACCGGCGGGCTGCGGACAGTCCGCCGGTATATTGCTTGAATGATCAGTTGGTCTGCTTCACGCCGAGCGCCATGGTATCCACGAGGACGCGATAGACGTCGCTCTGCTCCAGGTAGCCGTTGAAGCCTTCCGAGCCGGGACCGATGGCCTGCAGCACGACGTCATCGACGGCGTGGACGCCCGAATCGCCTTCCTTTGGAATATTACCGGCGACGAAGACTGCGCCGGGCACATCCTTGTAGGCTTCGTTGGCGATATATTCCTTATTTTCATTCTGGATCGCCGGAACGAACGGGCCATCCAGCTTCGGGCGGAAGGTTTCGTAATGATCCGGGCCGTTGTTGGCGTTCAGGAACAGGCGGCGGGTCACATCGACCTTGTCCGGATAACCATCGTTATTTTCGTCGGTATAGTTCGGGAAGCCGGCGCTTGCGTAGGTGCCGACCTTTTCGCGCATGTCGGTGCCCGGCTTTTCGTCATCGACGGTGCCGATGATTGAAACGCCATGCGTGTGGTCGCCGGTGACGACGATCAGCGTGTCGGGGTTTTTGGCCGCAAATTCACGGGCGACACCGATCGCCTTGTCAAACTCGATCGTATCGACGACGGCACGATCCCAGTCGAGCGGGTGGGACATCTTGTCGATATTGGCGGCTTCAACCATCAGGAAGAAGCCTTCCGGATTTTTCGACAGGTTATCGAGCGCGACAGTGGTCATCTCGACGAGGCCGGGCTGGTTTGGAAATTTCCCGACTGTGCCCTTCTTGAGGAATTCGCGGTCGAGCGTGGTGTCCATGTTGCCGGTGTGGAAGATGCCGAGGATCTTGCCGGTATTGGTGCCGGCCGCAGTTGCCAGTTCGGTCTTGTCGGTTGCGAGCGTGTAACCGGCTTCCTGGAACAGCTTGACATAGTCCTTGTCGTCCTTGCGCTTCGAGCCCGGCGTCGCCTGCGGCAGGAAGTAGGCAGAGCCGCCACCGAGCAGCACATCCGGCTTCACGTCGAACAGCATGCCGTTGATCTCGGCCTTGTCGCCGCGCTTGCGGGTATGGGCAACGACGGCTGCCGGTGTCGCATCCTGCAGTTCGGCGGTCGAAACGATGCCGATCGACTTCTTGGTCTGGCGGCGAATGGCTTCTGCGAGCGTCTCAACCTTCGGATCGTCAAACGAATCCGGGGTACGGTCGGCATAGACGCCGATGGCGTTCACGGCCGTCTTGTGGCCGGTCATATAGGCGGACATGGTATTGGCGGAATCAGTGGCAACCGCATCGGTTGCAGAGGTGCCGATGAAGGCGGCCGGTGGCACGTCATCGAGGTTCAGACGGCCGTTTGCCTTGCCTTCCGACATGCCCTTGGACATGATGCGGGCGGCGGTGCGATGCGCGACCGAGAAACCGTCAGCGATCAGGAAGATGACGTTCTTTGCCTTCTGGGTTTCGCCGGTATTGTAGACATCCCAGGTGACCGACTTCGATTCAGAACCGGCGGTCACTTCGATCGTGTAGGCGCCTTCGGCCGGCAGAACGAGACCGCGGGCGATCATCGCCGATCCCAAGACCTTGTCTTCCTTGCCTTTTTCTTCAGCGACAAATTCGGCTTCCTGGCCGAGCACGGTCTTGTAATCCTGGCCATTGACGGTGATCTTGACGTCTTCGGGCTTCACGACCGACTTGAACTCGACCTTGAAATCGAAGGGCGAGCCGGCAAGGATGGTTGCGCGGTCGAGCGGATAAACTGTGGTGGCCTGTGCGGCCCCAGCGAGGAATGTCGTGGCGGCGAGCGCCGACAGAAGCATACGCATGGAAAATCCCCTAATGGTTTGAGCTGACGGCTCGCAATAGTCACCACGGATGACAGCGGCATGACAGTTCCGTAACGTTTTGGCGGCGGCAGGCGAACGCCAGTCAGCGCAGCAATCCGAAGCTTTCTGTTGACTCTGCGCCAAAAGCGCGTAAGAGCAGCAACGGAAAAGGACCCCACCCATGCACCGTTTTGGTTACGCCATCGCTGCGCTGATCGCCCCGGCATTCGCTGCCGGGCGGGTACGTTCTTTCTCAGTATTTTCCAAAACAACGGCCAAAACGACGACGAAAACCGTCTGACGTCTCTGGCCACCGCTCTCTCCCCGGCACGGCCGGGGACCTGAAACCCGCGCCTTTGGCCGGCGGGTTTTCCCCAAAAGCCCCGCGGAGAGACAGAAAGAGAGCAAAAGACAATGGGTTTCAAGATTGCTATTGCCGGCGCGACCGGAAATGTTGGCCGCGAAATGCTGAACATCCTGGAAGAACGCGGCTTTCCGGCGGATGAAGTCGTGGCGCTGGCCTCGGCCCGAAGCCAGGGCACCGAAGTCTCCTTCGGCGACAAGACGCTGAAGGTCAAAAACCTGGAAAACTACGATTTTTCCGACACCGACATTTGCCTGATGTCGGCCGGCGGCGCCGTGTCGCTGAAGTGGTCGCCGAAGATCGGCGCACAGGGCTGCGTCGTCATCGACAATTCCTCGGCCTGGCGCTACGATCAGGACGTGCCGCTGGTGGTTCCGGAAGTGAACCCCGACGCCATCACCCAGTTTACCAAGCGCAACATCATCGCCAACCCGAATTGCTCGACCGCGCAACTCGTCGTGGCGCTGAAGCCGCTGCATGATTTCGCCAAGATCAAGCGCGTCGTCGTCGCCACCTACCAGTCGGTCTCCGGCGCCGGCAAGGACGGCATGGACGAACTGTTCAACCAGACCCGCGCCGTCTTCGTTGCCGATCCGATGGAGAGCAAGAAGTTCACCAAGCGCATCGCCTTCAACGTCATCCCGCACATCGATGTATTCATGGAAGACGGCTACACGAAGGAAGAGTGGAAGGTGATGGCCGAAACCAAGAAGATCCTTGATCCGAAGATCAAGCTGACCTGCACGGCCGTGCGCGTCCCGGTTTTCATCGGCCATTCGGAAGCGATCAATATCGAATTCGAAAACGAGATCACCGCCGATCAGGCCCGCGATATCCTGCGCGAAGCGCCGGGCTGCCTCGTCATCGACAAGCATGAGAACGGCGGCTACATCACGCCTTACGAAAGCGCTGGCGAAGACGCGACCTATATTTCGCGCATCCGCGAGGACGCCACCGTCGAGAACGGCCTGAACATCTGGGTGGTTTCCGACAACCTGCGCAAGGGTGCGGCCCTCAACGCCATCCAGATTGCCGAACTTCTCGTCAGTCGCGGCCTCATCAAGGCGAAGAAACAGGCTGCCTGATCAGGAAGTTTTAACCAATTATACCCAATCGGGATGCTATCAACCCTTCGGTTTGATCGTCGCGATTGGGTAAAAAGCCTCGCATGATCCGTGAAAGGAATGCGGGGCTTCTTTGTAAAAAGGCAACTGTGACGTTTTTTCACGGTTAAAAGGAGGATTCACGTGAAACACGGCCTCCCGATACTGTAGCAACGTCGTGACAGAAACCGCAAAGACTGGCATTTTGCGGTCACAATTTTGGATTCGGGCAATACGGGGTATTTCATGCGCAAGGCAAAATGCGTACTGGCAGGTTTCACGGCGATGATTGCGGCAGCGATCCTGCCATCGGTGGCATCGGCTGCGCAATGCAGCAACACATCGGCAGGCTTCGACGCCTGGGTCGAGGATTTCAAGGGCGAGGCCGCCGGCCGCGGCATCAGCCCGTCGGTGCTGAACAAGGCCTTCGCCAACGTCACCTATAATAAGGCGACGATCCGCGCCGACCGTGGGCAGAAGAGCTTCAAGCTATCGCTGAACCAGTTCATGCAGAAGCGTGGCGGCCAGACGATCATTTCGCGCGGCAAGAAGATGAAGGCGCAGAACGCCGCTCTCTTCAATTCCATCGAAAACCGCTATGGCGTTCCGGCCGGCCCGATCATCGCGATCTGGGGCATGGAAACCGGTTTTGGCGGCTTCATGGGCAAGGAACACACGTTGTCGGCTGTATCGACGCTGGCCTTCGATTGCCGCCGTTCCGACTATTTCACCAACCAGCTCTATGCGGCGCTGACCCTCGTCCAACGCGGCGATCTGAGCCCGGACGCGCGCGGCGCGGCGCACGGCGAAATCGGCCAGACGCAGTTCCTGCCGGCCAATGTGCTGAAATACGGCGTCGATGGCGACGGCAACGGCCATGTCGACATGGTCCGCTCCAAGGCGGACGCGCTGTTTTCGACCGCCAACTTTCTGCGCGGCCACGGCTGGAGCGCCGGTGGTGGTTATCAGCCAGGCCAGGCCAATTTTGGCGCGATCCAAGGCTGGAACGCTGCCAGCGTCTACCAGCAGGCCATCGCCATCATCGGCGCCGAGATCGACGGCGGCTGATCAAGCCCTCCATCGGGATGAATGCATCCGCAGTCCGGACACGGGCTGCGGATTTTTTTATCCCCACACGCCGTCATCCTCGGGCTTGACCCGAGGATCCCTCAGCGGCGAATGCTGGTCGTCGGCCATCATGGAGAGCAAAGTGCGGCACCACGGGATCCTCGGGTCAAGCCCGAGGATGACAGAGTGTGGGAGAGGATGACGGAGCCTGGGGTGATCGCCGTGGTAAAGCCAGAAAAATCACATCCCCGGGCGCAAAAAATCGCCGGTCTTCGGGTCCATCACCCAAAGCTCGCCGGTTGAAATATCGAACCAGGCGCCGTGCAGCTGCAGCTTGCCGCGCTGCTCGAGGATCTGGACGCAAGGGAACGTGCGCAGATTGGCGATGGAATTGCGGATGGAGACCCGCTCCAGCGCCCGCTGGCGCTCAGCCGCCGTCATGATGTTGTTGCTGTGGATCTGTTCGGCAGCGGGTTTCAAAAGGTTCATCCAGCGGCCGATGAAATCGCCGGGGGAGAGCGGCTCGGCATTGACATCCAGCGCTGCCTTGATGCCGCCGCAGCGGCCATGGCCCATGACGACGATATCGCTGACCTTCAACACCTGCACGGCGAACTCAAGCGCCGCCGATGTCGAGTGGTATTGCCCGTCCGGCTCATAAGGGGGCACCAGATTGGCAACGTTGCGCACCACGAAAAGCTCGCCCGGACCGCTGTCGAAAATGGTTTCCGGCGCCGAGCGGCTGTCACAACAGGCAACGACCAGGGTTTTCGGCTGCTGGCCGGTTTCGGCCAAAGCCTTGTAGCGCTGCTGCTGCTCGCTAAAGCGGCCGCTCATGAAGTTGTTGTAGCCGTTCAGCAAATATTCCGGGAAACGCTGCATGGTGCTCGATCACTCCAACTTTTAAGAGAATTGAGATGTCTGTTTTGTCTGTCAGCCGCACGCGGCATATCATCTTTGTGCGCCGCACACAGCGAAATTTTCGGCAGCCCGCGCCACCGGTGACATCCGTGATATTCTCCGTATGGTTTGCGTAGGGTGGAAACGGTTTATTCGCTCAAGCTATAGGCTGGCAAGAGGGCGTGCGCTGGGAAATATCAGGACCGGCGTTTCTGCCCGGGATGCATCAGCCTGCGCATCTGAACCATCGCCATCGGCGTTGCCAGACTGGAAGCATCCCGCTCGAGCGTCAATTCATCGGCGCCGCGCTTGCCGGTGCGGGCGATAATCTCAAAGACGCTGGCGGTGGCGAGCTGCAAGGCCCGCTCCTCGTTCAGCCCTTCCAGAAGCCGCGCGACAAACAGTGCCGCCAGGAGATCGCCGGTGCCGTTCGGTGGATTGTCGATCAGCCGGTGCTCGGCCAGAAGCGCATGATTGCCCGACAGATAGAGATTGCCGGTACTGCCCTGCATCATCGGGACGGCAGACGTGACCAGCATGCGGGCGGGCCCGAGCGACAGCGCCGCTTCCAAAATGGCAGCGTTCGTTTCAAGCTCTGCGCCACACAGCCAGGACAGTTCGAACCGGTTGGGCGTGGCGAGAGAGGCGAGCGGCAACAAGATGTCGCGCATCGCGACCGCCGTCGCCTCCGGCACGTAGAGCCCGCCCACATCGCCCATCACCGGGTCGCAGGCATAAAACAGGTCCGGCTTGTTCACCCGCAAAGCGTTCACCAGACGTGCGACACCTTGCGCCTGATGGGCGCCGCCAAGATAGCCGGAGAGGACGGCCCGGACTTCCCCCGCCCAAGGTGCACGAATGAGATCGTCGATGACGGCATTGAAATCATCCTCGCCGATCGTCACCCGCGTCGAGGGGCCGTGTCCCGGATGCCAAGGCAGGATCACCGTCGGCACCGCCCAGACCGGATAGCCCAGCGTCTCCAGCGCAAACACGGCGGCGCGATTGCCGACGGATCCGCGAATCACATGGCTGGAAATGACGATGACGGCGCCGGAGGCAGGCTCGGACATTTCTGATTTTCCGCTGTTTCGACCTGCCCAGATCGCCCGACAGTCATGCCGCTGTCAACTGCACCTGACAAAAGATCGGAACGGCCATTTCAGGCTCGTTCGTGAGAATAAACAAATATGCGAATACAACCGATTGAATCTGAAAATCGGCCAATTCTTGCCGAAAATTTCATAAAGCCATTCCGATTTGGATCAATCTGACCGAAAAATAGCCACAAAAACAATCGCCATGGGCAATTCTTCTGTTAGGTTCGGCCAAAATGGTGATTGCGGGGAGATACGTCATGGGCACCAAATACAATCCGAAAAAAGACCGTCATTTCGAAGCGGTGAGCGACGCCGGCAAGGCGCTTGGGCTCAAAATGCTTGCTCCGGAAATCCTTTTTCGCCGCGCCAGCCATGACGATCTTGATGCCTACACGCCCGATATGCTGGCGCTGACTGCCGCCCATGCACTTGAAGCCATCAACCGCACGGAAAGCGATAGGCCGGTCATCAGCGTCGAGACCGTCGAGGGGATTGCGCCCGGCGGCAACGACGTTTCGGTTCTGTCCGTTACCGACCGCAATATGCCGTTTCTCTACGATTCCATCATGGGGGAAGTGACCACCACCCATCGTGACATTCATCTTGCCGTGCATCCCATTCTGGTTCTCGAAGCGGGCAAGCCGGCTAAGATCTTCGACCCGGAAAAGAAAAGCGATCCGGCAGCACGGATCAGCCATATCCAAATCCATCTCGCCCGTCTGACCGAAACGGAAGCCGAGGACCTGAAAGACCGGATCGCCAACGTCCTCTCCCAGGTTCACCAGGCCGTCGGCGACTGGAGCGAGATGACGGTTCTGCTCGACCAGGCGATGAACGAGCTGGAAAACCATGCGCCGAGCCGAAAAAAGGGCGATCGCGATGAGGCGCTGGCCTTCCTGCGCTGGCTGCGCGCCAATAATTTTACCTTCCTCGGCATGCGGGAATATACCTATTCCGGTAAGGGCGACGACGCCGTGGTCGAGCGTGGCGAAGGCCGTGGCCTGGGCATTCTCTCCAATCCCGATGTGCGCGTGCTGCGCCAGGGCAAGGATGCGGTGCTGACGACGCCGGAGATTCTGGCCTTCCTTAACGGTCCGGATTTCCTCATCGTCACCAAGGCCAATGTCAAATCGGTCGTGCACCGCCGCGCCTATATGGATTATATCGGAGTCAAACGCTTCGACGAAGCCGGAAATGTCACCGGCGAGTTGCGCATCGTTGGTCTCTTCACCTCCAGCGCCTATACGCGCCCAGCCGCCGACATTCCGCTGTTGCGCTTCAAGGTCGAGAAGATTGTCGATCACTTTGGTTTCGATCCGCAGAGCCATTCCGGCAAGATGCTGACCAACACGCTGGAATCCTATCCGCGTGACGATCTGTTCCAGATCGATATCAGCCTTTTGGCAAGCTTCTGCGAGCAGATCAACGAGCTGGCCGACCGGCCGCGAATCCGGGTTCTTCCGCGTATCGACCATTTCGACCGTTTCGTCTCCGTGATCGTCTACGTTCCGCGCGAGCAATATGATTCCGACGTGCGCGAGAAGATCGGTGCTTATTTAAAGACCGTCTATGACGGTCGCGTTTCGGCTTATTACCCGGCTTTCCCGGAAGGCGGCCTTGCGCGCGTGCATTTCATCATCGGCCGTTCCGGCGGCAAGACGCCGCGCGTGGCGCAGGCAAAGCTCGAAGACGCGGTTCGCGATATCGTCACCCGCTGGATCGACCGGTTCAAACTGCTCGCCCGTCACGACGGCGTCGAGATCTCCGTCGATGCGGCCTATCAGGCGGCCTTCACACCGGCCGAGGCGCATGCCGATCTCGCCGATATCGCCGCCTGCTCGCCAGACGATCCGATCCGCATCGCATTTTACCAGAAGCGCGGCAAAGGCCCGCAATCGCTGGAGCTGAAGATTTTCCATACGGGCGAGCCGGTCTCGCTCTCGCACCGGGTTCCGCTCCTGGAAAATCTCGGTTTCAGGGTCATCAGCGAACAGACTTATGATATCACCGTGTCCTGCGCCAAGGGCGGCGAGAGGCTCGTCGTTCTCCACGACATGGAGCTGATCCACCGCGACGGGTACCTGCTCAATCTCGACAAGACCGGACCGATGCTGGAAGAGGCCTATCTCTCCGCCTGGAACGGCCTGGTTGAGGATGACAGCTTCAACCGGCTGATCCTGCTTGCAGGCCTCAGCGCCCGCGAAGTGACGGTGCTACGCGCCTATGCGCGCTATCTGCGCCAGACCGGCATCACCTATTCGCAAGGCTATCTGGCTGAGACGCTGAACAAATATCCTTCCATCGCAGCCGATATCTTCAAGCTGTTCGTCACCCGCATGGACCCCAAGCTGGAAGACAAGCCGAAGACGAAGCGCACGGCAGCTTTGAGAGCGGCGATCGAGGAGGCGCTCAACGCCGTCCCGAGCCTTGACGAAGACCAGATCCTGCGCCGCTACGTCAACGCCATCGAGGCGACGCTGCGCACCAACTATTTCCAGCGCGATACCAGCGGCAATCCGAAGGTGATGCTGGCATTCAAGCTGGATCCGAAAATCCTTGACGGCCTGCCGGAGCCGCGTCCCTTCCGCGAAATCTTCGTCTATGGCACCCAGGTCGAAGGCGTACACCTGCGCTTCGGCAAGGTGGCCCGTGGCGGCCTGCGCTGGTCGGACCGGTCGCAGGATTACCGCACCGAAGTGCTCGGCCTCGTCAAGGCGCAGCAGGTCAAAAACGCCGTGATCGTTCCCGTCGGCGCCAAGGGCGGGTTCTACCCCAAGCAGCTTCCTGCCGGCGGTACGCGCGACGAAATCTTCAAGGCCGGGACCGAGGCGTACAAGACCTATATCCGCACCATGCTGTCGATCACCGACAATATCGTCGGCCAGGACATCGTCGCCCCGGCCGATACGCTGCGTCTGGATGGAGACGATCCGTATTTCGTCGTCGCTGCCGACAAGGGCACCGCGACCTTCTCCGACACAGCCAACGGCCTGGCGCAGGAAGCCGGCTTCTGGCTGGACGATGCCTTTGCATCCGGCGGCTCGGCCGGCTACGACCACAAGAAGATGGGCATTACCGCGCGCGGCGCCTGGGAAACCGTCAAGCGGCACTTCCGCGAGATGAATATCGATATCCAGACGACACCCTTCACTGTTGTCGGCGTGGGCGATATGTCGGGTGACGTATTTGGCAACGGCATGCTTTTGTCTGAGAAAATCCGGCTGATCGCCGCCTTCGACCACCGCGACATCATCATCGATCCTGATCCGGACATCGAAAAATCCTTTGCCGAGCGCAAGCGTATGTTCGACCTGCCCCGCTCCAGCTGGCAGGACTATGACCGCTCGACGCTGTCACGCGGCGCCATGATCATTCCGCGCACGGAAAAGTCGGTGACGCTGACGCCGCAGGCGATGGCGGCGATCGGCCTGGAAAAAAGCCAGGCGACGCCATCGGAAATCATGACGGCGATCCTGAAGAGCCCCGTCGATCTGCTCTGGTTTGGCGGTATCGGCACCTATGTGCGCGGCGCAAACGAAACCGATGCCGATGTCGGCGACCGCGCCAATGATGCAATCCGCATCACGGCGGACGATGTCGGCGCCAAGGTCATCGGCGAGGGCGCCAATCTGGGTGTGACCCAGCGCGGCCGCATCGGCTTTGGCCTCAAGGGCGGGCGCTGCAATTCCGACGCGATCGACAACTCGGCGGGCGTCAACTCCTCCGACTTCGAGGTCAATATCAAGATCGCACTGGCCTCCGCCATGCGCGACGAGCGGCTGACGCGCGCTAAGCGCAACACGCTTCTGGCATCGATGACCGACGAGGTGGCAGCGCTGGTACTGCGCAACAATTACGAACAGTCGCTGTCGATTTCTCTGACGGAAATGCAGGGCGCCGGCAACCGGACGGCTCTTGCCCGGCTCATGACCCGGCTGGAAGCGGACGGCCATCTCAATCGTAAAGTGGAAGTGCTGCCGAACGACCTGGCTCTGAGCGAGCGCTACCAGAGCGGCAAGACGCTGACACGCGCCGAGATCGGCGTGCTTCTGTCCTACGCAAAGATCGTGCTGTTCGACGAGATTGTCGCGAGCGGTCTGCCCGACGATGATTATCTGGCAACGACATTACGCGATTATTTTCCGGCCAAGATGCACAGGGCCCATGCCGCCGATATCAACGGGCATCGGCTGCGCCGCGAGATCATCGCCACGGTTCTGGCCAATGACGTCATCAATCGCGGCGGGCCGGCCTTTGTCAGCACGCTGATCGATCAAACCGGCTTCATGCCGGCGGACGTGGTCAAGGCGGCTGTGCTCACCCGTGACGGTTATGACCTGACGCGGATCTACAGCGATATCGACGCCCTCGACAACGTGATCAGCGGCGCGGTGCAGAACGAGCTTTATCAGGAAGCCGCGCATATTTTCGCGATCGTCACCGAACGCACATTGCGGACGACAGCGATGCAGGCACCGCTCGGCGAAGCAATCGAGCAGCTGCGCGACGCGCTGCGCAAACTCAAGACCGCCTTGCAAAGCTCGCTTCCGGAGGACGCAACGGCCGAGGTACGGCAAAGGACTGATTATTTTATCGAGCGTGGCGTGCCGGCAGCTCTCGCCGAAGAGATTGCCTCTCTTGCTGTCATGACCTTCGTGCCGGAGATCATCCAGATTGCCGCCGATACCGGCGTATCGCTGGCGCGAACGGCCCAGAGCTATTTCGGCGTGACGCAGAACCTGCGGATCGCCCGGCTCCTGGCAGCTGCCGAGCGCGTTTCGGCAACCGAGCAATACGAGGCCATGGCGCTCTCGCGCAGCATCAACGACATCGCCACTGCGCGTAAAGACATCACGATTGCCGCACTCACCGACAAGAAGGATGAGCGCAATCCGGTCGCAGCCTGGCGAGACAGCGACAATAGCCGGATTTCCCGCGTTACCGACCAGCTGACGCAGTTGACGGAAAAGGGCGAGACGACACTGGCCAAAATCACGGTGGCGGCCGGTTTGCTCAGCGATCTTGCACAGAACAGGATGAGGTGACACTGTTTGCCCTGAACGGGGCAAGCAGCAGTGGAGAACAGAGTGAGCATTTCAGCACCGGCCGGCGACGAACCGAAAGTATCGCGCGCCGGCCTTGGCGGCTGGATGCTGTTCGACTGGGCGGCGCAGCCGTTCTTCACCGTGATCATCACCTTCATCTTCGGCCCCTATTTCGTGTCACGGCTCACGGATGATCCGGCTCACGGCCAGGCCATGTGGGGCTATACGCTGACCATCTCCGGCATCGTGATCGCGGTGCTTTCGCCGGTGCTCGGATCGATCGCCGACCAGACCGGCGCCCGCAAACCCTGGATCGCCTTCTTCGCCGTCATCAAGATCGTCTCGCTGGCGATGCTCTGGTTTGCGGTTCCCGGCTCTTCGCTGGTCTATCCATTCATTTTCATCATTCTTGCCTCGATCGCGGCTGAATTCTCGATCGTTTTCAATGACTCGATGATGTCGCGTCTGGTGGGTGAAAAAGAGATCGGCCGGATTTCCAACATGGCCTGGGGACTGGGCTATCTCGGCGGCATGATCGTGCTGATCGCGGTCGTAACGCTGCTTGCGGGTAGCCCGGAATCCGGCAAAACAATTCTGGGAATTGACCCGTTGTTTGGGCTCGATCCGGCAACCGGCGCCGACGCGCGGATCACCGGGCCGATCTCGGCCCTCTGGTATCTGGTGTTCATCCTGCCGATGTTCCTGTTTACACCCGATGCGCAGAAGGCGGCCGTGCCCGCGATGACTGCGGTGCGTAGCGGAATATCGGAGCTGCGCGCCACGATCGGCGAATTGCGCCACCGGTCCGGCATCCTGCGCTTTCTGATCGCCCGGATGATCTTTCAGGACGGGGTCAACGGTCTTCTGGCGCTGGGCGGCACGTTTGCAGCCAGCATGTTTGCCTGGCAGACGGTCGAACTTGGCGTCTATGGCATCATTCTCAATGTGGTGGCGATCGGCGGCTGCCTCTATGCCAGCCGGCTTGATGCGAAGCTCGGATCGAAGGTGATCGTCACCGCCAGCCTCATCTGTCTGACCATCGCCACGCTCGGGATCGTCTCGACCGGGCCCGGTTATACGCTGTTCGGCCTGCTCCCGCTGCCGGCAACCGATTCAGGCGGCCTTTTCGGCACCGCTGCGGAAAAGGCCTATATCGTCTTCGGCCTTCTGGTCGGTATTGCGTTTGGCCCGGTCCAGGCGTCGTCCCGCTCCTACATGGCGCGCAGCGTCAGCCCCGAAGAGGCCGGCCGGTATTTCGGCATCTATGCGCTCTCCGGACGCGCCACGACCTTCCTCGCCCCCGCCGCCGTCGCCACCGTGACGCTGATGACAGGCTCCGCCCGCATCGGCATGATGGCGCTGGTCGTGTTCTTGGCTGTTGGATTGCTGATCCTCATTCGCACTCCTTATCCGGCGAATAGACCTGCATAAAAAACCCGCCGGAGAGGCGGGTTTCTGAGCAATTTTTTGGGCTTGAGCATCAATGCCGGAAATGGCGCATGCCCGTGAACACCATGGCCACCCCGGCCTCGTCGGCGGCGGCGATGACCTCCGGGTCGCGCATCGAGCCGCCCGGCTGGATGACGGCGGTGGCGCCGGCGGCGATCATCGACAACAGGCCGTCGGCGAAGGGCAGGAAGGCTTCGGATGCCACAGCCGAACCGCGTGTCAGCGGCGCAGGCAGGCCGAGAGCCTTGGCGGCTTCTTCGGCTTTTAGCGCCGCGATGCGGGCGGAATCGACCCGGCTCATCTGGCCTGCGCCGATGCCCACGGTTTGGCCATCCTTGGCATAGACGACAGCGTTCGACTTCACATGTTTGGCCACCTTGAAGGCGAATTTCATGTCTTCCAGCTCCTGCGCCGTCGGTGCACGCTTGGTGACGACCTTCAGCTCGAGATCTTCCACCATGCCATTATCGCGCGTCTGCACAAGCAGGCCGCCGGCAACGGTCTTTGCCGTCAGGCCGGGTATGCGCGGATCAGGCAGGGCGCCGGTGATCAGGAGGCGCAGGTTGGGCTTGGCGGCGATGACCACCTTGGCGACATCGCTGACCGAGGGGGCGATAATGACTTCGGTGAACAGCTTGACGATTTCTTCCGCGGTTGCGCCATCCAACTCCTGATTGAGCGCGATGATGCCGCCGAAAGCCGAGGTGGAATCGCAGGCAAGCGCCCGTTCATAGGCTTGCAGCAGGGTGGCGCCGGTTGCTACGCCGCAGGGGTTGGCATGCTTGATGATGGCGACAGCCGGGGATTTATCGGCCGGAAATTCGGCAACCAGCTCGAAGGCGGCATCCGTATCGTTGATATTGTTGTAGGAAAGCTGCTTGCCCTGCAGAAGGGTCGCGGTCGCGACGCCCGGGCGGTTCTCACCGGTGACGTAGAATCCGGCTTTCTGATGTGGATTTTCGCCGTAGCGCATTTCTTCCTTCAGCACCCCACCGATGGTGCGGTGAAGCGGCATCGGCGTATTCAGCACCTCGGCGAACCAGCCGGAAATGGCGGTGTCATAGGCGGCAGTACGCGCATAGGCTTTGGCGGCCATTGTCTGGCGGAACTGGAACGACGTGGCGGCACCGGTGCCAAGCTCTGCCAGAAGCCCGGAATAATCGGAGGCATCGGTGATGACGGTGACATAGGCGTGGTTCTTGGCCGAGGCGCGGATCATGGCCGGGCCTCCAATGTCGATATTTTCCACCGTCGTCGGGTAATCGCCGCCCTTGGCGCGCACATCCTCGAACGGATAAAGATTGATAACGGCGAGATCGATACCGGTAATGCCATGTGTGGTCATCGCCTGAACATGGTCTTCGTCGTCACGGATCGCCAGAAGGCCGCCATGCACGCCCGGATGCAGCGTTTTCACCCGGCCATCCATCACTTCGGGAAAGCCGGTGAGCTCTGACACGTCGGTCACCGGAAGGCCGGCGTCGGCCAGCGCCTTGTGCGTGCCGCCGGTCGAGACCAGGTGCACGCCCTTATCATGCAGCGCGCGGGCGAGATCGACGATGCCGGTCTTGTCGGAAACGGAGAGAAGGGCGGTACGGACCGTGACATGGTCCGGGGCGGGAATCTTCTTGGAGGCGACAGCCATCATCAAGCTCCTTGGTAGGCGCCGGATATCGGGAGGGTCTTCCGGCAAATGTCCGCCTGCCGTTAACACAGCTTTCTGCCTGAAGAAACCGCAGTCACGGCAATCAATGCGCTGACGGGACCATTGTCACCCTTCGCGGGAAAAAATCCACTGGATTTCCGGCTGTGAAGCCACCGCGAAGGTGACCGTCAGCTGCGACGACTTGCGCAAGCCTGAGGGGTCGGCAAAGAAAATGTCTTCCTCAACCGCGACTTCGCCGTCGCGGCAAGTAAACAGCCAGACTTCACCATCCGGAGCGCTCAAATAGACTTCATGGGCGCTGTGCTGGCGGATCGTAATCGAGGGATGAATATGAAACCGCGCAATAGCGACGGCGCTATGGGTCTGCGCCGGTTCCGAGCCATCCGGGTGAAACAGCCGGTCTCGGCCGCGAACGGCATTGGCCTGGCCGTTAATGCCAATATCGCGCTCATGCACAAGGCCGAAGGCCTGCGCGTAGCCATCATGGCTGGCGATGACGGCATCTGGCTGGCCGGCCCGCTCTTCGCGGCGGACATTCACCTTGGAGACGCCGCCGGTGACGATCGGACCGAGAAAACCGGATTGCGACAGGCGCGACGACGAACGGTCATTGATCGTCACGGTCGAATGGGCCGCAGTCGAACGCGCCATCTGGCGGAATCGTTCGCCGGCAAACTTTGGCGATCCGGAATTGATGACAAATCGATGGCGGCCCGACGACATTTCAAACGACAGGCAGCCGGCATGCGCCGTACGCGACAATTCCGGCGATAGCGGCTTGCCGGTATCCATGATGACGACGACATTGTTATGCGCCAACCGCTCATACTGAAGATGCGGTAGCGCCTTGAAAGCCGCGCCGGCGGTTTCGTCATAGCGCAGGACGGCCATCAGCTCGTTCGCCAGCGTAGACGTGGCGCCATTGAACAGGGCAAGTTCGCCACCCTCATGCCGGAAGAAGCGCAACGCCGGATACATGCGGTCGATACAGGGAATCAGCTTTGCCGGCACCTCATGGCCAAGATTGACGTAGGTTTGGCGCAGCGGCAAAAGGTCGATGAGCAATTCCAGGCCCGTGCGCGGATTGCGCGAGCTGTGGCCGCCATCCGGCAAAATTTGCCGGTCAAGCTCCACGTCGAGATTGCGGGCAGCCTTGCGGATCGTCGCTTCGGATGCGGGCATGGCAACCGAGGCCATGGCGAGCGCGATACGGGCGCGCAGGCGCGCCTCGCCGTCGCAGGTCGTGTCGGTGATATGGCGCAGATAGCGCACCTGGAAGGCGAGGCTTTTCAAGAAGCGCCGGTAAAACGGATGTTCGGCATTGCGCAGGATGATCGGCGAGTGCGAAAGCCAGGCGATGAGGCGCTGCGAAATGATATCCGCATCCCAGGCAATGCCGCCGATATAGCGGCCATGCGTGACGATCCAGTCATTGACGATATGGCGCAGATGCGCAAACGCATCGTCGTCCTTGACCGTACGCATATGCCGGACCCAACCGAAGGAATGCAAGCGGACGGCGAATTCGTGCGATGGCAAATCCATTTCGAACGGGGATTCGCCTTCCACGTCCAGCACACGGCCGGCCAGAGGGAAGCGGCCCTGCAGGATTTCCTGTGCCACGAAGGGATCAATGGCGCGCAGATCCGTCGGCGCGACGATCAGGCGGTCCGGTGTCGTTCCGGTAAAGCGGAATGCGGTGTTGCGGCCCAAGGCAAGCCTGCGCGAGAACCGCCGCCAGCCCTCACGCGCATACAGATATAGAAGCCTTTGCCGGTCTGAAATCTGCATTTTCGACGCCTGCGCGTCTCCCTACTCCCGGACTAGCCTCAAACGGCGCTGAAAAACCGGAATGACTGCTGTCCGTACCAGATACTGCCAGGACGACGATCGTGCCTGAAAAATCGTTAAACTTTTATGGATCGCACCCCTCTTGTTTAGGCAAAGGCTTGACGAGCGTCAATTGACGCCCGTCATGCGGCTGTTGACAGAGGTGTCGCTAAATCTTGCGCAGGACGACGGCATAAAAACCGTCCAAGCCGCCCGCAAACCCATCCTGTGGATCGATCATGGCCGGCGTGGTGCGGAATTCTCCAAGCGGGGTCACTGCTTTTTCAAGACCTGGCCAATCGGACAGACGGATCGCCACCCGTTCGCAATCGCCATCGGCCAAGACACGCGCGGTGACATCCTCACCTTCGCGCGTATCGAGCGAGCAATTGGAAAAGACCACGAGACCGCCGGGTTTGACCAGTGTCAGCGCATGCCGCAGCAGCTTTTCCTGGAGGACAGCCAGCTTTTCGATATCCTCCGGCCCCTTGGTCCAAAGCACATCCGGATGACGGCGGATCGTGCCGGTCGAGGAACAGGGCGCATCAAGAAGCGCGGCATCGAACAGCTCGCCGGTGCGGAAATCGGCCATGTTGATTTCCTGGGTCGCGGCTTCCAGTCCCAAGCGGGCCAGATTGCCCTGCAGGCGCTTGAGGCGGCTCGCCGATTGGTCGAGTGCGGTGACGTCAGCGCCGGCCAGAATGAGCTGGGCCGTCTTGCCGCCGGGTGCGGCGCAAAGATCGACGACACGCTTGCCTGCAAGATCACCGAAAAGCTTGGCGGGCAGCGCTGCGGCGGCATCCTGCACCCACCATTCGCCATCCTCGAAGCCCTCGAGCGATGGCACCGAGCCGGAAAACCCGGCCAGCCGCACCGAGCCGGTCGGCAGCAGACGGCCATTCAGCTTCTCAGCCCAGCCCTGCGCATCGGATTTCACCGTCAGGTCGATTGCTGCAGGCGTCAATAACGCATCGGCAATACGTGCCGCCTCGTCCGCACCATAATAAGTCACCAGGCGCTTATGGAACCAGGCTGGAATTGCCGGGATCTTTTTGCCGACATTTTCCAGCAGATCCTGCTTTTCGCGAGACATGCGGCGCAGCACGGCATTGACGAGACTGGCAAAGCGCTTGTTGCGGGGATCGATCTGCGCCTGCTCGACCGCAAGATCGACGGCGGAATGATCAGGAATATCGAGATAGAGGATTTGCGCCGCAGCAACAGTCAGAACATGATCAAGCGCGCGGGCACCCTCCGGCAGCGGATTCTGCAACAGTGAGCCGATCATCGCTTCGATGCGCGGCAATTGCCGCAGCGCCGAATTGAGAATGGCCCGGACAAGCGCGCGGTCGGCTTCATTCAGTTCGCGATAGACCGGATTGCCATTGCCGGCATCCAGCATGCCATCCAGCGACGTCTTGCGGTCAACGACGGCTGCCAACATCTTGGCAGCCGCCTGCCGCGCCCGGATTCCCGGCTTGTCGCTGCGCTCGAAGGCCGGATTTTCAGCACTCTGGCCGCGTAAACGGGCAGGGCGGTTATTTCGTTTCGGATGTGAATCAGTTTTAGGATCGTCAGACGTCAAGACCAGGGACCTTTTTTCGGTGGTTCGGAACCACCGCGACCCCAGCCTGTCGGCGGCACGGAGCGCGATTTGCGCACGGGAGTATCAGCAGTGACCGGCGGCGTCGAGACCGGCTGCATCTCCTGGGCTATCTGCTGCAGCGCCGCGATGCGGTTTTCCGTTGCCGGATGCGTGGAGAATAGATTATCCATGCGCTCGCCCGACAACGGATTGATGATAAACATATGCGCTGTCGCCGGATTGCGCTCGGCCTGATCATTCGGCACCTGATGGGCGAAATTCGAAATCTTGGCCAGTGCCGAGGCCAGAGCCAAAGGCTTGCCGCAGATTTCCGCGCCGCGCCGGTCGGCCGAATATTCCCGCGTGCGGCTGACCGCCATCTGCACGATCGCTGCCGCCAGGGGTGCAACGATCATGGCTACAATGACGCCGATGAACCCCAGCGGATTGTTGTTTTCACGATTGCCGCCAAAGAAGAAGGCGAAATTACCGAGCATGGAGATCGCACCGGCCAGCGTTGCCGTCAGCGTCATGGTGAGCGTGTCGCGGTTCTGAACATGCGCCAGTTCATGCGCCATGACGCCTGCGACTTCATCATACGACAGCGCATTGAGGAGACCGGTCGATGCCGCCACCGCAGCATTTTCGGGGTTACGTCCTGTTGCAAAAGCGTTCGGCTGCGGATTATCGATGACGTAAACCTTGGGCATGGGAAGCCCCGCATTGGCGGCCAGGTCACGCACGATGCCGTAATATTCCGGCGCCGTGCGCGCATCGACTTCCTGCGCGCGGTACATGCGCAGGACCATGTTGTCGGAATTCCAGTAGGAAAAGAAATTCATGCCGGCGGCAATGACGAGCGCGATCATCATGCCGCCCTTGCCGCCAATGAGAAAGCCGACCGCCATGAACAATGCGGTCATAAAGGCCAGAAGCATCGCGGTGCGCATCAGGTTCATCAGTCACGTCTCCAAAGTTTGCCGATGTTTCACGTGAATCACGGTTTCGCTTCAACAAAGATTTCCTATATGATGGGGACATTAGGCGCATTCTTCAACGTGTTCGCGGAAATTCGCATGCAAAACGATAATGACAATTTACCGGTTGAGCCGCGCAGGCCTCTTTCTCCAGCCGCCAAGCGGGCGCTCGCCGAAGCGGAAGAACGCCGCAAGGCGCAAAAGCCGGTTGAACTGCCGGAAGAACTGGGTGGACGCGGCGGCGCCGAACCATCCCGCTTTGGCGACTGGGAAATTAACGGCCGGGCTATCGATTTCTAAGGAAATAATTCCTGTTGATCCGGATGGATGAACGGTATATTTTCCTATTATGATCTATCGGCTCATTCCACTTCTTGCTGCCGCTCTTCCCGTTCTTCTGGCGGCAGTGTCTTCGCATGCGTCAGAATCTGGCGGAAAAATCGATATTGTGGGCCCTGTGGCCGCAGAGGTCATCCGGGTCGTCGATGGCGATACGATCCTGGTCGCGGCAAAACCCTGGCCGCAACAGACCATGGAGGTCTATGTGCGACTGCGCGGCATCGATGCTCCAGAGCTGAGATCGGCCTGTTTAGCCACCCGAGACGCTGGACGGCAGGCACGGGACGCGCTTGCAAGTCTGACAGTTGGCCAAGGTCCAATCCAGTTGACGCATATTTCCGGCGATAAATATTTTGGCAGGGTCGTCGCAGATATGCACCTTTCCGATGGGCGGAATCCGGCTCAGGAAATGTTATCAGCTGGATATGTCACGCCTTATGATGGCGGACGCAAAGCGAAAACCTGTTCGGCCAGCTGGTGAAAGCCGCTGATGCAATTTTGAGGTGCCGCCGGTTGGTTGACACCACGATACGCCCTCTGCATGGCTTTCGGTATGGGGAGTACTCGATATCGCATCGTTATTGTTGGCTTGAGTCTGATTCTGACAAATGTCGGCGCGGTTCATTCCATGCCACCAAACGTCGCTTATCAAACCGCAGGTAACGTGCATCGAATTGCGGCGCGGACCTGCAAACAAGTCGTGTCCTGCGAGGACGCTGTAGCGCTGTGGTGCAGCGGTTACCGGCGCGCAGATGCTGACGATGACGGTATTCCCTGTGAAAACATCTGCAATTCCCGTAAACAGGTGGACGATATTCGCAAGCAGGTCGATTGCTGAGCCATTTCCTTAGCCGGAAACGGCTCAGCGCACCGTCTTACTTCTTGTTCTGCCGGTTGGCGATCAGGTCATCGACAACAGCGGGATCGGCGAGTGTCGAGGTATCGCCGAGCGAACTAAAATCGTCTTCCGCGATCTTGCGCAGGATGCGGCGCATGATCTTACCGGAGCGAGTTTTTGGCAGGCCAGGGGCGAACTGGATCTTGTCGGGCGAGGCAATGGCGCCGATTTCCTTTCGGACATGGGTAATCAGTGCTTTGCGCAGTTCATCCGAACCGGTCTGGCCGACCATCAGCGTCACGTAGCAATAGATACCCTGGCCTTTGATGTCATGGGGATAGCCGACGACGGCGGCTTCCGACACCGAATCATGGCTGACAAGCGCCGATTCGACTTCCGCCGTGCCCATGCGGTGGCCAGAAACGTTGAGGACGTCATCGACACGGCCAGTGATCCAGTAATAGCCATCCTCGTCGCGGCGGCAGCCGTCACCGGTGAAATATTTGCCTTTGTAGGTAGCGAAATAGGTCTGGATGAAGCGCTCGTGATCGCCATAGACGGTACGCATCTGGCCGGGCCAGCTGTCGGTAATGCAGAGATTGCCGTCCGCAGCGCCCTCGATCACTGTGCCTTCGCCATCGACCAGTTGCGGCTGCACGCCGAAGAAGGGGCGGGTGGCCGAGCCCGGCTTCAGCGCCGTGGCGCCCGGTAAGGGCGTGATCAGGATGCCGCCGGTTTCCGTCTGCCACCAGGTATCGACCACAGGGCAGCGGCCATCGCCGACCACGTGATAATACCATTCCCAGGCTTCCGGATTGATTGGCTCGCCAACGGAGCCGAGCGTGCGCAGCGAGGAGCGCTTGGACCGCGTGACGAAGGCATCGCCCTGGCCCATCAGCGCCCGGATGGCTGTGGGTGCGGTATAGAAGATATTGACCTGATGCTTATCGACCACGTCCCAAAGACGGCCGGCATCCGGATAGGTCGGCACACCCTCGAACATCAGCGTTGTTGCGCCATTGGCAAGCGGACCGTAGACGATATAGGAATGGCCGGTGACCCAGCCGACATCGGCCGTGCACCAATAGATATCGCCCTCGTGATAATCGAAGACATATTGATGCGTCATTGAGGCATAGACGAGATAGCCGCCAGTCGTATGCAGCACGCCCTTCGGCTTTCCGGTCGACCCCGACGTGTAGAGAATGAACAGCGGGTCTTCGGCCTTCATCTGCGCCGGCGGACAATCGGCTTCCACATTGGCAACGGCCTGATGGTACCAGACGTCGCGCTCGGCAAACCAGGCGATCTTGCCGGCCGTGCGGCGAACGACAATCACGGACTTGACATCGACACCGCCGCGGGCTGCGATTTCGATCGCCTGGTCGGTATTGGCCTTCAAAGGAATGGGCTTGCCGCCGCGCAGGCCTTCATCGGCCGTGATGACGACGGTGGATTCGCAATCGACGATACGCCCGGCCAGCGCATCCGGCGAAAAGCCGCCGAACACGATGGAATGCACCGCGCCGATCCGGGTACAGGCCAGCATCGCATACGCCGCTTCCGGGATCATCGGCATATAGATGGTGACGCGATCGCCCTGCTTGACACCATTCTGTTTCAGCACATTGGCGAGGCGGCAGACATGCTCATACAGCTCGCGATAGGTGATCGTCTTGTCGTCATAGGGATTGTCGCCTTCCCAGATGATCGCCACCTGGTCGCCGCGCTTTTCAAGATGCCGATCAATGCAATTGTAGGAAACGTTAGTGATGCCGTCCTCGAACCATTTGATCGAGACATCGCCCTCAAAGGATGTGTTTTTGACCTTGGTATAGGGCGTAAACCAGTCAATGCGCTTGCCATGCTCGCCCCAGAACGCCTCCGGATCGGCAACGCTTTGCTTATACCAGGCCTGGTAGGTCGCATCGTCGATCAAAGCCCGGTCGCGGGCGGATTCCAGGATCGGATAGGTTTTGGCAGACATGATGATTTCCTCCCTGCGCAGGCAGTTTCAGGCGGCACATCTCCTCATGCTCGCCCGCTTCGGGCGCCATACATATCAGGTCAAAGCACGGCGTCCATTAGACAAAAGGTCATTTCTTCAAGAAGAATTGCATTTCTGAGACGACGAGGGTATAGAGGCGCTAATTTCCCGGAAATTAAGTGGTTACACCCCACGGCCCGCGACACCGGCGCGGACGGACAGAAGGACTATACCCATGGCTCAACAACTGCTTATGCCCAAAGCGACGGCCGTATGGCTTGTTGACAACACTGCTCTGTCGTTCGAACAGATCGCCACGTTCTGCAAGCTGCACCCGCTTGAGGTCAAGGCAATCGCCGACGGTGAATCCGCCCAGGGCATCAAGGGCCTCGACCCAATCGCCACCGGCCAGCTGTCGCGCGACGAGATCGCCCGCGCCGAAGGCAACCCGAACCACAAGCTGAAGATTTCCGAGCCGAAAGTTCGCGTTCCCGACAACAAGCGCAAGGGCCCGCGCTATACCCCGGTTTCCAAGCGCCAAGATCGCCCCAACGCCATCTTGTGGCTGGTGCGCAATCATGCCGAACTGAAGGATGCCCAGATCTCGCGTCTCGTCGGCACGACCAAGTCGACGATCGAGCAGATCCGCGAGCGCACCCACTGGAATTCGACCAACCTGACGGCGATGGACCCGGTCACGCTGGGTCTCTGCACGCAGATCGATCTCGACTTGGAAGTCGAACGCGCCAACAAGGGCCGCCCGCTCCCAACCGCAGCCGAACTCGGCGCCACGCTGGAAGCCTCGAAGGAAACGGAAAAGCTGCCGTTCTCCTACGATCGCGAAGAGGAAAAAGAGATCGACGCCGACGCCGTCTTCTCCAAGCTCAAGGCCCTCAAGTCCGATCGCAAGGACGAGGACGAAGACGAAGCCTTCTGATTGGCAGCACGCCGTTTTTGACGGCAAACCGAGAAATTGGAAATTCGCCGGGAGCCTAACCACACACTCCGGTCATCCTCGCCCTTGAGGCGAGGATCCAGGGCCCCGATGTCTGTTGGTTCAAAAAGTCCTTCAGCCCCCAGACTTGGGGCCGCTTTGTTGTCGTGACAAGCGCGGAGATGACTGGACATCAGGATCGGTTTTTTTGTCCGTTCAGTGTCCGTTTTCTGGATCCTCGCCTCAAGGGCGAGGATGACGGTAAGTGAGGGTCGCGGCTCCCAAAAATAAACTCTGTAAATTTCCAAACGTTATAATCCGGGTCGTCCGATCCCCAATATCATATATTGTTACCGCAGAAACTTTGCCAGACTCCGGCTAAGAAGTCCTGGTTCTACACGCCGATACCGCGTGCATTCAGGGCTGCGGTGATTTCCTCCAGGACTGCCGGATCATCGATTGTCGCCGGCATTTTCCAAACCTCGCGGTCAGCGATCTTCTGCATCGTGCCGCGTAGAATCTTGCCGGAGCGCGTCTTCGGTAGCCGCTTGACGCAGATGGCCGTCTTGAATGCGGCGACGGGACCGATGCGGTCGCGCACCAGTCCCACAACCTCTCTCTCGATATCGGCTGTTTCACGGGAAACATTGGCATTGATGACAAGGAAGCCAGCGGGGACCTGACCCTTGATCGGATCGGCAATGCCGATAACAGCGCATTCGGCGACGTCGGCATGGCCAGCGCAGATTTCCTCCATCGCGCCGGTGGACAGGCGATGGCCGGCGACATTGATGATATCGTCGGTGCGCGACATGATGAAGATATAGCCGTCCTCGTCAATATAGCCGGCGTCAGCGGTCCGATAAAAGCCTGGGAACTCGGCAAGGCAGGTGTCGCGAAAGCGCTGGTCGGCCTTCCAGAATGTCGGCAGGCAGCCTGGCGGCATCGGCAGCTTGATGACGACATTGCCAAGCGTTCCGGCCGGTACCCGATGGCCGGCATCATCGAGAACCTGAACATCATATCCGGGCAGGGGAACAGCCGCCGAGCCGTATTTGACCGGTAGGAGACCGAGCCCGATCGGGTTTCCGGCAACCGGCCAGCCGGTTTCCGTCTGCCACCAATTATCGATGACGGGAACGCCAAGCTTTTCTTCCGCCCAGATGACGGTATCGGGATCGGCACGCTCGCCGGCAAGAAACAGCGCTCTGAAATTTTGCAGATCATGACGGCGGATAAGGTCGCCCTGCGGATCCTCCTTGCGGATGGCACGAAAGGCCGTTGGGGCGGTAAACAGCGTGGTGACGCCGTGCTCCTCGATCACCCGCCAATAGGCGCCGGCATCCGGCGTGCCGACCGGCTTTCCCTCATAAAGCACTGCCGTGCTGCCGTTCAGCAGC
The DNA here is from genome assembly GCF_029277445.1 of Pararhizobium qamdonense. Classification (NCBI taxonomy): domain Bacteria; kingdom Pseudomonadati; phylum Pseudomonadota; class Alphaproteobacteria; order Hyphomicrobiales; family Rhizobiaceae; genus Pararhizobium; species Pararhizobium qamdonense. The sequence continues at coordinate 357,779 of NZ_CP119566.1, read as the reverse complement.
GGGCCATAGACGATGTAGCAATGCCCAACCACCCAGCCAATATCGGAGGCGGCCCAAAAGACTTCGCCCGGCTTGATGCCGAAGAAATGCTGCATCGACCAGACAAGCGCGACCATATGGCCACCATTATCGCGCACCACGCCTTTCGGCTGGCCGGTGGTTCCCGACGTGTAGAGAATGTAGAGCGGATCGGTCGCCAAGACCGGGGTACAGGGGATATCAACGCCCCGCTCTTTTGCCGCAGCAACGGCTGTGGCGAAATCGATATCCCGGACAGCAAACAGATCGGCCTTCAACGCCTGCCGCTGGAAAACAAGGCAGTGAGCCGGCTTATGCGGACTGATCTCGATGGCAGCGTCGAGCAAGGGTTTATAGGCGATGGTTTTTCCGGCTTCGATACCGCAACTCGCCGACACGACCAGCTTGGCTTCGCTATCGGTGATGCGAGTTGCCAGTTCGCTTGCTGCAAAGCCTCCGAACACCACGGAGTGAACGGCGCCGATGCGGGCAGCAGCCAACATCGCGAACACGGCCTGCGGAATCATTGGCATATAGATGATGATCCGGTCGCCCTTTGCGACGCCGAGATCCTGATAGACCGACGACAGCGCGACGACCTCGTCCAAGATGGCGCGGTATGTCCAATGCTCGATCGTGCCGGTGACGGGGCTGTCATAGATCAGGGCAGTCTGATCACCGAGCCCTCGGGCCACTTGGCGATCCAAGCAATTGAAACAGGTATTGGTTTCGCCGCCTGGAAACCAGCGCCCGTAAACGCCCTGGGCGGGATCAAAAACCTGATCGAATGGCCGGAACCAGTCGATCTCCCGGGACGCTTCAGCCCAGAAAGCTTCCGGGTCCTGTTTCCACGCAGCATAAACGCCGGAATAGCTGCTCGCCATTGCCGTCTCCTCCACTCCATACCGGGCGAACCCAGCCTCCAGAGAGAACAATAGGAGATTGAAGAGGCGCGGAGAAGCCAGACGAAAGGGTTAGAGTTTCCGGGGACCTGAACAGATCAGCGCGTTCCAAAAATTGCCGAGCCAACACGCACGCTGGTGGCGCCAAACTGCACGGCCGTCTCGAAATCACCGGACATGCCCATGGAGAGCTTATCCAGGCCGCAACGTTCGGCAAGCTTGGCGAGCAGCGCAAAATGCGGACCGGGATTTTCATCTGCCGGGGGAATGCACATCAATCCCTCCACGGCAATACCAATCGTTTCTTGGCACAGCGTGACGAAGGCCACGGTCTCATCCGGGTCAATACCCGCCTTTTGCGGCTCTAGCCCGGTATTGACCTGAACGTAGAGGCGAACCGGCTTGTCCTGGCGGGCAATTTCAGCCGCAACCGCACGCGCAATCTTCTCACGGTCGATCGTCTCGATCACATCGAACAGCGCCACAGCATCTGCCGCCTTGTTGGATTGCAGGGGCCCGATCAGATGAAGCTCGATGCCAGCCGTTTCCGCCTGCAGCGCAGGCCATTTGCCCTGCGCTTCCTGCACACGGTTCTCGCCGAAGATCCGCTGTCCGGCAGCAATGACCGGACGGATGGGATCAGCTTCGAAGGTCTTGGAAACGGCGATGAGCGAGGCGGCGCCTTTCGGGCGACCCGCAGCGTCTTCTGCGTCGCGAATCCGGCTCAGGACATCGTTCAACCGTTCTTCCACGCTCATTGCCATCATCTCCATCACATTCAGGCTTGCAGGGCGCAATAGTCAAACTGAACCGGACTGCCAAGCCGTAATCGCGCAACGCCGGTCAAATGGCTCAAAGTTTTGCCCCAAAGCCTTCCAAAACTTGACGCTACGCTTGTTTCATGGTGAAGGTCACGCCAAATATCCAGGGGACTGATTTCCCCTCGCCCAATTTCCGGAACATCAATCACATGGCTACCGAACGTTACAATCCGCGCGATTCCGAACCCCGCTGGCAGCAGGAATGGGACCAGAAGCACGTCTTCCTCACGGACAATGACGACCCGCGCGAAAAATATTACGTGCTCGAGATGTTTCCCTATCCGTCGGGCCGGATCCATATGGGCCATGTCCGCAACTATGCCATGGGCGACGTCGTGGCGCGTTACAAGCGCGCCCGCGGCTATAATGTCCTGCATCCGATGGGCTGGGACGCGTTCGGCATGCCGGCCGAAAACGCCGCCATGGAACGTGGCGTGCATCCGGCCGCCTGGACCTATCAGAACATCGCCTCGATGAAGGCGCAGCTGAAGGTGATGGGTCTGTCGCTTGACTGGTCGCGCGAATTTGCCACCTGCGATGTCGAATATTACCAGCATCAGCAGCACCTGTTCCTGGATTTCCTGGAAAAAGGCCTGGTCTACCGCAAGCAGTCGAAGGTCAATTGGGACCCGGTCGATAACACGGTTCTTGCCAATGAACAGGTGATCGACGGACGCGGCTGGCGCTCCGGTGCGCTGGTCGAACAGCGCGAACTGACGCAATGGTTCTTCCGCATTACTGACTTCAACCAGGATCTGCTCGATTCGCTCGACACGCTGGATCAGTGGCCGGAAAAGGTCCGCCTGATGCAGAAGAACTGGATCGGCCGCTCCGAAGGCCTGACGATCCTCTGGGAAATCGTTCCGGGTACCGGCGCTGCCGACGCGACCGAGGTCGCTGTCTACACGACCCGCCCAGACACGCTGTTTGGCGCCTCGTTCCTGGCGATCGCCGCCGATCATCCGCTCGCCCGCCAGGCGGCTGCGGGTAACCCAGAAATCGAAACCTTCTGCGAGGAAACCCGCCGGGCCGGCACATCGCTGGCGGCGCTGGAAACGGCTGAGAAAAAGGGCATCGATACGGGTATCCGCGTCAAGCATCCGTTGGACCCGAGCTGGGAGCTGCCTGTTTACGTCGCCAATTTCGTGCTGATGGATTATGGCACCGGTGCGATCTTCGGCTGCCCCTCCGGCGACCAGCGCGACCTCGATTTCGCCCGCAAATACGGCCTGCCGGCCATTGCCGTGGTGATGCCGAAGGATGGTGATGCCGCGAGCTTTACCATTGGCGACGAAGCCTATACCGGCGACGGCGTGATGATCAATTCGCGCCATCTTGACGGCCTGACGATCGAAGAAGCTTTTGAGAAGGTTGCGACAACGCTGGAGCAGGCCTCGATCGGCAATGCCCCGCAGGCCGAGCGCAAGGTCAATTTCCGTCTGCGCGACTGGGGTATTTCCCGCCAGCGCTATTGGGGCTGCCCGATCCCGGTTATCCATTGCGATGACTGTGGCGTCATTCCGGTTCCCAAAGCCGATCTGCCCGTCAAACTGCCTGATGACGTCACCTTCGACAAGCCGGGCAATCCGCTCGACCGCCACCCGACCTGGCGTCACGTCTCCTGCCCGCAATGCGGCAAGGATGCCCGCCGCGAAACCGATACGATGGATACGTTCGTCGATTCCTCCTGGTACTTCGCACGGTTTACGGCACCCTGGGAAAACAAGCCGACCAATCCGGCGGCAGTCGATCACTGGCTTCCTGTCGATCAGTATATTGGCGGTATCGAACACGCGATCCTGCATCTGCTTTATTCGCGCTTCTTTACCCGCGCCATGAAGGCGACTGGCCATGCCGGGCTGGACGAGCCTTTCAAGGGACTGTTTACGCAGGGCATGGTCGTGCACGAAACCTATAGCCGTGGCGAAGGCGCCCAGCGCGAATGGGTGACGCCGGCCGAAATCATCATCGTCGAGAACGACGGCAAGCGGCAGGCGAGCCTAATCGAAACCGGCGAACCCATCACCATCGGCTCGATCGAGAAAATGTCGAAGTCAAAGAAGAATGTTGTCGATCCCGACGATATCATCGCGTCCTATGGCGCCGATACCGCTCGCTTCTTCGTGCTTTCCGACTCTCCGCCCGATCGCGATGTGATCTGGTCGGAAGCCGGCGTCGAAGGCGCGCATCGGTTCGTCCAGCGCCTGTGGCGGCTGATCTCGGAAGCGTCCGATGCGCTGAAGGCAGTTGAGGCAAAGCCTGCCTCAGGCGGCTCGGCCCTTGCAATCTCGCAAGCCACGCACAAGACGCTGAAGGCTGTTCAGGCTGATTACGACAAGCTCGCCTTCAACAAGGCCGTGGCGCGGCTCTATGAGCTCGTCAACACGCTTGCTAACCCGCTGACGCAGGTTGCAGCCGGAACCGCGGACGCGGCCACGACCGCAGCCGTCAAGGATGCAGTATCGATCCTGATCAGCCTTGTTGCGCCGATGATGCCACATTTGGCCGAGCAATGCTGGCAGGAGATCGGTGGAGCAGGCCTGGTCGCGCAGACAGCGTGGCCGGTCTATTCGGAAGCGCTGGTCGCCGAGAACGAGGTGACCATGCCCGTTCAAATCAACGGCAAAAAGCGCGCCGATTTGACAATTGCGCGCGATGCGGATCAGACTGCAATCGAGAGCGCCGTTCTGGCGCTGGAGCCGGTCAAGACTGCCTTGAACGGACAAAGCCCGAAAAAGATCATCGTCGTGCCGCAGAGGATTGTGAATGTCGTTGTCTGAAAAAGCTCAGAGATACGCGCAGCTTGTGGCTTTCGGCACGCTTGCGGTGCTCGCCGGTTGCCAGATCAAGCCGCTTTATTCGGACGGCCCATCGGGCAAGCCCGCCAAGGCGCTGGCATCGATCGAGATTTCCGAAGCTGGCGACCGCGTTGAGCAGGAGGTGCGCAACGCCCTGATCTTCCTGACATCAGGGGGAGCAGGCGAGCCCAAGAACGCTCAATACAAGCTGGCTTTGAGCGTCACAAGCAGCATCAAGGGCGTTCTCTACGACCAGAACACCAATGACGACAACACCGATACTGCCGGTGCCGGCCGCGTCGTGGTTTCGGCCGATTATAACCTGACGCGGGCGGATACAGGCGAAACCGTTCGCTCCGGCAATCGCACCTCGGTCGCACTGGTCGATTTTCCGGAGCAGGAATTTGCCAAGGTTCGCGCCAGCCGCGATGGCGAAAAGCGGGCTGCCAAGGAACTGGCCGAGATCATCCGTGCCGATCTTGCCGCAGCGCTCGGCCGCTGAGCGGTTTGCGGCATAAGGTGGCGGTATGACCGAGATCAAATCGCACGAATTCGAGCAGTTCCTGCAGCGCCCGCTGCGGGACAACCGCATCTATCTGATCTACGGCCCAGATCGTGGACTGGTGTCCGAACGCGCCGCCCAGATTGCCGGGAAAACCGGCGTTGCGCTTGACGATCCTTTTTCCCTGATCCGGCTCGATGGCACCGATCTCCAGCAGAGTCCGGGACGTCTGCTCGACGAAGTTAACACGATCGGTCTCTTCGGCGGCGAGAAGCTCGTCTGGATACGGGCTGCGGGCACCGAGAAAACTTTGATAGAGGGGCTCAACCTCCTATCGCAACAGCCACCGGATGCCAGCTATGTCATCATCGAAGCCGGTGATCTCAAGAAGGGGACCGGCATCCGCAAGATCGGTGAAAATAGCCGGTCGGTCGTCTCGATTGCCTGCTATAGCGACGATGCCCGGGCGGTGAACGCGCTGATCGACCAGGAACTCGGACTGGAAGGTCTGCGCATTTCCCCCGCTGCACGCGAACGGCTGAACGAGGCGCTCGGCGGCGACAGGATCGCCTCGCGCAACGAGATCCGCAAGCTGGCGCTCTATTGCCGCGGCATGGGCTCGATTGAGGAAGAGCATGTTCTCGACATTGTCGGCGACGCCAGCGCGGTGTCCGTCGATGACGCAATCGATGCGGTCCTCAAAGGCGACGCCGACGGGTTGCAGCATGCTATCCGAAAGATCGTGGCGTCGAAGACCGCTATCTTCCTGGTGCTACAGGCCTGCCTGAAACAGTTCCAGTTGCTGGATTTGATGCGGTCCGAGATGGACGACAAGCGGCAGCAACCCACACAGGTCGTCGCCACACTTGGACGGCATCTGCATTTCCGCCGCAAGCCCCTGATTGAAGGCGCCTTGAAAACCTGGACACTTCCGGCCATCCGGCGGGAACTTGCGCGCTTGCAAGCGGCAATTCTCCAAAGTCGCACACGGCAAAGCCTTGAAGACAGCATCGCCATGCAGACATTGCTGGCGATCACCTTACAATCGGCGCGTAGATAAACCTATCTTATTGATATTATTTTACTTTTATTTTGTTTCGAGACCGAATCGGTTTTAACGGCGCTCAAGCAGCCGGCAGATTTCTTCGAGTTGATCGAGCGTCTTGTACGAAATTCGCAGCTGTCCGCCAGATGCCTTGTGATTGACGGTGACATCAAGTCCAAGGCTGTCGGACAGCGTCCGCTCCAGCGCCAGCGTATCCGCATCCTTTTCCTCCTTGGGGGAGGGCTTGCCGTAGTTCGGATCATTCTGGGCGCGAATATCGTTCTGCGCCAATCGCTCGGTATCACGCACCGAAAGGCCCTTGGCGATGATCGATCGCGCTAGCAAAACTGGATCAGAGGTGGGGATCAACGCACGGGCATGACCAGCCGACAGGGTGCCGGACGAAAGCATGTCCCGCACCGGCTCCGGCAGCTTCAAAAGCCTAAGGCTGTTCGCGACATGGCTGCGGCTTTTACCAATAATTTCGCCAAGATCATTTTGGGTATAGCCGTGTTCCGCAATCAGCTGATCGTAACCCAAAGCTTCTTCCAGCGGGTTGAGGTCTGACCGCTGAACGTTTTCCACGATTGCGATTTCGAGAGCTGTACGATCGTCGACATCGCGAACAATAACCGGGATATCGGTAAATCCAGCCAGTTGCGCGGCACGCCAGCGGCGTTCACCAGCGATGATTTCATATCGTTCATCGGCGATCGTGCGAACGACGACGGGCTGGACAATGCCGTGCTGGCGGATCGAACTCGCCAAGTCCTGCAATTCCGCCTCATCAAACGTCCGCCGCGGGTTGCGCGGATTACGGGCGACAAATTCGATCGGAATACGCCGGTCCGCATTAACGGGCGCAACAGGGCTACTGGCCTGCAACGGTTGATCCATTTCGCCGATCAGAGCTGCCAGACCGCGTCCAAGTCTCCGTCTCGAATTGTCGTCATTCATCGCTGTACTCACACTTATCGTTACGATGTCGAATCGATTGCTTAGGCGGCCTTCCGCAGGCGTTCGCGCTGTATCACTTCGGATGCCAGTTGCAGATAGGCTTGGCTGCCGGCGCATTTCAAATCATACAGGATGGCGGGCTTACCATAGGATGGTGCTTCTGAAACGCGAACATTACGCGGGATCAGCGTATGGTAGACCTTCTCGCCCAGATGGGTCCGCACGTCATTGACGACCTGTTGCGCCAAATTGTTGCGCGAGTCGAACATGGTAAGAACGATGCCTTGGATGTCAAGGGTTGGGTTGACCGAGCGCCGGACTTGATCGACAGTTTCCAGCAACTGGCTTAAGCCTTCGAGAGCAAAGAACTCGCATTGCAAAGGGACGAGAACCGAGTGCGCAGCAGCCATGGCGTTCATTGTCAAAAGATTGAACGATGGCGGGCAATCAACCAGGACGTAGGAATAAGCAAGCGCTTCGGGTGAGGCAAGTGCCTTCCGCAGGCGAAATACGCGGTCACTGGCTGCCGAAATTTCCATCTCGACACCAAGCAGATCCATGGTTGACGGCACGATGGAAAGATTAGGAACAACTGTGTCCTGAACGATATCAGCAATATTGTGCGAACCGATCATCAACTCGTAGGAGGAAAGCTTGCGATCACGGCGCTGAATGCCAAGGCCGGTACTTGCATTGCCCTGGGGATCCAGATCAACGATCAGGACTTTCTCGCCGATCGCGGCCAATGCGGTTGCCAAGTTGATGGCTGTCGTGGTTTTCCCCACTCCGCCCTTCTGGTTGGCAATAGTGATGATCCTATTTTTCTCGCCTATCATACCGCATTCCGCCACTATTAAATTTTCCGCGAAAGATTTGCGATTTCGAGAACCACAGAGTCCGGCTCGACGACGCTTGCATGTTTTACCAGATCAAACTGAAAGCGGCTAACGGCTTTGTCGATTTCCTGCTGATAATCCCGGCCTTTATGGAAAAATGCCTTTGCTTTGATGTCTCCAGTCATCCAAGGGGCGCAATAAACGAGGAGCTGGCTCAAATCAGCCAGTGCTCTTGCGGAAATAGCGTCGCATTGCGGAATAACGGTTGCGGCGTCTTCGATTCGAATTGGATGCACGGAACCCCTCGCACCGGTCTCAGCCAATGCAACGCGGAGAAAAGCCGCCTTCTTGCTGTTGCTCTCGACCAGATGGACCCATCCATCATCGAGTTCCGCTAGGAAAATTGCAGTGATAATGCCAGGAAAGCCACCACCACTACCAAGATCGACCCAACGTTTCGAGCCTGGTGACAGTTGAAAAATTTGCGCACTATCAGCAATATGACGCTGCCATAGGTTCCCAAGCGTGGAAGGAGCAACGAGGTTGATCGATTTCGCCCATTTCAGAAAAAGACTGGCGAAATGTTCGAGTCTCTCCGACGTTTCACGTGAAACACGCAATCCGTTTAGCTCACGGGGTGGACTCGCAATCATTGAATCACCTGCTTGATATGCTCTGTCTGGCTGTGGTTACCCTTACGCATATGCGCTAGGATCAGTGATATCGCAGATGGGGTAATACCATCTATCTTCATGGCTTGCGCCAGATTGCGCGGTTTAGCCACGCGTAGTTTGTGCTTTAACTCGTTCGAAAGCCCGGACAAGACCTGGAAGTCGAAATCCTCAGGGATCACACGGCTTTCTTCGTTCCGGACGTTAGCAATATCGGAAGCCTGACGATCCATATAGACAGCATAGGTGGCATCTATCTCGAGTGCCTCGGCAAGCTTTTTATCGATCTCGTTCAGTTCCGGCCAAACGGCGCTCAGAGACTGTATCGAGTGATCAGCGTAGGATAGCAGCTCGAAGGCAGACCGGCGTTGACCATCCAAATTTAGCTTCAGACCATGCGTTCGGCCTTCCGTCGGCGTGATTGTTAGAGACTTCAACAACTGACGCTTTCCCTCGAGTTCATCAACCCAAGAACTGAACTTTGTGGCGCGTTCAGCAGAAACACACCCAAGCACCATTGCCTCCGGCGTTAGCCGGACATCGGCATTATCCGCTCGTAACGACAGCCGGTACTCGGCCCGAGACGTAAACATCCGGTAGGGTTCTGCCACGCCGCGCGACGTCAAATCGTCGATCATCACGCCTATATAGGAATTTGTACGGCTGAAGACATGCGGTGTGCTTCCCGCGCAAAGGAGGGCTGCATTCAAGCCAGCCACCAAACCTTGAGCGCCCGCTTCCTCATAGCCGGTCGTGCCATTAATTTGACCCGCGAGAAACAGACCAGGGATTTTCCGCACTTCCAGAGAAAGGGAAAGTTCGCGCGGATCGACATGGTCATATTCAATTGCGTATCCAGGCTGAAGGATGGTTACGTGTTCCAGCCCTGGGATCGTTTGAATGAAGGCCCGCTGAACGTCCTCGGGTAGTGAGGTCGAAATTCCATTGGGATACACTGTATCGTCGTCGAGACCTTCCGGCTCCAGAAAAATTTGATGACCATCCCGTTCGCCAAACTTGACAATCTTGTCCTCGATCGACGGACAATAACGCGGCCCAACGCCTTCGATCTGGCCGGAATACATGGCCGACTTCATCAGATTATCTGAGATAATTTTATGTGTCGCATCCGTTGTGCGCGTCACGCCACATTCGATTTGACGGTTTGTGATGCTTTCGGTCATAAATGAAAATGGCACCGGCTCCTCATCGGCACCCTGGCGGCCCACGGATTGCCAATCGATCGTCTTACCGTCAAGACGGGCCGGCGTTCCTGTCTTCAGGCGGGCGAGAGACAAGCCAAACCGCTCGAGCGTATCGGACAATCCAAGGGAAGGACTTTCTCCGACGCGTCCGGCTGGAATCTTGCGGTTTCCAATATGGATAAGACCTCTCAGAAAGGTCCCTGTCGTTAGAACCGCGGCACCACAGGATATGATGCGGCCATCAGCAAGAATGATTCCAGTCACCCGAACGCCATCGAGCCGCAGATCAAAGGCGTCACCTTCGATCACATCCAGGTTATCAATGGCGTCAATTTCAGACTGCATCGCCTGGCGATAAAGCTTGCGATCCGCCTGAGTGCGCGGGCCCCGTACGGCCGGACCCTTTCGGCGGTTGAGCAGACGGAACTGAATGCCAGCCGCGTCGGCGACGCGGCCCATTAACCCATCCATCGCGTCGATCTCGCGCACGAGATGGCCTTTCCCCAAGCCCCCAATAGCAGGATTGCAGGACATAACGCCAATCGTATCGCGCTTATGCGTTACCAGCGCAGTCTTGGCACCCATTCGCGCTGCAGCGCTTGCGGCCTCGCAACCGGCATGGCCACCGCCGATAACAACCACATCATAATCAAACATTTAAACCGTCTCCATCACGGTGTTACGGCGGCGAATCGTTTCACGTGAAACACTTTTTAAGACTCGCAAGCGTTGTAAACCGGCATTTCATTTTCCGATGCAAAATTCGGAAAAGATGACACCAAGTAAATCCTCGACATCCACCCGACCCGTAATACGTCCTAGGGAATCGCCAGCTTGCCGCAAATATTCAGCCTGAATATCAAGCCCGCGATTTGATTGTGCCAAGCTCATATCGATAGCAGCGAGAGTTTGTTGAAGGCAACTCATATGCCGCTTGCGTGTCGGTAAAGATAGGGCATTTTGACCGGACAAGTCCGGCAGATGATCCGCCAGTATATCCAATAGTCGGTCGATGCCCTCGCTTGTCTGCGTAGAAATCAGCACATCGACGGTGGCCTTATCCCATAAAAGTCTCGAGCGATCAATCTTGGTGCCGACCCGAATAATGGGTTTCTCTGCCAATTGCGACACTCCAAGGGAAACGAAGCCATCCGGTGTATCTGCCAAAAGAAGAACAATGTCGGCCTGATCGATGGTAAGACGGGCGCGGCGTATCCCCTCCTGTTCAACCTTGTCATCTGTGTTCCGAAGACCAGCCGTATCAAACAATTGAACGCGGAATCCGGCTAAGGATAAATCGATCGAAAGAATGTCACGCGTCGTCCCCGCGATATCGGTAACGATGGCGATATCGCGTTGTGCCAAATGGTTGAGCAGGCTGGATTTTCCAGCGTTGGGTTCGCCGGCAATAACGATCTTCAAGCCATCCCGGATGATCTCGGCAATACCCGCGCCATCGAGATGGTCTGAAATTTCCCCCTTTAACGCCCGCATATCCGCCCAAATTTTCTCGGCAACGGAGCCTGGGACATCGTCCTCGTCAGCGAAATCCAGTTCCGCCTCGATCATTGCACGGGCATGGGTCAGCCTGCGCGCCCACCCATCGTAGATTTTGGAGAGATGCCCGCTGGAATGTTCTTGCGCCAGGCGCCGCTGCATCTCTGTTTCGGCGGAGATCAAATCCACGAGACCTTCGATCTCGACAAGATCGAGTTTGCCATTTTGAAACGCACGCCGCGAGAATTCTCCGGCTTCCGCATGCCGCAAACCTGGAATGACGTCCAGCTCAGCCAGAATGGCATTGACGACCGCGCGGCCACCATGAACCTGAAGCTCAGCACAATCTTCGCCAGTGAAAGATGCAGGCGCGTTGAAGTAAAGTACAAGTCCTTGATCCAGAACATCACCGTTTCGATTGCGAATCGATCGAAGCTTCGCCTGCCGTGGTAAGGGAAGGGAGCCACACAGTTTCAACAACACCTCTGACGTGAAAGGGCCGCTGACACGAATGACGGCAACGCCCGCCGGCAAGGCGCCGGAAGACAATGCGTAGATTGTGTCAGACATGTACTGCTGCGATTGCGTCAATGTAAGTCCTTTATTGCCGTCTTTATATGGCGTGAAAATCCGGAACAGGAATCCGGCTATATAATTTCTGCCAAAAACACAAAAGCCCAGGATAAACCTGGGCTCTGCGAAAAACTATGGCGATCGATCAGGTGTTCATCGAATCGAAAAAGTCGCCGTTGGTTTTGGTCTGCTTCAACTTGTCGATCAGGAACTCGATCGCATCGGTCGTTCCCATCGGAGCGAGGATACGGCGCAGAACAAAGATTTTCTGCAGATCCTGACGCGGAACCAGAAGGTCTTCCTTACGCGTGCCGGACTTGAGGATATCCATCGACGGGAAGATACGCTTGTCGGCGACCTTGCGGTCCAGCACGATTTCGGAGTTGCCGGTGCCCTTGAACTCTTCGAAGATGACTTCGTCCATGCGGCTGCCGGTATCGATCAGGGCCGTCGCGATGATGGTCAGCGAACCACCCTCTTCGATGTTACGGGCGGCACCGAAGAAGCGCTTCGGGCGCTGCAGGGCGTTGGCATCGACACCGCCGGTCAGGACTTTACCGGATGACGGAACGACGGTGTTATAGGCGCGGCCAAGACGGGTGATCGAATCCAGCAGGATGACAACGTCGCGGCCATGTTCGACCAAGCGCTTGGCCTTTTCGATGACCATTTCGGCGACCTGCACGTGGCGTGTCGCGGGTTCGTCGAATGTGGAGGAAACCACTTCGCCTTTCACCGAACGCTGCATGTCGGTGACTTCTTCCGGCCGCTCGTCGATCAGAAGCACGATGAGGTAGCATTCCGGATGGTTGGCGGTGATCGAATGCGCGATATTCTGCAGCAAAACGGTTTTACCCGTGCGCGGCGGTGCGACGATCAGGCCGCGCTGGCCTTTGCCAAGCGGGGCGATCAGATCAATAACGCGGGCGGACAGGTCCTTGGAGGTCGGAACTTCGAGTTCCATCTTGAAACGCTCGTTTGGATAGAGCGGCGTCAGATTGTCGAAATGGACCTTGTGGCGAATCTTTTCGGGATCCTCGAAATTGATCGTATTGACCTTGAGCAAAGCGAAATAACGTTCACCTTCCTTCGGACCACGGATCGGGCCTTCGACGGTATCGCCGGTTTTCAGCGAGAAGCGCCGGATCTGCGAGGGAGAAATATAGATGTCGTCCGGCCCCGGCAGGTAATTGGCATTGGCCGAGCGCAGGAAGCCAAAGCCGTCCTGCAGCACTTCGACAACGCCTTCGCCGATGATCTCGACGTCCTGGCTTGCCAGCATTTTCAGGATCGCAAACATCAGTTCCTGCTTGCGCATGACACTGGCGTTTTCGACCTCGACCGACTCGGCAAACGCCAGGAGATCGGTAGCAGTTTTGTTTTTAAGTTCTTGTAGCTTCATTTCAGCCATGAAGGGGACCACACTTGGAATTCGAAGAGGAAAGTCGGCGTGCTTGATGTAAGGAGAGCTGCAGCGGAAGGGGCAGGCTCGTAACGTTTACACATGCCACGAAAGAGGAGATGGCGGGAAAATAGCGATTCACGCGATGCGCCGCAAGGGGTTTACGGTAATTACCGGAAGTTTCCTTTTTCAACGTCCCCCTTAAACGTCCATGGCTCAAAAAGGTTTCACCACCGCCATGATGACGATGAGGATCATCAGAAGCGTCGGCGCTTCGTTCATCAGCCGCCAGTAACGGGCGCTCCTCGTGTTTTCATCGCGCGAAAACGCTCGGACCGCCCGGCTGAACAGCATGTGGACGCCGGTGAGGAGGACGACGAGCAAAAGTTTGACGTGCAGCCAGCCGCCCTGAAAACCATAGACGCTCCAGGCGAGATAAAGGCCGAGCACCCAGGTGATCATCATCGCCGGGTTCATGATCACCTTCAAAAGCCGCTGTTCCATCATCTTGAAGGTTTCCGACTGTTCGGAGCCGGGCGCTGCGTCGGTGTGATAGATGAACAATCGCGGCATGTAGAGCAGGGCCGCCATCCAGGACATGACCGCGATGAGATGCAGCGCCTTGATCCAGAGATAGAGATTATCTGGCTGCCAGACAAACAGGACGGCAAGCAGCGCCACGAAGAGGGCGATTGCGACAAACGCGCGGGCGCGGGCTTTTTTTCCCGGCCGGATATCTGTCTGGCGTTCGCTCATCGTGGAGTTCCGCGAACGCGAGCGACAAGCTGGGTCACATGATCGGGATTGGCCTGCGGCGTGATGCCATGGCCCAGATTGAAGATCAGCGGGCCGTTTCCGAGCTTCTGCAGGATCGCGTCGATCCCATCATCCAGCGACCGACCGCCTGCCACAACGCGCATCGGATCGAGATTGCCCTGCACCGGGCCGTCCTTTTGCAACTCGGCGGCAAACGAGAGGGGGACCGACCAGTCGAGACCGATGGCATCGGCACCGGTCGCTAGCCGGTAATCCTTCAGGAGAATTCCGGCTCCCTTGGCAAACGCGATGATTTTCGCGTCAGGCCTTCTGGCACGAACACTGTCGATCATCCGGCGCACGGGGCTGACGGCATAGCGGCGAAATTCTTCCTCGCCCAAAACGCCCGCCCAGGAATCGAAGATCTGCACGGCATCGGCGCCGGCATCGATCTGTTCGACGAGATAATCCGCAGAGACCTCAGCGAGCACCGCCAGCAGCCGATCGAAAACTTCGGGGTGCTGGTACGCAAAAAGCCGCGCCGGGGCCTGGTCAGGCGTTCCGTGCCCGGCAATCATGTAGGTAGCGACCGTCCAGGGCGCACCGCAGAAACCGAGCAATGTCGTTTCTTCCGGCAATTCCTTGCGCAAGCGGCGAACCGTTTCGATCACCGGCTGCAAATGGGCCGATACTGGGCGGACGTCGAGCTTGGCGATCTCCGACGCATCGATTGGATCCATCCTTGGTCCATGCCCTTCTTCAAAACGAACGTTGCGCTTCAGGGCATCGGGAATGACCAGGATATCGGAAAACAGGATGGCTGCGTCAAAGGCGTAACGCCGGATCGGCTGCAAGGTCACCTCTACAGCCATATCTGGCGAATAACAGAGATCGAGAAAGCTGCCGGCCTTGGTCCGGGTCTGGCGGTATTCGGGAAGATATCGACCTGCCTGCCGCATCAGCCAGATTGGGGGAGGTGAGAGCGTTTCACCCTTCAACACCTGTAGCACCTTACGGCTTTGCGCAGTCACCGGACACGTTCTCCCACTATAAAAGATATCTATATCTAAGGATTCTATTTCTTAGAGTCTGTGACTATCAAGGATTATAGCCAGTCCGACGCTTTTCCACATGCTGGCCCATTCAATAGAATCTCCTGGCTGATTTTGCCATGCGACAGATAGGAGCGGGGACAATCGTAAAAAAGAATGAGGAGTCAGGCGCTTCGTTGATCGATAGAGTTCAGTGAGGGATGTGGACTGCTTGTGGATAACGTCAAGGCTTCAATGACGCATGAGTCTTTTCCACATGCACCTGGAATCCCGCTCCCCGGAATCGCGATTGTGCATAACTCGCAGGTTTTCCCCTTGCCTTCGAACCCCGCCGGTCCTTAGCTGTCGCTGTCCCGGTTTATCAACAGCCCTCGGAGAATAGCGTGGAGAACCAGAAAAACTATTTCCACCTGCATCTGATCTCCGATTCGACCGGCGAGACGCTGATCGCGGCGGGCAGGGCGGCCGCATCGCAATTCCAGTCGGCGCATGCGCTCGAACATGTCTATCCGCTGATCCGCAATCGCAAGCAGCTGATGCAGGTGATGGCAGCTATCGATGGCGCGCCGGGGATCGTGCTCTATACGATCGTTGATCGGGAACTCGCCGATATCATCAATGTAACCTGCAAGGAGATGGGGCTGCCCTGCGTCTCGGTGCTGGAGC
The DNA here is from genome assembly GCF_029277445.1 of Pararhizobium qamdonense. Taxonomy (NCBI): domain Bacteria; kingdom Pseudomonadati; phylum Pseudomonadota; class Alphaproteobacteria; order Hyphomicrobiales; family Rhizobiaceae; genus Pararhizobium; species Pararhizobium qamdonense. The sequence continues at coordinate 342,078 of NZ_CP119566.1, read as the reverse complement.
CGATCATCGATCTCTTCCAGTCCTATCTCGGCGCAACATCGCGCCGGCGCTCCGGCGCGCAGCATGTGATGGACGCGGATTATTTTGCCCGTATCGACGCGCTGAATTTCACCATGGATCATGACGACGGGCAATTGCCGGCGGATTTCAACGATGCGGATGTGGTGCTCATCGGGATCAGCCGGACATCGAAAACCCCGACCAGCATCTATCTTGCCAATCGCGGCATCAAGACGGCCAATATCCCGATCGTGCCTGGCGTCGCGCTGCCCGACCGGCTGATGGAAGCGACCAAGCCGCTGGTGGTCGGTCTGATCGCAACCGCAGACCGGATTTCGCAGGTTCGGCAAAACCGCATTCTGGGCACCGCGAGCCACAGTTATCACGCGGAGGATTATGTCGATCGCGCCTCGATCACTGAGGAGCTGAAATATGCGCGCTCGATTTGCGCCCGCAACAACTGGCCGATGATCGATGTGACGCGCCGCTCGATCGAGGAAACCGCCGCCGCCATCGTTGCCCTTCGCCCCCGGCTGCGTTAGAGCGAATCCAATCAAACAGGATGGACGACAATGGCAGGTTCACTGGTCCTTGCTTCCGCAAGCTCGTTCCGGCGCATGCTTCTGGACAATGCCGGCATCGCGTTTCAGGCGCAGGCGGCAGACATCGATGAGCGGGCGATCGAGGGCGAGATCGAGCGGCAGGGCTCATCCCCGGAAGAGGTTGCGCTGGTTCTCGCCGAAGCCAAGGCCCGGAATGTCGGGCAGGCTTTTCCCGATGCCATTATCATCGGGTCGGACCAGACCATGTCCCTGGGCACGCGGGTCTATCACAAGCCGCGCGACATGAACGAAGCGCGCGATCATCTCCTGTCGCTCTCCGGCAAGGTGCACCAGTTAAACAGTGCTATCGTCCTGACACAGGGCGATGACATTCTCTGGAAACATGTGTCTTCGGCGCGTCTGTCGGTGCGCCTGCTTAGTCCCGATTTCATCGACGCGCATCTTGCCCGCGTCGGAACTAACGCCCTGTCCAGCGTCGGCGCCTATCAGCTGGAAGGCGAGGGCATCCAGCTTTTCGATGCGATAGATGGCGATTATTTCACAATCCTCGGGCTGCCCATGTTGCCGTTGCTCGAAAAACTGAGGGATCTGCGGGTGATCGATGCGTGATTCACGTGAAACATTTGTTAACCATGCCTTCGTCACCGGCTATCCGGTCAAGCATTCACGCTCGCCGCTGATCCATGGCTATTGGCTGAAACAGCTGGGTTTGCCGGGCCGCTACCGCGCCCATGCCGTCCCGCCGGAAGAGTTTCCTGATTTCATCGTTTCACTCAAAAACGGAACGTCCGGTTTCACGGGCGGTAATGTCACCATCCCCCACAAGGAGCTGGCGTTTACGCTGGCTGACCGTCCGGACGCGCTGAGCGCGGAACTTGGCGCGTCGAACACACTTTGGCTGGAAGACGGCCTAGTGCATGCGACCAACACCGACGGCTATGGCTTCACCGCCAACCTCGATGAACGGGCCTCAGGCTGGGACCAGTGTCGGACGGCGGTGATCCTCGGCGCCGGGGGCGCCAGCCGGGCGGTGATCCAGGCGGTTCGCGACCGTGGCGTCAACACCATCCATGTCGTCAATCGCACGGCTGCCCGCGCTCAGGAACTGGCCGACCGGTTTGGCGCGGCTGTTCATGCACAGCCGATGGAGGCTTTGAGCGAGGTGATGAAAGATGCCGGCCTGTTCATCAACACCACATCGCTCGGCATGGATGGCACGGCTGTCCCCGAAATCGACTTCACCACCATGGCACCCAGGAGCATTGTCACGGATATCGTCTATGTGCCGTTGAAGACGCCGATCCTGGCGCAGGCGCAAACACAAGGGCGCGCGACGGTCGATGGTCTCGGCATGCTGCTGCACCAGGCGGCTCCCGGTTTTGAAAAGTGGTTCGGCAGGCGGCCGATCGTGGATGAAGCCCTGCGCCAGATCATCATCGACGACATGGCGAGCCACACATGATCATCCTCGGCCTTACTGGATCGATCGGCATGGGAAAATCCACCACCGCCCAGATGTTTGCGGAGATGGGGGTGCCGGTCAACGATGCCGATGCCGTCGTTCATGCGCTCTACCAGAATGAAGCCGTCGCGCCGATTGAAGCGGCATTTCCAGGAACGGCAGAGGCAGGCGGCATCGACCGGGCCGAACTGTCCCGCCAGCTTGCTAAGGATCCCGCGCTGTTCAAGGTGCTGGAAGCGATCGTTCATCCTCTGGTGCGCGACAAGGAGCGGGTATTTCTCGATCATCATCGCGCCGCTGGCGCGCCACTGGTGGTGCTCGACATTCCGCTTCTTTACGAGACGAACGGCGAAGATCGCGTCGATGCGGTTGCCGTCGTCACCTGCGATCCGCAGATCCAAAGGGAGCGGGTGCTGAAAAGACCGGGGATGACGGAGGAAAAATTCGCGCTCATCGTGTCGCGTCAGGTCCCTGACCGGGAAAAACGTGCGAAAGCAGATTATATCATCGATACCGGCCACGGAGTTGATTCGGCCCGTGAACAGGTGGCGGCGATCGTTCAGCGGCTAAACAGCCAAAAGAGGCCATGATGCGCGAAATCATTTTCGATACGGAAACGACGGGTCTCGACAACAAGCTCGACCGCGTCATTGAAATCGGCGGCATCGAGCTTGATAACCACTTTCCGACGGGCCGGTCCTTCCATGTCTATATCAATCCCGGCGATCGCAAGGTGCATCCCGACGCCTTGGCGATCCATGGCATTTCCGACGAGTCCCTGAAGGACAAGCCGAACTTTGCCGGCATCGTCGAGGAGCTGCTTGCCTTCTTTGGCGATGCGCGGTGGGTGGCGCACAACGCCACCTTCGACATGGGCTTCATGAATGCCGAATTTGCCCGGCTGGGCCTGCCGGCGATCACCAATGATGTGGTTACCGATACGCTGGCGCTCGCCCGCCGCAAGCATCCGATGGGGCCAAATTCGCTCGACGCTCTCTGCCGCCGCTACGGCGTCGATAATTCCCATCGAACAAAACACGGTGCGCTGCTCGACTCCGAACTCCTGGCGGAAGTCTATATCGAGCTGATCGGCGGCCGGCAGACGGCGTTTGGCCTGCACAGCAATGACAGTCGCGGCCAGACGAACGAAACCGACGAGGTCATCGTAATTGCCGGACAACGGCCGCATCCGCTCGCACCGCGTCTGACCGGCGAAGAAGCCAATGCGCATGCGGCTCTTATTGCCAAGATGGGCGAAAAAGCCATCTGGGCGAAATACGAACTGGCCAAATGAAAAATGCCCGGTCGATGACCGGGCATTAGGCAATCGGATCACGGCGCGTGCCGGATCAGTTCGTGGTCGTCGAGACCTGCGAGCGCACTTTTTCTTCTGCCATGCGCTGCGTGAACATCTGGGCAAAATCGATCGGGTCGATCATCAGCGGCGGGAAGCCACCGTTGCGCGTCGCGTCGGAAACGATCTGGCGGGCAAACGGGAAGAGCAGGCGTGGGCACTCGATGAAGAGCAGCGGCAGCATGTGTTCCTGCGGGAAACCGGTGACGCGGAAAACGCCGCCATAGGACAGCTCGACATTGAACAGCATCTTGTCGCCGTCCTTGGCTTCAGCGTTCAGCGTCAGGATGACGTCGAATTCCGCGTCCGACAACGGATTGGCGTTGACGTTGACATTGATGTTGATCGCCGGAGCCTTTTCGCGCGCCTGAAGCGAACGCGGCGCACCCGGGTTTTCAAAGGAAAGGTCCTTGATGTACTGGGCCAGGATATTCACGGACGGGCTCTCGGTCGCGCCGTTTGTCGGGGATGCGGTATCGGTCATAAGGCCATTTCCTTCGGACATGAAATTTGGTGAGGCATCTAGCATTTCGCACCGGGGCTTACAACCCGTTGCCCCGGTTCAGGCGCTATCGTTCACTTGAGGCGGTCGCGCTCGTTCGGATCGGTGCGGCCGCGGCCATCGGTGCGCGAATAGTCATCGTCGTCGAGATCGATCACCCGGGGGCCAGCGCGGCGTGGACCGTTAGGGTCCGGTTCCGGTCTGCGGGAAAATCCGCGCCCGGTCCCCATGCCGGTTGTCACGATCGTCAGGCGGTTCTTGACGAAGGACCAGCCGAAATCCCGGACTGCGGGAATGAAGAGCAACAGCCCGGCGATGTCGCTGATGAAACCTGGAATGATCAGCAGGAAGGCGGCGATCACGATCATGACGCCATGCACAAGCTGGCGGCCGGGATCGGTGCCGGTCTGCGAAGCCTCCTGGATTTTTCTCAAAACACCAAAGCCTTGGATACGCAGCAGAACCGCACCGGCGATAGCGCTACCCAGCACGAGGAGAAGCGTGATGCCGACACCGACCTCGCGGCCGACGATGATGAAGGTTGCGATCTCCGCGATCGGCATCAACAGGAAAACGAAGGGGATGATCAGGGAGCGCATTGTTATCTACTCAGGTGAAAGTGATCGAGCCGAACCGCACCGGCAATTGCAAAGAAGTGATATAGCCATTTGAATGATCGTGCCATGCAGACTATATGGGATGATCGCACGGCATATTAACAGCGGTTCTGGGTGGAAATGGGCTCTTTCGACTTCATCACATTGTTTTTCTTGGTCGCTGCGGTGATCATCTTCCTGCAACTGCGCAGCGTTCTGGGCAAGCGGACCGGCAACGAACGTCCGCCGGTCGATCCCTATTCGCCCCGCGAAGCGGCCGAAGGGCCCGAAGCATCCGGCAAAGTGGTGCAATTGCCCCGCCGCGATGGGGCAGGCGAGGAGATTTCGCGCTATGCCGGGATCGACGCCTTCACCAAGGCCGGCACGCCGCTTAACGACGCGCTGCGCCGGATGAATGACGCTGATCCGGCCTTCGATCCGAAGGAATTCGTTAATGGCGCCAAGATGGCCTATGAGATGATCGTCATGGCGTTCGCCGATGGCGACCGCAAGACGCTCAAGGGTCTGTTGTCCCGTGACGTCTATGATGGTTTCGATGCGGCTATTTCCGAACGCGAAAGCAAGGGCGAAATCGTCAAGTCCACCTTTGTCGGCATCGAAAAGGCCGACATGGTGCATGCCGAGATCAAGGACAGCGAGGCCAATATCACACTGCGCATCGTCAGCCAGCTGATTTCGGCGACCTATGACAAGGCCGGTGCGATCGTCGATGGCGATGCCGAAGCGGTGTCCGAGGTCAACGATCTCTGGACCTTCTCGCGCGACACCCGCTCGCGCGATCCGAATTGGAAGCTGATCGCGACGGAATCCGAAAACTGATCGGAATATAGATACGGGACTGGCGGCGATGGATTTCGATTTGCAACGGGTCGACTTTTCCGACCTTCCCGGTTGGCAATCCGATGATCCATCACCGCTTCTGCCGGCGCTTGAGCGCTGTCGCCGGCAGGTCACCACCGTCAAACCGCACAAGACGGCGTCGCTCGGCATTTCCACCGCTGATCTAATGCCGGCCTATGATGCGGCCAGGCACGCCCGTCCGCAGGATGCAGGCGAGGCCCGCGCTTTCTTCGAAGCGCAGTTCGTGGCCTTCAAGATCGTCAGCCACGACGGCAAACCCGGTTTCGTCACCGCCTTCTTCGAACCCGAAGTGCTGGTCAGCGCAACCATGGACGATACCTTCCGTTTTCCCTTCTATCGCCGCCCGGATGATCTCGTCGATATCGATGACGGCAACCGTCCCGAAGGCATGGATCCCTATTTTGCCTTTGGCCGGCTAAAGGATGGTCAGGTCAGCGAATATCCGGATCGCAAAGCGATCGAGCAGGGATATCTGGCCGGGCAGGGGCTGGAGATCGCCTATGCCAAATCAAAGACCGATGTGTTCTTCGCCCATGTTCAGGGGGCTGCCCGGCTGGTCTATCCCGATGGATCGATGAAGCGGGTGACCTATGCGGCCAAGACCGGCCATTATTTCTCCGCCACCGGCAAGCTGCTCATCGCGCGCGGCAAGATCGACGCCGCAACGGTATCGATGCAGACGATCAAGCAATGGCTGGACGATCATCCGGATGAGGCGGACGAGGTGCTGTGGCACAACCGGTCCTTCATTTTCTTCCGTGAGGCAGACGTCGGCGATACGGCGCTCGGGCCCGTTGCCGCCGCGAAAGTGGCGCTGGAACCCGGCCGCTCGCTTGCCGTCGATCGCCTGATCCATACGTTCGGCGTTCCTTTTTTCATCGCGAGCGACAGCCTGACGTCGATCGACGGCGGCCGTCCGTTCCGCAGGCTGATGCTGGCGCTCGATACGGGCTCGGCGATCGTCGGCCCGGCTCGCGGCGATCTCTTTACTGGCTCCGGCGACGAGGCTGGCCGGCTGGCCGGTGCGGTGCGCAATGAAGCCGACTTTTTCATTTTCATCCCGAAAGCCGCTGCGGCAAGATACGGCCATGGCTAAGGGAAAGATACTCACCAGCGAAGACCGCATCCTTTGGGGCAAGGTCGCCCGCACCACCCGTCCGCTGCCCGGACGCATGGACGAGCTTGAAGAATTCGAGGAGCCGAAACCTAAGCCCGCGCCGGAAAAACCACCGATCCCGGTAATGAAGGAGGGCCGGTCGCTGACCGAGGCTTTTGGGGCCGCTCCGGCAGACGTGCCAAAAAAGACGGCCAGGATGCATCATCCGTTGGAAAAGCCGGTCAAGCGCAAGCTCGCCAAGGGCCATCTGGCCATTGAAGCCCGGATCGATCTGCATGGCATGATCCAGAGCGAGGCGCATGGGTTGCTTTTGCATTTCCTGGTGCGGGCCTATGATCGCGGACTGCGGCATGTTCTCGTGATTACCGGCAAGGGCACATCGCTCGGCAGCGACGGCGCGCTCAAGCGGGCGGTACCGATGTGGTTTTCGCTACCGGAATTCCGGATGCTGATCTCGTCTTATGAACCGGCCGCTCGCAACCATGGCGGCGATGGCGCGCTCTATGTCCGGCTGTCGCGCCCCAGAGGCATGGCCCCATGACCCCGTTCGGTGATGCGGTTCGCCTGTTGCGGCAGAAGAAGGGCGTATCGCAAAAACAGATGGCTGCGGCGATCGGCGTATCGCCCGCCTATCTCTCGGCGCTCGAACACGGCAAGCGCGGCGCGCCGAGCTTTGAATTCCTGCAAAGGGTCGCCGGTTATTTCAACGTCATCTGGGACGATGCGGACGAACTGTTCGGGATCGCGGCCCTATCCGACCCGAAAGTGGTGCTGAATACGTCTGGCCTGCCAGCGGCGCATACGGCGTTTGCCAACCGGCTTGCGGGCCGTATCCGCACCTTATCCGGTGAAACCATCCGTATCCTGGAAGATGTTTTGGAAAAAGCCCGCTTTCCTGATAAGGAACACTGATGATCCCCTGATTTCTGCCGCTTTCCGGCTGCACGGGATTTGGAACTATGGACAAAATCCCTATATTCGGGGAGCGCCATCGAGGGGTGATTCGCACGGAATCCCAATCCCGAAGACATGGCATCGAAACCTGGAAAGACTTATAGCCGAATGACCGATTTGCCTGAAACCGAAGCCGGCGCAAACGCCGAATATGGTGCCGATTCCATCAAGGTCCTGAAGGGTCTCGATGCCGTCCGCAAGCGGCCGGGCATGTATATCGGCGATACCGACGACGGCTCCGGCTTGCATCACATGGTCTACGAAGTCGTCGATAACGCGATCGACGAGGCGCTGGCTGGCCATGCCGATATCGTCACCGTGACGTTGAATGCCGATGGTTCGGTGACGGTCACCGACAACGGCCGCGGCATCCCGACCGATATCCATACGGGCGAGGGCATTTCGGCAGCCGAAGTGATCATGACGCAGCTGCATGCCGGCGGCAAATTCGACCAGAATTCCTACAAGGTTTCCGGCGGTCTGCATGGCGTTGGCGTCTCCGTCGTCAACGCGCTCTCGGTCAAGCTGCAGCTGAAGATCAAGCGCCAGGGCAAGATCCACGAAATCAACTTCACCCACGGCGTTGCCGATGCACCGCTGAAGGTGATCGGCGACAGCGATGGCGAGACCGGCACGGAAGTTACCTTCCTGCCGAGCACCGAAACCTTCACGATGATCGAGTTCGACTACGGAACGCTGGAGCATCGCCTGCGCGAACTCGCTTTCCTCAATTCGGGTGTTCGCATTCTCCTCACCGACAAGCGGCATTCCGATGTCCGCGAAACCGAGATGATGTATGACGGCGGCCTCGAAGCCTTCGTCGCATATCTCGACCGGGCGAAAAAGCCGCTGGTCTCCAGGCCCGTCGCCATTCGCGGCGAAAAGGACGGCATCACCGTCGAAGTGGCGATGTGGTGGAACGACAGCTACCACGAGAATGTCCTCTGCTTCACCAACAATATCCCGCAGCGCGACGGCGGCACCCATATGGCGGGTTTCCGTGGCGGCCTGACGCGCCAGATCATTTCCTATGGCGACAGCTCCGGCATCATGAAGAAGGAAAAGGTCACGCTGACAGGCGAAGACTGCCGCGAAGGCCTGACCGCTGTTCTCTCCGTCAAGGTTCCCGATCCGAAATTCTCCTCGCAGACCAAGGATAAGCTTGTCTCTTCCGAGGTTCGTCCTGTCGTTGAAAGCCTGGTCAACGAGGCGCTCAGCACCTGGCTTGAAGAACATCCGGGCGATGCCAAGATCCTCGTCGGCAAGGTGATCGAGGCGGCTGCCGCCCGCGAGGCTGCCAAGAAGGCCCGCGAACTGACCCGCCGCAAGGGCGCGCTGGATATCTCGTCGCTGCCCGGCAAGCTGGCCGACTGCTCCGAGCGCGATCCCGCCAAGTCCGAACTCTTTCTGGTGGAAGGGGATTCCGCCGGCGGTTCGGCCAAGCAAGGCCGTTCGCGCGAAAACCAGGCGATCCTGCCGCTGCGCGGCAAGATCCTCAATGTCGAGCGCGCGCGGTTCGACAAGATGCTGTCCAGCCAGGAAATCGGCACGCTGATCACGGCGCTCGGCACATCGATCGGCAAGGACGAGTTCAACCCGGACAAGCTGCGCTACCACAAGATCATCATCATGACCGATGCTGACGTCGATGGCGCCCATATTCGCACGCTGCTGTTGACCTTCTTCTTCCGCCAGATGCCAGAGCTGATCGAGCGCGGTCATCTCTATATTGCCCAGCCGCCGCTCTATAAGGTGGCGCGCGGCAAGTCGGCGCAATATCTGAAGGATGAAAAGGCGCTGGAGGAATATCTGATCTCCACGGGCCTGGAAGATGCAGCCCTTGAACTCGGTTCCGGCGAAGTCCGGGTCGGGCAGGACCTGCGCGAGGTCATCATCGATGCGCTGAGATTGCGCACCCTGGTCGAATCCCTGCATTCACGCTACAGCCGCTCGGTCGTCGAACAGGCGGCGATTGCCGGCGCTCTCAATCCGGAGCTGAACAACAACCAGGCGCAGTCGGAAGCGACCGCCGCCGAAGTGGCCAAGCGCCTGGACCTGATCGCCGAGGAAACCGAGCGCGGCTGGGTTGTTGCGGTTGCCAGCGATGGCGGCCTGAAGTTCGAGCGTATGGTGCGGGGCGTCAAGGAAGTCGCCTCGCTCGACATGGCGCTGATCGGATCACAGGACGCCCGCCATATCGATCTGATGACACCGCGGCTGAAGGAAATCTACGCTATTCCGCCGACCTTGAAGCGCAAGGACGGTGCGATCGAGATCAGCGGACCGCGCGCGCTTCTCGACGCGATCTTTGCCAGCGGCCGCAAGGGCCTGTCGATGCAGCGTTATAAGGGTCTGGGTGAAATGAATGCCGAGCAGCTCTGGGAAACGACGCTCGATCCTAACGTCCGCTCGCTGCTTCAGGTCCGCGTCCCGGATGCGACTGATGCTGATGGTCTCTTCTCGCGCCTGATGGGTGACGAGGTCGAGCCACGGCGTGATTTCATTCAGGAAAATGCGCTCAGCGTCGCCAACCTGGATATTTGAGCCAAGCGGCACCGCCGCTTCAGCGTCTTATTGCAAACCACGCCTCCCAACCGGAAGGCGTGGTTTTCTTTTGTGCTTAGCCGGCAACAAACGTGCCGTTAAAGGCAACTTCCGACAGCGGGCGGCGTGGGCTCGGCGTTTCGCGGGCCTGCAGATAGTCCGGCAATTGCGTCTTGTCGCCCAGGCGGCCAATGGCGGCAGCGGCTTCCACGCGGTAACCTTCGGGAATGCCCAGGATCTCAACGGCCTTGTCGAAATGGATGCCGGTCATGCCGTGGGCCTGAAAACCGAGCAGATGCGCCTGATGGGCGATCGATCCCCAGGCAGCGCCGGTATCGAAGCTGTGGCTGTAGGACAGGGCTTCTTCTGTAGCGCCCGGTGCGGCGAAATGGGTCTTGGAGATCAGGATCACCAATGCCGAGGCTGATTTTGCCCAGCTCTGGTTGAAATCGTTGAGGATCGGGAAAATCCTGTCCCATTGCTCGGTGCCGCGCAATGCGTAGACGAAGCGCCACGGTTGCGAATTATAAGCCGACGGAGCCCAGCGGCCGGCTTCCAGAATGGTCAAAAGCTCGGTTTCGGAGATGGTCTCGCCGGTAAAGGCGCGCGGCGACCAGCGATTGAGAAAGCTGGGCTCGATCGGGTAGTCTGCCTGGCGGTAGTTGCTGGTGGTTGTCATGAGTATATTCCTATCTTGGGAGGACAGTTTTTAAAGCGGACATGGTCCGCATATAGTGATTGCAGCCTTGGGTCATAGGTCCTGTTTTGGAGATGCACCGTTTCCAATTTGACGACAAAGGTGGCCGACTGGTTTCACTGTCCGTAAGCGCACTAAAAGAGACGGCAAAAACGCGCATGAGGGTTATTGTCGAACGCCGGAAAAAAGTTGTATAAGTTCTGTAGATTTTCTTTAAAAGGGATTTGCCGCTGATGACCGTGACCTTGAAAGACCCTTCGCTGTTTCGCCAGGCCGCGCTCGTCGGCGAAAACTGGATCGAAGCCGCCCCTGACAATGCCATCGAGGTAAACAATCCGGCGACCGGCGAGATCATCGGCCGCGTTCCGAAACTCGGCGCTGCGGAAACAAGGGCGGCGATCGAGGCGGCACGCATCGCGCAAAAGGGCTGGGCTGCGAGAACAGCCAAGGAACGCTGCGGCATCCTTCGCAAATGGTACGACCTGATGATCGAAAACAAGGACGATCTCGGCCGCATCCTGACGCTCGAGCAGGGAAAGCCATTGGCGGAAGCGACGGGTGAAATCGTTTATGGCGCCAGCTTCATCGAATGGTTTGCCGAAGAAGGACGCCGCATTTATGGCGACATGATCCCCGGTCATCAGCCGGATAAGCGTATCATGGTGATGAAGCAGCCGATCGGCGTCGTGGCTGCGATCACACCGTGGAATTTCCCCAATGCGATGATTACCCGCAAGGCCGGTCCCGCTTTTGCCGCCGGGTGCGCCATGGTCTTGAAGCCGGCGTCGCAGACGCCGTTTTCGGCCATCGCGATTGCGGTTCTGGCCGAGCGTGCCGGAATTCCAAAGGGTCTTTTCAGCGTGATCACCGGTTCGGCTGCAGCCATTGGCGGCGAGATGACCTCCAACCCGACCGTGCGCAAGCTCACCTTCACCGGTTCGACCGAAATCGGCACCGAGCTCTATAAGCAGAGCGCGCCGACCATCAAGAAGCTCGGGCTTGAGCTTGGCGGCAATGCGCCGTTCATCGTTTTCGATGATGCGGATCTCGATGCGGCCGTCGAAGGTGCGCTGATCGCCAAATACCGCAACAACGGCCAGACCTGCGTCTGCGCCAACCGTATCTATGTTCAGGATGGCGTTTACGATGCCTTTGCTGAAAAGTTGGCAACGGCAGTCGGCAAGCTCAAAACCGGCAATGGCTTCGATGAAGGCGTGATCCTGGGGCCGCTGATCGACAAGGCAGCCTTGAATAAGGTCGAGGAACACATTGCCGATGCGTTGAAAAAGGGTGCGCGCATCCTACAGGGCGGCAAGCCGCATGCGCTTGGCGGCACGTTCTTCGAGGCTACCGTCCTGACCGACGTCACCAAGGAGATGGCGGTTGCGCGCGAAGAAACCTTCGGGCCGCTCGCGCCGCTGTTCCGCTTCAAGAGCGAAGCCGACGTGATCGAGCAGGCCAACGACACGGAATTCGGCTTGGCCTCCTATTTCTATGCCAAGGATCTGTCGCGCGTCTTCCGGGTCGCCGAAGCGCTCGAATATGGCATGGTCGGCGTGAACACAGGCCTGATCTCGACCGCTGAAGCGCCGTTCGGCGGCGTCAAGCTGTCCGGACTTGGCCGCGAGGGTTCGAGATACGGCATCGAGGAATTCACCGAGATCAAATATGTTTGCCTTGGCGGCATTTCCTGATGTACCCATCGGGACCTGATCTGCCAGTCAGGTCTTGAAGAAAACCGGCCGGATAGCTCTGGCCGGTTTTTTTATTTGGCGGTAGAAAGCGAAGACAGCAGGAGACAGCCATGCCCGCCCCCAAAAATACCTTCAAAGCTGCACTTCGCGAGGATCGTTTTCAGCTGGGCCTCTGGGTCGCGCTGGCCAGTCCTTATGCAGCGGAGATCGTTGCGGGCAGCGGCTATGACTGGCTTTTGATCGATGGAGAGCATGGGCCGAACGATATTCCGCTTCTCTCGGCGCAGATCCAGGCCGTCGCCCGCTCCGGCAGCCATCCGATGGTCCGGCTTCCGGTCGGCGAAACCTGGATGATCAAGCAGATTCTCGATACGGGCGCGCAGACCTTGCTGATCCCGATGGTGGAGAGCGTCGAGCAGGCAAAGGCTCTTGTACGCGCCGTCCGCTATCCGCCGCATGGCGTACGCGGCGTCGGTGCAGCCCTTGGCCGGGCATCGCAGTTCAGCCGGATCGGTGACTACCTTGAAACGGCCAATGACGAGATCTGCCTGATCGTGCAGATCGAGAGCCGTGCCGGCTTAGCTGCACTGGACGATATTGCTGCGCTTGAGGGGATCGACGGCCTGTTCGTCGGCCCGTCTGATCTCGCAGCCGACATGGGATATCTCGGACAGCCAGGCCATCCCGAGGTGACGGCAGCGATCAAGGACGCCTTCGATCGCATCGCAGAGGCGGGCAAGGCGCGGGGCATCATGACGCTCAGCCTCGACCAGGCGCATATGTACCGCGAGATGGGCGCAGACTTCATGGCAATTGGCACTGATGTGACGCTGCTGGTCAGCGCCACCACCCGGTTGCGGGAGGACTTCCTGTCCGGCGAAACAGGTAGTGCCAAGCCGGTTGCCGGCTACTGATCAGCGGCTTTCGATGATCGTGGTCAGCCTGGGCATCGCCACATTAGGGCTCCAGACCTTGAAATTTGCGAGCCTCCGGGTAATTTTCTCGGCGTGATGGTTGGCGATGTCGCTGATGCGATGGTTGAGAAACGGATTGCGGAACCGGTCGAGCGTCAGCGCGACATAGCGCCCGGCCTCCTCCCCGAGGCTCTTCGCGGCAAAGCCGGGAATGACTTCGGTTTCATAGATCTCCATCAGCGTTGCGAAGATGTCCGGGTCTTGCAGGATGGCTTTGACCGTCTCGTCCTGAGAGCGGCCGTTTTTCAGCCAGAGATCGGCGAGCACTGTATGGCCGAGATTGAGGATGTGCAGCTTCAGTTTCTCGTAAGGCGAGAGATCGTCCACTAGCAGAATGGACGGGTGCGTGCAGGGCAGTTTCAGTCCCGGCTGCGCCTCGATGGCCCAGAGGGCATAGGGTTCCGCGACGGCGCCGGCGGGCTGTAGCGGCTCGGATACGATCCGGTCCACCAGCGTATTGCCCCAGATCACTGTTGTTGTGAGCCATCCTGCGAAATCAGCGCCGGCGAACCGTTCTGACTGCAGATCAAGGATCACCTTTTTCAGGGTATCGCCGTTGCGGGCCACCAATTCACAGGGAAGAACCGTCAGCGCACCGCCGCCCGCGCGATAGCGTTCATGCAACAGGACGAGCAGCTTGCCGGGAAATGATGCGGGAATGTCCGCTGCAAGATCGTCGGGACCGATGACATAACCGGTATCGCCGGTATTGGAGATCAGCACCTCCGCTTCCATGGCCACGATCCGCTTGATCTCATCCCAATCGGCTGCCGTTGATAAAGCCCTCGCGACGCTTCTGACCTGCTGGGTGCGGTCGATTTCGGTCCCTTCCGCGAGCCCGCGAATGATGACTGGAAAACCGTCCGGCGCCGAAAGGGCCGTCAGCCGTCCCGCGCGTTCCGCGGATCCCGTAGTTTGGACGATGGTGATCTTGCCCAGCGCCTCGCCTTTTTCCAGGGCTTCGCTGACGAAGAGATCGGCATGGGCCTGGAGGAAGCGGCTGGTTCCAAACTGGACGATAGGCGTCGTGGTCATATCTTTGAATCCGGCTATTGAATGGACTGGAGCAAGGTTTCGCGCGCCGATTTCAAATGGCGGCGGCAGGCGGCTTCGACACGGGCGGGGTCTCGGGAGCGCAGGGCAGCGATATAGTCGAGATGTTCTTCCAGCGCCCGGGCGTTGCGCTCGCGCGCATTCGTCTTGTTCCACTGGTAGTGATAGTGAAAGACGATGGTGATGATGTCATAGAAGTCGACGATGAAACGGTTGCTCGACGATGTGTGCACGAGAAGGTGGAAGCGCTCGTCGAGTTCCGAGAATTCCGTGTAGCGATTGTCGATATCGGCAAGGATTTCGCGGTGCAGCGTTTCGATCCGGTCAAGATCGGCCCAGGCCGGATGCTCCGGGGCCAGCGCCGTAAAGCTGGCGGCCGAGCGCAGTTCGAACATTTCGCGCACTTCCGTCAGTTCCAGTGCGAATTCGCGGGTAAAACCCTTCAGGATCCAATGGCTGTTCGGCCTTTTTTCGATCAGGCCGAAGCGGCTGAAGCGGATGAGGAATTCGCGCACGCTGGTCGTGCCGGTGCCGATGTCGCGGGCGAGTTCCAATTCGTTGATCTGCATGCCGGGCTCGGCACCGCCGGCCAGAATCCGGCGCATGAAACTGCGCTCGATAATATCGGATAGCGAATCGGTTTCCTCCGCCGGGTAATAATCCTCCGGTTTCGGCTGGCGCAGCACCACCTTTGCCCGCTTGTCCCAGGCCAGCAGTTGCAGCCCTTCCATGCGCGTCAGGATGGCGCGAATGGTGGTGCGGCTGACGCCGAGCGTCGTTCCCAGTTCCGGCTCGGATGGCAGGCTTGAGGTTTCCGCCAGGAGCTTGAGGCAACGGTTGAAGGCGTCCTTGAAGACGGTGTTCTGTTTCGCCATGACTGTATCGACCGGATGTGAGTTCTGTAGACCCGAAGCGCGGGCGGTGTTTTTGAGGCTGCTCTATCCGGTCCGATCGGTCCTGTCTTGGCTTTTGAAGTACGGTTTCATCGTGTTTCGTCCCTGATTTGTCTTTGATCTGATTTTGCTTTGGCACGGTGGTGACGGGAAGCATGGCAGCCGCATCCCATAATACCCATTGACGATAAACTGTCTATTGTGGATAAAAGACAAAATGAATGAGAGGCTCATTCGGATAAAAACCGTCCAGGGAGATACCAAGGGTGACCGCACCTTCCTTCATCGTTTTGTCGCCGGACGACAATGTCGCCGTCGCATCGCTGGCCATCGAGGCGGGCGGTGAACTGCCGGGTGGCGTGCGCGCCAATGGCAAGATCGATCCCGGCCACAAGGTGGCGATCCATCCCGTCCATATGGGCGAACCGGTGGTGAAATACGGCCAGGCGATCGGCCGGGCAACCGTCGAGATCGCTGCGGGCGACCACGTTCATTCTCACAATCTGGCCTTCGATCAGGACCGGCTGTCGATCGGCGCCCCGGTGCCGCCGGAAGCGGCGAGCAGCGCCGACAGGGCGCGCACCTTCATGGGCTACCGCCGCGCTGACGGGCGCGCCGCGACCCGCAATTTCATTGGCATCATCGCCAGCGTCAACTGTTCCACCACCGTCTGCCGCGCAATCGCCGAGGAGGCCAACAAGGTCATCCTGCCGCGTTATGAGGGTATCGACGGTTTCGTGCCGATCGTCCATGATCAGGGCTGCGGCATGAGTTCGACCGGCGACGGCATGAAGAACCTGCATCGAACGCTGGCCGGCTATACGCGCCATGTGAATTTCGGCGGCGTTCTGATGGTCGGACTCGGTTGCGAGGTCAATCAGTTGACGCTCTACGGCCAATCCGGAGCGGGTGCCGGAAAACGGCACTTCAACATTCAGGATGCCGGCGGTTCGCGCCGCGCCGTTGCCCGCGCGCTCGGTGTGCTCGAAGAGATCGCGGCGGAAGTCGGAACGGCCAGGCGGATTGCGATCCCGGTCAGCGAAATCATCGTCGGCCTGCAATGCGGCGGTTCCGATGGGCTTTCAGGCATCACGGCCAACCCCGCTTTGGGAGCGGCGGTCGATATTCTGGCTGGCGCCGGCGGCACGGCCATCCTGTCGGAAACCTCCGAAATCTACGGTGCCGAACATCTGCTGCGCAGCCGCGCCGTCAATGATGGCGTTGCCGAAAAGCTCGACGGCCTGATCTCCTGGTGGGAAGATTATGTCGCCATGCACGGCGCTTCGCTCGACAACAATCCGTCGCCGGGCAACAAGCGCGGCGGCCTGACCACGATCCTGGAAAAATCGCTCGGTGCCGTCGCCAAGGGCGGCCGCTCGCCGCTGACGGCGGTCTATCATTATGCCGAGCGGGTGACCGAACATGGCCTCGTGTTCATGGATACGCCCGGTTACGATCCGGTCTCGGCAACGGGGCAGGTGGCGGGCGGCGCCAATGTCATCACGTTCACCACCGGCCGTGGCAGCTGTTTCGGTTCGCGCCCCTGCCCGTCGATCAAGCTGACAAGCAACACGGCGCTTTACCGGGCCATGGAAGAGGACATGGATATCGACTGCGGCACGATTGCCACCGGCGATGCGACGATCGCCGGCATGGGCCGCGACATCTTCGACCTGATCATCGATACGGCGTCGGGCAAGAAAACCAAGAGCGAACTGTTCGGTTACGGCGATAATGAATTCGTGCCCTGGCACCTCGGCGCGACACTTTGACGGGCGGCCGCCAAAGCGGAGGAGAGACTTGATGAACGTGAGAAAAATCGGCCAGACCGACCTGTCCGTCACCGAATATAGCTTCGGCACGGCGCCGCTCGGCGGCATGTACCGGGCCTGTCCGCGCGAAACCGCGATGGAAACGCTGGAGGCCGCCTGGAGCGCCGGCCTCAGGTTCATCGATACCGCGCCCTGGTATGGGTTTGGCCTGGCCGAACGGCGCGTCGGCGATTTCCTGCACGACAAGCCCAAGGGCAGTTACGTTCTATCGACCAAGGTGGGGCGGCTGCAGCGGCCAGTCGCCGATGACCAGGTGCCGAGCTACGGTTTCGTCGATCCGCTGCCCTTTGAAACGGACTATGACTATTCCTATGACGGTATCATGCGGTCGGTCGATTTCAGCTATGCCCGCCTTGGGCTCAACCGCATCGATATTCTCTTCGTCCACGATATCGGCGTCTATACGCATGGAGCGGAGCGCAACGCGGTCTATCTTCGGCAATTGCTGGATGGCGGTTTGAAAGCGTTGGATGAGCTGAAGTCGAGCGGCGCGATTGCGGCTTACGGGCTGGGCGTCAATGAAGTGCCCGTTTGCCTCGATGTGATGGCCGAGGCGGATATCGACTGTATCCTTCTGGCCGGGCGCTATACGCTTCTTGATCGAACCGCCACCGCCGAACTGCTACCGCTTTGTGAGAAAAAGAAAACCTCGCTGGTGGTTGGCGGCGTATTCAATTCGGGTATTCTGGCCACCGGTCCGGTGGAGGGATCACATTTCGACTATATGCCGGCAACGCCGGACGTTCTCGACAAGGTGCGGGCGATGGAGGCTATTGCGCGATCTGAGGGCCTGCCGCTGGCAGCGCCGGCGATCCAGTTTCCTCTGCAGAGCCCGGCGGTGGCCTCGGTTCTGCTTGGAACAGCCAAGCCGTCGAGCCTGATACGGAATATGGAGTTGACGGAGCGGCGTTTGCAGCCGGATGACTTCAGGGCCTATGAAGCACATACGCTGGTCGCCCCGGAACTCGGCACGGATGCCGTTCGGGTCTAGCCGGCTTTCAAGAGACAAAGGAATAAGGAATGCTGAAGGGAATACATCCATTGCTCGGTCCGGAATTGCTGCATGCGATCCGCACGATGGGACATGGGGACGAGATCGTGATTGCCGATGCCAACTTTCCGGCCAGCACAATGGGCCCGAAGGTCGTGCGGGCGGACGGGGTCGATGCGCTGAGCATAACAGAGGCAATTCTTGCGCATATGCCGCTCGATACTTTCGTGGATGAGTCCGCCTGGCGCATGGAAGTCGTCGGCGATCCGCAGGCGGTGCCGGATGTCTGCGTCAAGTTCCAGAGCCTGGTCAACAAGCTTGCCGGTGATTTCAAGGTCGTGCCGATCGAGCGCTTCGCCTTCTATGAGCGTTCGCGCAAGGCCGCCTATATTGTCGCGACAACGGAATTCCGGCTCTACGGAAATATCATCCTGAAAAAGGGTGTCGTGCATCCGCAGGAACTCTACCGCGTCTGACATGGGCGCTGGCACCCGGCCCATGGAGGTGGGCCGGTTCATCTTCAGGGTGAAAAAACAAAGACTTGGCGTTGGGAGGAAAACAATGTTCAAGGCAAATTTCGACCGCTTGCAATTTCGAAATTGCTGAGATAGCTTGCCAAGGCAAAATGTTTTTTATGGATAAAAGATCGAACTGTTTGCGTCTTGCAGCCCGGTCTGAGGAGAACTGAACAAGACGTTGTTGGAGGAGAACAACACCATGACCCTTATGAAGAATATCCTGTCGCGCCGCGCCTTTACCAGCCTGGCCGGTGCCGCTGTTTTCGCGACGATGATGCCGGTGGCGTCGTTTGCGCAGGACGTGACCATCCCGATCATCGTCAAGGATACGACCTCGTTCTATTGGCAGATCGTTCTGGCCGGCGCCCGCGCTGCCGGCAAGGATCTCGGCGTCAACGTGCCGGAACTCGGCGCCCAGTCGGAATCCGACATCAACGGCCAGATCACGATCCTGGAAAATGCCGTAGCCGGCGCCCCGGCCGCTGTCGTCATCTCGCCGACGGAATTCAAGGCACTCGGCAAGCCGATCGATGAGGCAGCCAAGGCCGTCCCGATCATCGGTATCGATTCCGGCGCTGATTCCAAGGCCTTCACATCGTTCCTGACCACCGACAACACTCAAGGGGGCCGTATCGCCGCAGATGGTCTTGCTGCGGCGATCAAGGAAGCAACCGGCAAGGAAGAGGGCGATATCGCCATCATCACCAGCCTGCCAGGCGTCGGTTCGCTGGATCAGCGCCATAACGGCTTCGTCGAGCAGATCACGGCGAAATATCCGGGCCTCAAGGTCGTGGCCGACAAATATGCCGACGGCCAGGCCACCACCGGCCTCAACATGATGACCGACTTGATCACCGCAAACCCGAACCTCGTTGGCGTCTTTGCATCCAACCTGATCATGGCGCAGGGCGTTGGCCAGGCGATTGCTGAAAACAAGCTTGGCGACAAGATCAAGGTCATCGGCTTCGACAGCGACGAAAAGACGGTCGGCTTCCTCAAGGAAGGCGTTCTCGCCGGCCTCGTCGTCCAGGACCCCTATCGCATGGGCTATGACGGCATCAAAACCGCTCTTGCTGCATCGAAAAAGGAAAAGGTCGAGGCCAATGTCGATACCGGTGCAAACTTGGTGACGAAGGCCAACATGGCTGAACCGAAGATCGACGCGCTCTTGAACCCCAAGGTCAACTGATCCGAACATTGCGGCAGGCCGTCCAGACGGCCTGCCGTCTGTTGCATGATGTAATCCAGATCTGTTTCAACATGGCTGGCCATTTTAAAACGGAATTTGGACCCGGAGGAGAGGCGCCATGACCGGACTTCAAGATGTCAGCCACCGGCACGAGGGCGCGGCGGCAATTGCCAAGCACCCGGTTCCCAAGGGCGAACCGATCCTGGAACTGCGTGGCCTGCAGAAGAAATACGGGGCCGTCGAGGCCCTGAAACCGGCAAATATCACCTTCCTGTCCGGAGAAATCCACGCGATCGTCGGCGAAAACGGCGCCGGCAAATCGACGCTGATCAAGCTCCTGACCGGCGTCATCCGGCGCACCTCCGGCGAGGTCTTCTGGTGCGGCGATGCGGTGCAGCTTGCGACGCCCAATGAGGCGATTTCGCGCGGCATCAATGCGGTGCATCAGGAAGTCGTGCTCTGCCGCCATCTGTCGGTTGCGGCCAATATGTTTCTGGGCGACGAAATCAACAAAAACGGCCTGATGCGCAAGCGCGCCATGACCGATGCGGCCCAGGCCGTGCTCGACGATCTCGGCTTCAATCTCCCCGCTGCCGCTCTTCTCAGCGACCTGACGATCGGCCAGCAGCAACTGGTGGCGACGGCGCGCGCAGCGATGCGCGGCACCCAGTTTCTGATCTTCGATGAGCCGACCGCTTACCTCACCCGCCAGGAATCGGCGCAGCTCTTCCGGCTCATTCGCCGGCTACAGGGCGAAGGCGTCACCATCGTTTATATCAGTCATCGCATGGAAGAGGTTTTCGAGCTGGCCGACCGGGTTTCGGTCCTGCGCGATGGCACCCATATCGGCACCCGCAACATCGCGGAGACCAACGATGCCGAGCTGATCTCAATGATGATCAACCGCACCATCGAGCAGATCTATCACAAGGAAACGCTGCCGATCGGCGCCACCATCGTTGAGACGCGTGGCCTTTCCGGTCCGGGATTTTCCGATGTTTCGCTATCGGTGCGCGCAGGCGAAATCGTCGGTCTCTATGGTCTGATCGGCGCCGGGCGCAGCGAATTCGCACTCGGGCTTTATGGACGCCAGCCGCTCAGCGCCGGCGAAGTCTACTGGCAGGGCAGCAAAGTGAAGATCCGCAATGAGCGCGACGCCATGGATCTCGGCATCGCGCTCGCGCCCGAGAGCCGCCGCGACCAAGGTCTCTGCCTCAACTTGCCGATCGGGCTCAATATCAATCTTCCGGTTTTCGACCGGCTGTCGCGCGGCCTGACCATCAATCGCGCGCGTGAGATCGAGAATGCCGACCGCCAGATCAAGGACCTGAAGATCAAGACACCGACGCGGCGTGTCCTGGCCTCGGCCATGTCCGGCGGCAACCAGCAGAAGATCGTCATCGGCAAATGGCTGAGTCACGGCGCCAAGCTGTTCATCTTCGACGAGCCGACCGTCGGCGTCGATGTCGGCACCAAGGCGGAGATCTACCGGCTCTTTGCCCGGCTTCTGGAGCAGGGCGCAGGCATCATCCTGATTTCGTCCTATCTGCCGGAGGTCTACGAGCTGTCCGACCGGCTGCATGTGTTCCGGCAGGGAAGACTGGTTGCCAGCCACACCTATCGTAGTGCGTCGCATGAAGAAGTGCTGACCCAGGCGATCGGCGTCTAGCATCATGAAAAGACCGGATAAGAAAATGCGTGGAGGAAAATCATGAGCGTAGAGACCACAACGGAAACCGCCCCGGTGCCGAAGAAGGGCATGAACATCCTGTTCGGCCTGACGCTGCTCGGGCTCCTGCTGTTCCTCTGGCTGCTTCTCGGCCTCTCCACGACGAGTTTCTGGACCTCCAACAATATCAGCAACCTGCTGCGGCAGGGCGCCATGACGGCGATCCTTGCGGTCGGGCAGACCTTCGTCATCATTACTGCCGGTATCGATCTGTCCGTCGGCGCCGTGGTCGGCTTCTCCAGTGTCACGGTTGCCTGGCTGCTTCAGCACGGCGTGCCGCTCTGGCCGGCCATGGGCATTACGCTTCTGGTCGGTGTCGCGATCGGCGCCTTCCATGCCTTCGGTATCGTCCGCATGGGCCTGCCCGCCTTCATCATCACGCTGGCGACGCTGACCTCGCTGCGCGGCATCGGCCTTCTGGTAACCAACGGTTCGACCATATCGATCAGCGACGAGTCCTTCACCAATTTCTCGCGCGCCGATTTCCTCGGCATTCCCAGCCTGTTCTGGATGGTGATCGTCGTCGCGATCCCGGCCTATATCTTCCTGCACCTCAGCCGCTGGGGCCGCTATCTCTTTGCCGTCGGCTCCAACAGCGAGGCCGCGCGTCTTTCGGGCGTCAATGTCAATCGCACGATCTATCTCGCCTATATCCTGTCTTCCACCTGTGCTGCCTTTGTCGGCCTGCTTCTCGCCTCGCGCATCGGCATCGGCAACGCCACGCAGGCCGAGGGCTGGGAGTTGCAGGCGATCGCCTCATCGGTGATCGGCGGCACCAGCCTGTTTGGCGCGGTGGGGTCGGTGCATGGGCCGCTGCTCGGCGCCTTCATCCTCGCAACCATCAACAATGGCGCCAATCTGCTCAACGTCAATGCGTTCGTGCAGCGCATCATCACCGGCGTGCTGATCATCGTCATCGTCTATTTCGACCAGCTGCGCCGCCGCGGTTCGCGCTGATCCCTGCGGCAAGCGGCGGTTCGATCCCAACGTTTGCCGTTACCATCCATCTGTGACCTGAGACTGCAAGGAATGCCTGCCATGAAAGCGGCCATCTGCCCGGAGCCCGGGCGCCTGGATATGATCGACAGACCGGCGCCGGGTTCGCCGCCAAAAGGCTGGGCGCGCCTTGCGGTCAGCCATGTCGGTATCTGCGGCACCGACTATCATATCTTCGAGGGCAAGCATCCCTATCTCGAATATCCCCGCGTCATGGGCCACGAAATTTCGGCAACGGTGATCGAGCCCGGCGAAGGCGTATCCCTGACGCCGGGCACGCCCGTCATCGTCAATCCCTATCTGTCCTGCGGCACCTGCGGTGCCTGCCTGAAGGGCAAGCCGAACTGCTGCACGGCAATCAAGGTTCTGGGCGTGCACACGGACGGCGCGCTTTGCGAGGAAATCCTCGTGCCTGAGAAAAATCTCTATCCAGCCGGCGATCTGTCGCTGGAGGCTGCGGCAACGGTGGAGTTCCTGGCGATTGGCGCCCATGCGGTGCGCCGTTCGCTGGCGCCGGCCGGCTCACGGGCGCTCGTCATCGGTGCCGGACCGATCGGACTTGGCACGGCGCTGTTCTCGCGCATTGCCGGTCATCAGGTAACGCTGCTCGACGCCAGTGCCGAACGTTTGCAGATGGCGGCCGAACGGCTTGGTTTTGCGGAGGGAATATTGGCGGGAGACGGCGCGCTTCAGGCTGTGCAGTCAGCTACGGGCGGCGACGGGTTCGACGTGGTCTTCGATGCAACCGGCTTCGGCGGCTCGATGGAGAAATCCTTCTCCTTCGTCGCGCATGGGGGCTGCCTGGTCTTTGTCAGCGTCGTGAAGGACGACATCCGCTTCTCCGATCCCGAATTCCACAAGCGCGAAATGATGCTGGTCGGCAGCCGCAATGCGACGCGGCAGGATTTCGAGCATGTGGCAGCCTCCATTCGCGCAGGCCATGTGCCGGTCTCGTCGCTGATCACGCACCGCACCACGCTGGATGCGGTGATCACCGACCTACCGCGCTGGGCGCTTGAAAAGACCGGGCTGATCAAGGCTGTGGTCAAGATTTCCGCTTAACATCGGCGGCATCAAAACCCTTTACCGACTATCAAGGCCTCTGTGGCAGGCTTGTCAGGCCTTGTCAGAGAGGCTTTGCGGCATATTTATTGCGTCGCACAAAAAAGGTGCTAGTGTCGGCCTTGCTTGCGGACACGAAAAACAAAATGCAAAGTTGCATCCCGATGGAGCGGCGTTGTCGTTTACGGTAACAAGGAGAACGCTGCCGATGTTCTACCAGCTTTACGAACTCAACCACGCGATGATGGCGCCCTGGCGCGCGGCGGCAGACGCCATGCGGCTTGCCTATGCCAATCCGCTGAACCCGATTTCGCACACCTATATGGGCAGGGCCGCCGCTGCCGGCCTCGAAGTTTTCGAGCGCACGACCCGCCGCTACGGCAAGCCGGAATTCGGACTGCCCGAAACGGTCATCGACGGCGACGCGGTCAAGGTGCGCGAACGGACCGTCTGGCGTCAGCCCTTTTGCAATCTCATTCATTTCGAACGCGCTGTTCCGAAGGGCAGGGCTTCCGATCCGAAAGTGCTGATCGTTGCCCCGATGTCCGGTCACTACGCAACGCTGTTGCGCGGCACCGTCGAAGCGCTGCTGCCGCAGTCCGATATCTACATCACCGATTGGATCGATGCCCGTACGGTTCCCTTGACCGAAGGCACGTTCGACCTCGATGACTACATTGATTACGTCATCCAGATGCTGCATTTCCTCGGCCCCGACACGCATGTCATCGCCGTCTGTCAGCCGGCAGTGCCGGTTCTGGCCGCCGTCGCGCTGATGGAAGCCAATGACGATCCGCTGTCGCCGTCGTCGATGACGCTGATGGGTGGCCCGATCGACACGCGCATCAACCCAACAGCGGTCAACCAGCTTGCCAAGGAAAAGCCGCTCAGTTGGTTCCGCGATAATGTCGTGATGCCGGTGCCCTTTCCGCAAGCCGGCTTCATGCGCCCGGTCTATCCGGGCTTCCTGCAGCTCTCAGGCTTCATGTCGATGAACCTTGACCGCCATTTGACGGCGACCAAGGATTTCTTCGAGCATCTCGTCAAGAACGATGGCGACGCCGCCGAAAAGCACCGCGATTTCTATGATGAATATATGGCGGTGATGGATTTGACCGCGGAATTCTATCTGCAGACCGTCGAGATCGTCTTCATGCAGCATGCTCTTCCGAAGGGCGAGATGATGCATCGCGGCCAGCGGGTGGATACGACGGCGATCCGCAAGGTGGCGCTCTTGACGGTGGAAGGCGAGAACGACGATATTTCCGGCGTCGGCCAGACGCAGGCCGCACAGACGATCTGCACCAATATCCCGGAGAACATGCGCCTGCACTATATGCAGCCGGATGTCGGCCATTACGGTGTTTTCAACGGCTCGCGTTTCCGCCGCGAAATCGCGCCGCGCATCGCCGCTTTCCACCGCGAACATGCCCGCAACGCCAAGCCGGTGCGCCAGGTGATCAAGGGCGGCAAGACGGGCTGACCGGAAAACATATCGATTTCATCGATCGATATCAGACGCTTGCCGGATTTTGCGGACAATTGTCTTGCAGACCGGCAGGCGTCTTCCCATCTCGTAATAAGCGGGCCCGAAGGAGAGGCCCACTTTTAGCGAGGACTTCTGAACATGAACCAATCTGCATTGATCCGTCCGGACTGGACGCCAGCGACCATTGCCATGATGGTGCTCGGTTTCGTGATTTTCTGGCCGCTTGGGCTCGCCATGCTTGCCTATATTATTTTCGGCGAACGGCTGAAGAGCTTCAAGAAGGACGCCAACAGCACCGTTGACGGTTTCTTCTCGTCCTTCAAGCGCAAGGGCCAGCGTTATGGCCGCCCAAACTTCGGCACCGGCAATGTTGCCTTCGACGACTGGCGTGATGCCGAACTGTCCCGCCTCGACGAAGAACGCCGCAAGCTCGACGAGATGCGTGAACATTTCGACGAATATGTCCGCGAACTTCGCCGCGCCAAGGACCAGGAAGATTTCGACCGCTTCATGCGCGATCGCAATTCCGGCGGTTCCGGCTCGGTCCCGGGCTTCCCGGCCAACTGATCTTGCCATCGGCAACACATCCAAAACCGGCATCCCAAAAGGTGCCGGTTTTTCTTTTTGATGTTGTCTCATCTGATCGGGATCATGCGCCCGTCAAACGAATCGGTTATCAAGACAGTCATGTTCTCCCTGCTTCGAAAGCCGCGTCAGCCCAAATCTCCGCCGCCTCCGGTGAAGCGGACGATCGACGTTGCCGGAAAGGTCATGCCGCTGACCATTCGCCAGAATGCGCGGGCAACGCGGATGACGCTCCGCATCGAGCCCGGTGGCCGTGCCTTGAAGATGACAATTCCGGCCGGATTGCCCGAACGCGAGATCAACGCCTTTCTCGATCGTCATCAGGGATGGCTGATGACCAAGCTAGCCCGGTTTTCCGGCGAGAGCGTGTTGGAGGAGGGCGGCACGATTCTTCTGCGCGGTGTCGCGCACCGGATCGAACGCACGGGCAAGCTACGCGGCCTGACTGAAGCGGTTGTTGTCGATGACGAACCGGTCTTGCGGGTCAGCGGTGCCGAGGAGCATCTGCGCCGACGGATTGCGGATTTCCTGAAGAAGGAAGCGCGCAAGGACCTGGAACACCTGGTATCGATCTATGCGCGCATGGTTGGCCGCAAGGTGAAGTCGCTGAGTTTCAAGGATACGCGAAGCCGCTGGGGGTCCTGCGCTGCCGATGGCGCCTTGAGCTTTTCCTGGCGCATCGTCATGGCGCCGCCAAAGGTGATCGATTATCTTGCCGCCCATGAGGTTTCGCATTTGCGCGAAATGAACCACGGGCCGGATTTCTGGGACCTGTGCGAAGAGCTTTGCCCTGCAATGGACGATGCCAAGCGCTGGCTCAAGCGCAATGGCACCATGCTGCACGCAATCGACTTCGATTGAGCCCCTGGGCTTAAGGCTCATCGACGTTAAGCGCCTCAACGCCGGTACTGATTGCCCAGCGCATTCCTGATCTTCTCGTCGGTTTTGTATTGGCTGAGCGCATAGACCGACCAGATCGCAGCCGGAATCCAGCCGACCAGAGTCACCTGCAGAATAAGGCAGATAATACCCGCAATGGGCCGGCCGATGGTAAAAAACTGAAGCCAGGGCAGGATGATGGCGAGCAGAAGGCGCATGGTACTCTCCGTTATGTCTGCTTGGGATATAGGAAGCCTTAGGAGCCTTGCAACGGGTCTATAACGCATAGGGCACGCGCACGAACGGCGAATCGGCTGCAAAATCCTTGATATTTCTGGTGACGAGCAACAGGCCGTTTGCCTGTGCCGAGGCCTCTATTATCGCATCCGGAAGCTTGATGCGCCGCTTGCGGCGAAGCGTCACGGCGAGATCGGCAATTGGTGCAGTCAGCCCGACCAGGGTAAAGCCGTTGAGAAAGGCACGCGTTCCCGCCTCAGCCTCTTCGCCCGCACCGGCCATCACCTCCATCCATGAAATGATGCTGATGACCTTTTCCTCATAAAAATCAAACTCGGTGCGTGCCTGAGAGATACCATTGAGATAATCAATCAGGATGTTGGTATCGAACAGCGCCTTCACCATTCGCTGCGCACTTTCTCTTGATAAGACAGACCGTCCATTCCGCTTTCGCCCCAGAGCCCGAAAGCATCTTGAATATCGACGCGCCGCCTGCGTTCGACGTAATCATCGATGGCAGCACGTATCACTGCCGCGCGCGACAATTTTTCTGTCCTGGCAATATCTTCCAGTGCTTGAACTTGAAGCTCGGTTATGTCGATCAAGGTTCTCAACGCGTCGTCCCATACATATATCGATATATGATATCGTTTTAACATTACCTTGTCATCGGAGTGTCCTGCAAGCCCTGATATGTCGGTTTTAAGCTCGACTCCGGCCCCATTTCATGTCAGTGCGCTGTGCATGAAAACGGAAGTTAAAATTTGCGGGCTGAAGACTGCCGAGGCGGTGGATCGGGCCGTGGCGCTGGGGGCTGGCTATACGGGTTTCATCTTCTTTCCCAAGAGCCCCCGCAATATCGAGCCCGACGATGCGGGCCGGTTGGCGGAGCGCATTCGCGGCAAGGCCAAGATCGTCGCCGTTACCGTCGATGCCGACAATGATGATCTCGATGAGATAGTCTCGGCACTGTCCCCGGATATTCTCCAGCTTCATGGGAACGAGAGCCCCGAGCGGGTCTTGAACGTCAAGGCCGTCTACGGATTGCCCGTCATTAAGGCATTGTCCGTTCGCGATGCTGATGATCTCAGGCGGATCGAACCCTATATAGGAATAGCCGACCGCTTCCTGTTTGATGCCAAGCCGCCAAAAGGCTCGGATCTGCCGGGTGGCAATGGCGTTTCTTTCGACTGGACGCTCCTGGATACGCTTGACGAAAGCGTGGATTACATGCTTTCCGGTGGTTTGAATGCGCAGAATATCGGTGAAGCCCTGGCGCTGACGGGCGCCAAGGCGATCGACACGTCCTCCGGCGTCGAAAGCGCGCCGGGGATCAAGGATCTGGGCCGCATGGAAGAGTTTTTCGATGCCGTCGCCCGCGCGGACGCGGCCGGAGCCAAAGCATTGGCAGGGAGAAGCAAGTGAACGAGACACCAAACCTGAATTCGTTCAAGACCGGACCTGATGAGGATGGCCGCTTCGGCATTTTCGGCGGCCGTTTCGTCGCCGAAACCCTGATGCCGCTGATCCTCGACCTGCAGGCGGAGTGGGATAAGGCCAAGACCGATCCGGAATTCCAGGCGGAACTGAAGCATCTCGGCGCCCATTATATCGGCCGCCCGAGCCCGCTTTATTTCGCCGAGCGCCTGACCGAGCATCTGGGCGGCGCTAAGATCTATTTCAAGCGCGAAGAGCTGAACCATACCGGCTCACACAAGATCAACAATTGCATCGGCCAGATCCTGCTCGCCAAGCGCATGGGCAAGACCCGCATCATCGCCGAAACCGGTGCCGGCCAGCATGGCGTGGCCTCCGCCACCGTTGCCGCCCGCTTCGGTCTTCCCTGCGTCGTCTATATGGGCGCAACCGATGTCGAGCGTCAGGCGCCGAACGTGTTCCGCATGAAGCTGCTCGGTGCCGAGGTCAAGCCGGTCACCGCCGGGTCCGGCACGCTGAAGGACGCGATGAACGAGGCCCTGCGCGACTGGGTCACCAATGTCGATGACACCTATTACCTGATCGGCACCGCTGCCGGTCCGCATCCCTATCCTGAAATGGTCCGCGACTTCCAGTCGGTGATCGGCATCGAAGCCAAGCAGCAGATGCTGGAGGCCGAAGGCCGCTTGCCGGACCTGGTCATTGCCGCCGTCGGTGGCGGATCGAATGCGATCGGCATCTTCCACCCGTTCCTGGACGACGACACCGTCAAGATCGTCGGCGTTGAAGCTGGCGGCAAGGGGCTGGAAGGCGACGAACATTGCGCGTCGATAACAGCGGGCTCGCCAGGCGTTCTGCATGGAAACCGGACCTATCTGCTCCAGGACGGCGACGGCCAGATCAAGGAGGGCCACTCGATTTCGGCCGGTCTCGATTATCCCGGTATCGGCCCCGAACATTCCTGGCTCGCCGATATCGGCCGTGTCGATTACGTGCCGATCATGGACCATGAGGCGCTGGAGGCCTTCCAGCTTTTGACGCGCCTGGAGGGCATCATTCCGGCGCTGGAGCCGAGCCATGCGATCGCCGAGGTGATCAAGCGGGCGCCGACGATGGGCAAGGATGAAATCATCCTGATGAACCTGTCGGGCCGTGGCGACAAGGATATCTTCACCGTCGGCAAACTGCTTGGAATGGGGCTGTAACAGCATGACTGCACGCATGGACAAACGATTTGCCGATCTGGCCACTGAAGGCCGGCCGGCACTGGTCACCTATTTCATGGCAGGCGATCCGGATTTCGAAACCTCGCTGGCGATCATGAAGGCGCTGCCATCGGCAGGGTCCGATATTATCGAGCTGGGAATGCCCTTTTCCGATCCGATGGCCGATGGCCTGGCAATCCAGCTTGCCGGACAGCGTGCGCTGAAAGGAGGCCAGACTCTGATCAAGACGCTCGAAATCGCCCGCCGCTTCCGCGAGGACGACCAGGACACGCCGATCGTCCTGATGGGTTACTATAACCCGATCTATATCCATGGCGTCGAGCAATTCCTCGACGATGCCCTGGCAGCCGGTATCGATGGCCTGATCGTCGTCGATCTGCCGCCGGAAATGGATGACGAGCTGTGCATTCCGGCGTTGAAGAAGGATATCAACTTCATTCGCCTGGCGACGCCGACCACAGACGACAAGCGTTTGCCGAAGGTTCTCGAAAACACCTCCGGTTTCGTCTATTATGTGTCGATGAACGGTATTACCGGCTCGGCTCTGCCCGATCCCGCGCTCATTGGCGGCGCCGTGCAGCGGATCAAGGGCCATACGAAACTTCCGGTCTGCGTCGGCTTCGGGGTCAAGACGGCAGAACATGCCCGCGCCATCGGCGCATCGGCGGATGGTGTCGTCGTCGGCACGGCCATCGTCAACCAGGTGGCGTCCAGCCTGACAGAGGACGGAAAATCAACAGGGGCGACGGTACCGGGCGTGGAAACGCTGGTTCGTGGCCTTGCAGCCGGCGTTCGTTCCGCAAAGCTTGCCGCGGCCGAATAAATGCCCACATTGTGGGGCACGACCGGTTTTGACACTTCAGGAGTTTGGATTTGAACTGGATCACAAATTACGTTCGGCCGAAGATCAATTCGATGCTGGGCCGCCGCGAGGTTCCGGAAAATCTCTGGATCAAATGCCCGGAAACCGGCGAGATGGTGTTTCACCGCGATCTCGAGGAAAACAAATGGGTCATCCCCGCCTCCGGCTTCCACATGAAGATGCCGGCCAAGGCGCGGTTGAAGGACCTGTTCGATGATGGCGTCTACGAGGCCCTGCCGCAGCCGAAGGTGGCGCAGGACCCGTTGAAATTCCGCGATTCGAAAAAATATGTCGATCGCCTGCGCGACAGCCGCATCAAGACCGATCTCGAAGACACGATCGTTGCCGGTGTCGGCCGTTGCCGTGGCGTCAAGCTGGTCGGTGTCGTGCATGAATTCAACTTCATGGGCGGCTCGCTTGGCATCGCTGCCGGAGAGGGCATCATCAAGGCGTTTGAAAAAGCGATTGCTGAAAAATGCCCGCTGGTGATCTTCCCCGCGTCAGGCGGCGCACGCATGCAGGAAGGCATCCTGTCGCTGATGCAGCTGCCGCGCACCACGGTTGCGGTTCAGATGCTGAAAGAGGCCGGCCTTCCCTATATCGTCGTGCTGACAAACCCGACAACCGGAGGCGTCACTGCGTCCTATGCCATGCTCGGCGACCTGCATCTGGCTGAACCTGGCGCGGAAATCTGCTTTGCCGGCAAGCGCGTCATCGAGCAGACCATTCGCGAGAAGCTGCCGGAAGGGTTCCAGACCTCGGAATACCTGATGGAACACGGCATGATCGACATGGTTATCAAGCGTCATGATATTCCCGATACGCTGGCCCGCGTCCTGAAGATCCTGATGAAGAAGCCGGTCGATGCCGCCAAGCTGAATGGTTCGACGGCCATCGCCGCTGTTCCGATGGCTGCCAGCGCCTGAACGTCAAAAAGATGAGGGGTGGCCGGAACCGTCCGGTCGCCCGTTCGCAATGAAATCACGTCCGTTGGCGCGTCTTGAGCGCGCTTGCATGAGCGCCCGGAGCTCCAGCGGCAGTTGGAGGAGCGGTGATGACGCAGGTTCACGTGTCCGAGGCCGGGCAGGAAATCGACAAGCTGCTGGCGCTTCACCCGAAGGGCTTCGACCTCTCGCTTGACCGGATCACCCGGCTTCTCGATGTCCTCGGCAATCCGCAGGATAGGCTGCCGCCTGTCATTCATGTGGCGGGCACCAACGGCAAGGGCTCGGTGACCGCCTTTTCCCGCGCCATCCTGGAGGCTGCCGGTCTCAGCGTTCACGTCCATACGTCGCCGCATCTGGTCAATTGGCACGAACGTTACCGCATCGGTCAAAAGGGCGGGCGCGGCGCGCTGGTTAGCGATGCCGTTCTGGCGGACGCTGTGCGCCGCGTGGGCGAAGCCAATGCCGGGCAGATGATCACGGTCTTTGAAATCCTGACGGCCGTCACTTTCGTGCTGTTTGCCGAGCATCCCGCCGATGCCGTCATCATTGAAGTTGGTCTTGGCGGACGCTTCGATGCCACCAATGCCATCAAGAACCCTGCCGTTTCGGTCATCATGCCGATCTCGCTCGATCACCAGGCCTATCTTGGCGATCGCGTCGAGCTGATTGCCGCCGAAAAGGCCGGGATCATGAAGCGCGGCTGCCCGGTGGTCATCGGTCACCAGGAAGAAGATACCGCGCGCGACGTCCTGATCTCCATTGCCGAACGGCTGAAATGCCCACTCTCGGTCTATGGCCAGGATTTCATGGCCTATGAGGAGTTCGGCCGTCTGGTCTATCAGGATGAGTTTGGCCTTGCCGATCTGCCGGTGCCGCGCCTGCCTGGCCGCCATCAATATGCCAATGCTGCCGCCGCGATCCGCGCCGTCAAAGCCGCCGGGTTCGATATATCCGATGCCGTCATCGATAAGGGGCTGGTTACCGTCGAATGGCCGGGACGCCTGCAGCGGCTGACAGAAGGCAATCTGGCACGTCTGGCACCAGTGGGATCGGAAATCTGGGTCGACGGCGGGCATAATCCGGGCGCCGGCCAGGTCATCGCCGAAACCATGGCCAATCTGGAAGAGCGTGACCCACGGCCGCTGTTCATGATCATCGGCATGATCAATACAAAAGACCCGGTCGGCTATTTTCAGGCGTTCAAGGGCTTGGCCGAACAGGTGTTTACCGTGCCGATTCGCGGCTCCGACGCTGGAATAGATGCGGTCGTGCTGGCCGACGATGCGGCTTCAGCAGGTTTTGAAGCCGGTGCGATGTCCACGGTGGCCGAAGCTCTTGCCGCCATCACGGCCATGTTTGACGACGATCCCGTCGCCCCGCGTATCCTGATCGGCGGCTCGCTCTATCTGGTGGGCGATGTGCTTTCCGATAACGGCACGCCGCCGAAATAACGGCGCTGCAGCGCCCCATTCATATGTCTGAACAGAGAAAATCAATGCAAGACGATCATCCCGAACTGCCAGATGGCTATTCCCCTGTCCCGGCTGGCAAGGTCGCCAATGTGGTGACATTTCTGGAAATGCGGGAGCGGCCAACAGGCGCGGCCAACGCAGCCGAGCGGCCTCTGACGCTGGTGCGGCTCGGTCCGCAGAACCTCGATATCTACCGGCGACTGTTTCGCGATGTCGGTGAGGACTGGCTATGGGGATCGATGCTGGGCGTCGGCGATGACGAGGTGCGCGGCATTCTCGCCAGTCCTTTAATGGAAACCTACGCACTGCGCGACGGTGAGCGTGATATCGGCCTGCTCGAACTGGATTTCCGCACCGCCGGCGAATGCGAGGTCGTCTATTTCGGCATCGTCAAGGAAGCGATCGGCAAGGGTACGGGCCGTTTCCTGATGAACCAGGCGATCGCCAGGGCCTTTGCCCATCCGATCAAGCGGTTCTGGCTGCACACCTGCACTTTCGATCACCCCTCAGCGCTCGGCTTTTATCAGCACCTGGGCTTCAAGCCCTATAAGCTCATGGTCGAGATCCATGACGATCCGCGTCTGATCGGCCTTTTGCCGAAAACCGCCGCTCCGCATGTGCCCTTGCTGGAGAAAGCCCAAAGCGGGAAATGAGCCTGCAGAAACGAGAAAAGCCCGGTCTCCCGGGCTTTTTTGATTCCATCTGGAATTCACTTACGCAGCAGCGTTGGAAATCCAGGAGGTCAGGGCTGTCTTCGGTGCGGCACCGACCTTGATGTCGGCAACTTCGCCGGCCTTGAACATGGCGAGGGTCGGAATGGAACGCACGCCATACTGGGCGGCGATTTCCGGGTTCTCGTCGATGTTGACCTTGGCAACCTTGACCTTGCCGGCCATTTCAACGGAAATTTCTTCCAGGCTCGGAGCGATCATCTTGCACGGGCCACACCATTCGGCCCAGAAATCCACGATGACAGGCTCGACGGAGTTCAGGACTTCGTCCTGAAAATTGGAAGTATCGACTTTTACGGTAGCCATAGGCTGCTCCTTGGTTTCGAAATCGGCGTTCTTCGAACGGTTGTCCATCATGTGATGGTTGAGCGTCAGCTTTTCAATCCCATTCCTATCTCACTTTGTCGCGAGCTCCACAAGGCTTGCGTCCAGCATCGCCGCCGGCAGGGTGAGCACGGTAGGGCCGCCGGTATAGATCAGGACACATTGGATGGTGTGATCCGGATAAAGCGGCTGCAGCAGCGCGCGGTAGATAGCGAGCTGCGCCCTGTAGACAAAGGGAACCGCCTCTGCAGAGGGAGGGATTTCGCGGTTGGTCTTGAAATCGGCAATAAGGACGGTTTTTTCCGAGACGGCCAGCCGGTCGATCCGGCCAGAGACCGCAAAGTCCTTAGGCCCCAGCTTGAGCGTCCCCATGACGGACACTTCCGCCCGGCTGCCGTCGGAAAACAGCGTTGAGAGTTCCGGATGCTCGATCACCTTCAGGACTGATTCGGTCAACGCCTGCCGTTGGGCGATCGGCCAGCGTGGAACGAAACGAAGCAGATAACGCTCGGCCGCAGCCCGGCGTTCGCCCAGTGCGATCGATGGCAGTATTTGCAGAAACCGGTGCAGGATCGCGCCGCGCAGCAGGGACGTATCGGCGCTGGGCTTTTGCGAGAACAGGGCGGAACCTGTCATGGCTCCGTTCTCGTCCTCATCGATCACCGCGCCCGCGCCGGAAGGGCTGAGCGGCCGTGGCAGATGCTTTTGCGGCGGCAGCGGTTGCAGGAGCGCCGGTGGCAGGCTGCCGCGTTGAAGCTCGTCAGGCTGCATGTCCTGTTCGAGCGTCTGAAGCTCGCGGCCGGACGTGGAAACCTGCCAGCGATAGCCGGTCCATTCCTGGCCGCCGGCCGAAAACGTCATCGGCGCACTGCGCCCGCGTTCATCGGCCGAAAGGCTGGCCGTGACCATGGCATGCCAGCTTTCCGGATTGGCGCGCTTGCCCTGATAGCCGCAGACGATCAGCCGGTCGGCGGCCCGCGTCATCCCGACATAAAGCAGCCGCCGGTATTCTTCTTCGGCCGCCGTCTTCAAGCGGTCCGTATCCGCATCCACCAGCAGGTTCGATGCAGCGCCCGGCGGACGCCAGACGGGCAGGGCCATGGCGCCCTGGTGGTCGTCCTGCTTGATCATGCGCAGGCCTGACACGTGTTGGGAATTGAACGCCTTGCCACCGCCATCGACAAGGAAGACCACGGGCGCTTCCAGTCCCTTGGCGGCATGGACCGTCATGATGCGGACCTCGTTGCGTTCCTTGTCCTGTTCGCGCTTGACCGTCGGCGCTTCCATTTCCAGCCCGGAAATAAAGGCCTGCAGGCCGGGCAGGCCGTTCTTTTCATGGTCGAGCGCAAAGGTCAGGAATTCGTCGAGGATATCGCTGACCTCGGTGCCGAGCCGTCCGAGATAGGCGGCGCGTCCACCATCCTGGCCGAGAATCTGCGCGTAGAAATCATGCACGGGCAGGGTGCGCGACAGCGATCTGTAGCGCTGCAGCTTGCGCAGGACGGGATGATAACGGCTGGTCTCGTCCGCGCCGGAATCCAGAAGCTTATTCCAGACGCTGACGGAGGGCGGCCGGCCCACCGCCAATGCGGCGATATCGTCTTCGCCCAGATTGAACAGCGGGCTCTTCAACACTGCCGCCAGCGACAGGTCGTCCGGTGGCAACAGCACGAAGCGGCCAAGCGCCATCAGGTCTTGAACGGCGATATGGTTGGTCAAAACCAGCCGGTCGGCACCGGCAACGGGAATGTTCTGCCGTGTCTTCAGGGCCCGGGTCAGCGCGTTGACGAAAGCGTCGCGCTTGCGCACGAGCACGATGACGTCGCCCGGCTGCATCGGCCGCTTGACGCCCTTTTCGATCACCGTTTCGTGGCCGATCCAATGGGCGAGCGTGGCGGCAATGCGCTGCGCCAGGATATTGGCGGGTGCATCTTCCGGCGTTGCGTCAAAGGCTGCCGTCCAGTCGTCTTCCTGGATGCTGTCGGCCGGCACAATCGCATCCCAGACCTCCACGACACCGGGATGGCCGATGCGGTTGGATGCGTGCACCACGGCGTCATTGCGGGCGCTAAGGCCACGCGCATGAAGCGGATTTTCGAACACGGTATCGACGGCCGAAAGCACATCCTCGGTGGAGCGGAAGGAGAGCTGCAGCCGGATCGGACTAAAGGCCTTGCCGCCATAGCGAACCCGCCTCGCGGTCTCAATGCTCTCGTTGGAAAAGCGCTCGGGCCGGGCGCCCTGAAACGAATAGATCGACTGTTTCTCGTCGCCGACGGCAAACATCGTCCGGTTGCCGCCGCGCGCCGTTTCGCCGGAGAAGAAATCCTCGGCCAGCGACTGGATGATCGTCCATTGCACCGGGCTGGTGTCCTGCGCCTCATCGACAAGAATATGATCGATGCCCTGGTCGAGCTTGTAGTGAACCCAGCGGCTGACATCGCCCCGCGAAAGGAGCGTTGCGGTGCGGTTGATCAAATCGTCGAAATCCAGCTGGCTGCGGCTTTTCTTGATGTCCTCATAGTCGCTATTCAACCGGTCGGCGAGCACCAGGGCTGCCTTGGTGGCCTCGAACATCGATATCAGGTTGAGCCGGTCGGTGGCGGTGGTAATATGATCGCGGGCCGCGTTGACCATATCTTCCAGGTCCGGCGCCTTGTCGCGCATGCCCTTGGAGAGAAAGGCCGAATCGGCTTTCGGCTTGCCCGCTTGGGTGAAGAACAGCCCGTTCAGTGCTGTGTAGCGCTGCAGCGGGTCTGTGAGCTTGGACACTGCGCGCAGGCCATCGGCAAAATCCGTAACCTTGGCCCCTCCGGCCGAAAGCGCCATGCTGATATAGCGTTCGAGTGCTACTCCGTTCAAACCCTTCAAAGGCCAGAATCCGGCTAACGCCGTGTGTGCGGTCTCATCTGGCCCGAGCCTCAGGGCCAGGCGAAGCGCTGGATCGATGCCCCCCTTGTTGGCAGCGTCATCGAGAAATACCTGGATCGGCGTGCGCTGGGCAACGATGGCCGAGAGCAGTTTTTCAAGGCCGGTATCGTCGGCAAGGTCGAGCACCGTCGCAAAGGCCTCGGTCAGTTCGCGGTCATCCTCGCTTGCAGTGGCCGTCAGCAATGCGCGCCGGGCATCGGCCAGAAGCGTGGCCGAGGCCCGGTCGTCCAGCACCGAGAAATGACCGGCGACATTGGCCTCCAGCGGAAATTGATGCAGGAGCGCCTCGCAGAAGGCGTGGATCGTCTGGATCTTCAAGCCGCCGGGCGTTTCCAGTGCGCGCGCAAACAGCCGGCGGGCCTCCTGGCGCTTTAAAAGATCCGGCCTCTCGCCCTCGATCGCGGCGATCCGGGCATCCAGGGCGTCGTCGTCCAGCGTCACCCATTCGGCCAGCCGCTCGAACACGCGGTTGGACATTTCCGATGCTGCCGCCTTCGTATAGGTAAGGCACAGGATCGCCGAGGGCCGGCATCCGGACAACAGAAGCCGGATAACGCGCTGGGTCAGCACATGCGTCTTGCCGGAGCCGGCATTGGCGGAAACCCAGGCGGAGCGGGCGGGGTCGGAGGCAAGCGCCTGTTTGGCCGAGGTCCAATCCAGCCAGGCCTGCGGCGTCGGCTCCAGCGGGCCGAAATCGTCATCCTTCATGGACGTCATCCTCGCCTTCGGCCGTCGCCCATTCCGCAACGCGGGCCAGATGGTCATATTCGCCGCCGTAATCGCGTTCCTTCTGCACGATCAGTCGCGAGGCAAAACCGTATTTGCCGCTCATCAGGGCAGCGAGAAGTCCCGTCAGCTCTTTCAACGAATCCTCGGCCAATTGTTCAGCCGACTTGGTCTCGACATTGGCGCGCGCCTTGGCCAGCTCATTGTTGACCTCCTGCACGGCAAAGCGTTCGCCGGGTTTCAACCGCACATAGACGAGCGACTGCGGCTGTCTTGTCCCCGCTTTCTGGAAAGCCCCGGCCTTGAGTGCCGCCGCCTCCAATGCCAGCTGCGGATCGAGCAGCGCGCGAGCCTCGTTGATCGAAGGGTTCGATCCCGTCTTGTAATCGACGATCACGGCGCTTCCGTTGCCGAGAATATCGA
Organism: Pararhizobium qamdonense; assembly: GCF_029277445.1. NCBI lineage: Bacteria > Pseudomonadati > Pseudomonadota > Alphaproteobacteria > Hyphomicrobiales > Rhizobiaceae > Pararhizobium > Pararhizobium qamdonense. Next base: position 304,207 of record NZ_CP119566.1, on the reverse strand, counting down.
TCCGGTCGGCAATGCCGGTCAGCTTGATGCCGGAAACCCCAAGCTCCATGGATGCGTAAAGTTCGGTAAAGCTCTGGCGGATATCGCCCTTTCGGCTCATTTCCCAATTGATAAAGGCCTTGCCGACTGCAGCAAAGCGCGGTCGCCAGACGATATCGATATGGGCAGGCAGGGCTTGTTCATCAAACGCCTCGTTGAGAATCCGGCTCATTTCCGCCTGTGCCTGCGGCGAGGCCGCGTCCAGCCCGGCGCGCACAAAACGCTCGACAATCTTGTGATACAGCGTGCCGCGCTCGGCAGCGCCGGGATCGCGGTTGAAGGGATCGATCGGCTGCAAGCGCAGGATACGCCGCGCGTAGACGGCATAGGGGTCGCGCCGTAGCCGGCTCACTTCGCTAAACGAATAGCTGCGCGGCTGATGTTCCGCCGATGGCTTCGGTTCCGGCCTCTTGGCCAGCGACTGGGTGACGCCCTGATCCAGCATACCCGCCCATTGCTGATAATCGCGCCCGTTATCCCGCAAAGCCGCCGCAAAGGGCTTGCCGCCGACGGCCAAAAGCCGCTGTAGCCAGCGGGAAGCAACCGTTGGGGTTGCGCCCTTGCGCATGGCGCGGGTCAAGATGAGTTTGCGCGTGCCGCACGCCATTTGAAAATCATGGGCGAGCTGGCCGATGCGCCGCTCCGGCGGCTCAAGCCCCATCGTCGTCTTCATCGTTCGCGACAGGAAGGGATCGTTCGCCGTCTGGCCAGGCCAGGTGCCCTCGTTCATGCCGCCGAGAACGACGAGATCGACGCTTTGCAGGCGCGATTCGAGCGCGCCGAAAATGAACACGCGCGGATGCCGCATCGAGCGCGGCTTGATCGATTCGCTTGCGGACAAGGCTTCGACAATATCGCTCCATTGTGGCCCGTCCGCCGTCAGCTGACCTTCGGTATCGATGACCGAACGCAGCTGCGTCGCCAATGCTTCGCCGGCTTCATCAGACCACAGACCGGCGAGGCTGCCGTGCTCGTCGATAGCAACCGCCTCCAGCGCAGTTCCGGTCTTCTCCGCCCATTGCGACAGCGGCAGGGCTGCGGTCAGCCCCCGGCCGCTTCGGTGGTGGCGCACCAGGGTGCCCGCCAGAGGCTCGGCTGCCGCAGCAATACGCCGGGCGAGATCGCGGGCCTGCTCGATCGCACCATCGTCGATCTGGCCGCGCCATTCCGGCAGGTGTTTCTTGCCGATTTCATGCTGCAGCGTCTGGTCGAGAAGGGCTTCAAGCTCGGAAATATCGGCGCTGCCGGTGCCGCCGCGCAGCGCCATCAGCTCCAGCGTCGTGGCCGCCGCATTCATCACCTCGGAGGACAGGCCGAAACGGGCGAGTGGATGTTTGAGCAGCGCCACGATCGACACGGGATCGCCAGGCCGCAACGAAGCCTCAAGCAGCAGGCGCGTCAGGCTGCCCGGTCCGGTGGACGAAAGCGGCGTTCCGGCGGAATCGTCGGCCTCGATGCCGAAACGCATCAGTTCCGCCGCCACCCGGCGGGCAAGGTCTCGATCGGGCGTGATCAGCGCCGCCTGGCTTTCGTCGTTATCATGCAGCGCGAGGCGAAGCGCGATCGCGATGGCCGTTGCCTCCTCACGCTCATTGGCTGTTTCGATCAGGGCCGCATCGGCAAAGGCGGCGGTCAGGCGGATTGGATCGACGTCGCCGCGCAGGGCCGTCCAGCTGCTGGTCGCCTGCACCGGCAAAAGGGCGTGTGACATCAGCTCTGCCCGGTAATCCAGATCAGGCTGCGAGGCGCCGAGCACCGCAACATCCTGGCGGGAAACGTCCATGCGCTTCAGCAAGCGGAAGAACCCGTATTGCGGATGGCTGCGGCTTGACGCGTCCGGCCGGCCGCTCAGCATTGCCGTTTCCGGGGCGATCATCATCCATTCGGCATCGCTCATCGTCTGGTCGAGACCGGGCAGGACGATCGTGCCGTTCGGCAGTTTCTGGACTGTGGCGATCAGCTTGGCGGTTGCCGGAATGGAACCGGTGGAACCGGCAATGATGATCGGGCCGGTCACCTTGCCGCTGGCAATGCGTTGGGCCTCGGCTTCCAGAATGGCGTTGCGGTGACGGGCGGGCGAGGATTGCTTCAGCTCCTCCAGCCGTGCCGGCCAATAGGTGCTGGCAATTTTCAGGAAGGCCAGCGTCAGCTGCCACCAGAGCGCATGGTCGGCATCATCGAGCTTGTCGAGCGCGTCCCAGTCCAGCTCCTCCGTTTCCATCGCGTCGATGATCTCGGAAAGATTGCGTGCCAGCCAGATCGCATCGGCGGGGCTTGCCGGAGCAATCAGCGGGCTCTCCGCATGCACATCGAGCACAGCCTTCGGCAGCTGGTTTCGCCAGGCCAGGATAAGGCAGCCAAGCTCGATCAGCCGGGCGATGTTGGGCAAGGGCGGCGCGAGATCGAGGATCGCCGGGATTTCGGCGTCAAAAAAGCCGCTGTCATCATCGGTTTCGCCCAGCGCCCGAATCATCGGCAGGATGGCCGAGCGGCCGCCCAGGCAATCCACCAGTTCGGAGCGCAGCACGCGGGCCGAGCGCCGCGTCGGCACGAAAATGGTCACGCCGGCCAGCGACAGTGGATCGGCCGTGTCATAGCGAAAACCCGGGACCAGATCGCCGGAACACAGCTTTTCCACCAGCGTCTTCAGGAAGGGAAGGCCGGGTGGAATGGTGAAGACGTTGGAGACGGGGTCCGTCACGTCATCCGGCTCCTGTTGAAAACTGCTGGATAGCGTCTTCGGCCTGGTCAATTGCTTCCGGCGTTCCAACCGTCAGCCAGTGGCCTTCGAGGGTAATGCCGAAGAGCCTGTTCTTTGCGATTGCCCGATCGAAATAGATATTGAGGTTGAAGGCATCCTCCGGCGCGTCCGCAAAAAGGCGGCTGTGGAGGGCGATGGCGCCGGCATAGACGACGGGATTGTCCATGCCGTGCCTGTAGCGCGACAGCCGTCCCTGCGGATCAAGCGAGAAATCCAGCTTGCCATTATGGCCGGTCGTGTCTTCGTTGCGCACGCACAAGAGCGCCATGTCCATGGTGCCGGGGTCGAAGAAGGATGCGAGCCTGTCAAGATTGGACGGAGAACCCGGCTTTTCGCCGACCCAGAACAGGTCGGCATTCATGACGAGGACCGGACCCTCCGGTAGCAGTTTCAATCCCTTGACCAGGCCACCACCGGAATTCATCAGCGTAGCGCGTTCGTCGGAAATCACGATGCTTGGCCGGCTTCGATCGGCCAGATGCGCTTCCATCTGATCGGCGAAATGATGGACGTTGACCGCAGCGGTGGTCACGCCTGCTGCCTCAAGGAGATCGAGCACATAGTCGATCATCGGCTTTCCCGCGATCGGAACCAGCGGTTTCGGCATGGTGTCGGTGATGGGGCGCAGACGGGTTCCAAGTCCCGCAGCGAGCACCATGGCATTTTCGATGATGGGCATGGCAGCACGGATTCCACTGAAGCCTTGGCCGCTGATTCGGCCTAAAGGATTCCAGCCTTTATGCACCAATCGCGCAAGGGTGCGAGTGCTTCGTGTTGAAGCGCCACCTCGAGATAGGAAAATGTGCGCGGCATATGCTTCATATAGAAGGGCTTGCCGTCGCGCTGCATCAGCCGGACCCAAATGCCGACAAGCTTGCAGTTGCGTTGCGCCGACATCAGGTGCCAGTCGCGCCGGAACAGCGTCTCGTCGAACGCGCCGAGCGCGTTGCGTTCCGCGTAGTAGAGCGACAGCATTGTGTCGCGCAGATCCGGTTCGATCGTGACGCGGGCATCCTGCGTGATCGAGGCGACGTCATAGGCTGTCGGCCCAATCATCGAATCCTGAAAATCAATAATGCCAATGCGCTCGAAGCCGGAACGCTCGCCCCGCCAGATGATATTGGGTGAATGGAAGTCCCGAAGCAGCAGCTTCTTTTCCGAGGACGCCATGAGATCGATCAGCTGGTCCCAGACGGCGAAATAGCCGGTGCGCTCGGTGTCAGATGCTTTTTCGCCGCGCTTCCAGGGCAGATACCAGTCGAGCAGCAAGCTGGTCTCGATCTTCATCGCCCTGCGGTCGAAATCAGGGATATGGTGGGTGACGGTTCCAAGCGATATGTCCCGCGTCACGGGCTGCGCATGCAGATGGGCAAGGACACGCACACTTTCCAGGTAACGCTCAGCGATCGGCCGCCCGTCCGTATCCAGAATACCGTCGCTGCCGAGGTCTTCGATCAGCAGGATGCCGGCATCAAGATCACTTTCATAGATCTCCGGTGCGCAAAATCCCTTATTCCGGATATCGCTGTCGATGGCGACGAACGGGATAACGTCCTCGGCCAAATGCGCCAGCTGCTGGTAATATTTGCCCTCCTGAAGAATGGGCCCTGGCGCATGGCGTGCCGAGTCCATCAGGATGCGGACCGGCTCGCCCGCAACGAGAATGCGTTCATAGGCGCGCGCCGACGCGTCGCCGCTCAGATGCCGGCGTTTGGCATGGCCATATCCGCGCTCCCTGAGAAAGGCGCGGATGGCAAGGCTGCGTTCGATCCGGCTAAGGGCGGCGGCTTCGCCGGTGATCCTGACGGTACGTCCGTCACCGAGATGTGAAAACGTGGCGGTTAGCCGTGATTTCGGCAATGCCGCCAGCGCATTTTCGGGCCATTCCACCAGGCAGATACCGTCCGACAGGGCCTCATCAAAACCCAGCTCATCGAGCTCTGAAACATCGGCGAGGCGATAGAGATCGAAATGCGAAACCGGAATGCGCAGATCATAGGTCTGCACCAGCGTGAAGGTGGGGCTTGGAACTTCGAGCGCCTCATCGTCGGCCATGGCGCGCAGAAAGGCGCGGGCCAAGGTGGATTTGCCGGCGCCAAGATCACCCGAGAGCGCCAGGCAATCCCCGGCTTTCAGGGCCAGTGCCAGATCCTCGCCAAGCTTGATCGTGGCTGCCTCGTCCTGGAGGGTGAGCTCGATCCCTTGCATTATTCCGCCGCAGCGATTTTCGGCAGGTCGCCGGTTGGGATGCGGCAGGTCACTTCCGTGCCTTCGCCTTCGCGGCTGCGGATTGAGACGGTCCCGTGATGCAGGCTGACAAAACTTTCGACGATCGACAGGCCAAGGCCCGCGCCGCCATGTTGGCCATGGCTCTCGAAGCGCTTGAAAACGGTATCGAGCACATCCTGCGGAATACCGGCGCCATTATCGGTAACGCTGAAAACAAAATCGCTGCCTTCGCGGCGGCATTTCAGGCTGACCATGCTGCCATCCGGGGCAAAATTGGCAGCATTGGTCAAAAGCTTGATGAGGATCTGTTTCAGCCGCTGGTGATCGGCAACGAACAGGCCCAGCATATCCGGCGTATCGATCTGCAAGGTGACGGCGCTTTCCTGAAGCCTGTCGGCCATTTGTAGCGACACTTCATCAAGGAAATCCGTCAGGTTGATTTCCGACAGGTCAAGCTCGACGATCCCGGCATCAACGGTTGCCAGATCGAGGATGTCGTTGACAATCGTCAAAAGCAGCGAGGACGAGGTCGAGATATGCTCGACATATTCCGCCTGCCGCTCGGTCAAGGATCCAAAAGCCGGCGTTTTCAGGAGATCGGCAAAACCGATGATATTGGTGAGCGGCGAACGCAACTCGTAGGAGACGTGCTGGACGAAATCGTTCTTCAGATGGTCGGCCATCCGCAAAGCATCGTTCTTTTCCGTCAGCGCGCGCTCGACCCGTGCGCTGTCGGTAATGTTGACGAAGGTCAGCATTGTCTGGGCGTTGGGCAGCGGAATGACGGCGAAATCGAGAATCAGCCCGGTGCGCAGCTCCAGAATGCCCTGGCAGGACGGCCGTTCGTCGTCGAAGCTGGTGATGAGATGCGAAAACTGCTTCCAGCCATCCGGCTGATCGTAGGACGGCGCGCAGGCCTGCTCGATGGCGCGGATATGCGTTCCGGGCTTGGCCTCGGTCTCGGTAACACCCCACAATGCGCGAAAGGCCGGATTGGACAGCTTGATGCGGCCATCCGGGCCGAACACCGCGACGCCTTCCGAAAGGTGGTCGATCGTCTCGCCCTGGACCTGAACCAGCGTGTTGTAGCGGGTTTCCAGATCCACCTTTTCCGTCAGGTTCTCGAACACCCAGGTTGCTCCGCCCTGCGGGCGGGCGGTGGCGAAGACGCGCAAGGTCTGGCCATTGGGCAGGTGCCAGAGGTCGGATTGCGTCTCGATCGCCTGATAGACGGCGAGCGCTGAATCCTTCCACTGCTTCCAGTTCAGCTGCTCCGGCAGCTTGCCGGCGGCGCGCAGCCGGTCGAGGATCTCGCCATTGCCAGGCTTGCGCTCGAGGAAACCCATGTCGAGGTCCCATAGCCGCTGGAAAGCCTGGTTGTAGAATTGCAGCTGCTGGCTGCCATCGAAGATCGCCACCGGCGTTGCCAGATGATCGAGCGTTTCGGCGTGGCTCTTCAGCGTCCGGTTCAGCTCCTCGCGAACGGCCTCCACGTCGGAGACGTTGATCGCCATGCCCGCCGTTCCGCTGGTGCTCTTGGTATCCACCACATCGTAGAATGTCCGGTTGCCGCGCACCACGGTGGAAACCTTTTCGCGATACGGCGAGTCATAGGTGCTGATGACCCGGATTTTTTCGCGTGCCACTGTCGCCAGAAGTTCGCGGGCCTCCTTGACGGCGCCGGAGGGATCGTTTGCCTCAACCGCCTCGGCATAGGCGTCGTTGACCCAGAGAAGCGCGCCATCCGGCCCGCGCTGCCAGACAGGCAGGTCGATCGCATCGAGCAGCGTATGCAGATTGGACAGCGATCCATGCAGCCGGTCGCGCTCCATCTTCACTTCCGCAAGCTCCGCGCGCAGATTGTTCAGCGCCACGAACCGGACAAAGGCGCGGCCGCCGGAAACGCGGCCCTGGGCTTCGATGATTTCGCTGCGGCTGGTTTCGACGACGAGGTCAAAGCTTTCGGCATGCGAGCGCAGCAACTCGATGGCCTTCTCCAGCTCGGATGCCGATTGCGACTTGATCCAGCGGCCAAAAGCCAGGAAGTCGCGGTCGTCCTGTGGCGCGCCGGTCTCGGCAGGCAGCTGGCCTAGAAATTCCGGCTTGTTCGACTGGCCTTCCCACACGACGATACGGCGGTTCTTGTCGGCAATCAGGGCCTGGAACCGTGAGATCCGGTGGTTGGCATCGGCGAGCGCCGTGTTCAGCTCGCGATTGTCGGCCTCCATATTGCCGCGCTGGCGGATCAGCCAGATGGCCGACAGCATGGCTGCCGAAATTACGCCGATGAGGAGGGAAAATGTAACGACTTCCGAGGAGCCGAACAGGTTGGCGGTCGCCGCACCCTCGACCGCTGCACAGGCAGGGCCGGCGAAAGCGACCAGCGTCGAGCTTGCCATGAACCGTCGCAGCAGAGACGGAATCCGGCCGCCGGCGCGTTTCAAAGAACCTGTTTCCATGGCGTGCTTCCCCGTTTGCACCACAGATGACCGGTGTGCCGGGAAACCCGAATCACATGATCATATGTGTATTCAATACCTTGAAGCGTGCCCCGGCCTTTCGGCTGGGTGCGTTCAGGGTCATTCGTCCGGTTGCAAATCGCCACGCAGTGCTAAATCGAAATCCCACTGACGCGGGCCTCGTTCAATTCCGATTGCAGTCCGGCATGTCTTCGTCTGTTTGCCGCCTCAACGACAAGACATCCCATCCGCGACGCGTCTGTTCCGCATCTTCGTCACGAATCATTGTGCCAAAAACATACGCCTTCGGGGAATCCTCGGGAAGGGCGGAGCAAAAAAAGAGGCCGCGATCTCCTGTCAAGATCGCGGCCTCTATATGTTGTGGATTATCCGGGTAAGGACTAGTAGCGGTAGTGTTCCGACTTGAACGGGCCCTGCGGCGTCACACCGATATAGCCGGCCTGTTCTTCCGAAAGTTCGGTCAGCCTGGCGCCGAGCTTGGCCAGATGCAGACGGGCGACCTTCTCGTCGAGATGCTTGGGCAGGATATGAACGCCCTTGTCATATCGCTCGCCCTTGGTGAACAGCTCGATCTGGGCCAGAACCTGGTTGGAGAACGATGCCGACATCACGAAGGACGGATGGCCGGTTGCGTTGCCGAGATTGAGCAGGCGGCCTTCCGACAGAAGGATCATGCGGTTGCCCTTGGGGAACTCGATCAGATCGACCTGCGGCTTGATGTTGGTCCATTTCAGGTTGCGCAGTGCGGAAACCTGAATTTCATTGTCGAAATGGCCGATATTGCCTACGATGGCCATGTCTTTCATCTCGCGCATGTGGTCCATGCGGATGACGTCCTTGTTGCCGGTCGTCGTGATGAAGATGTCGGCCGAGGAGACGACGTCTTCGAGCTGAACGACTTCAAAGCCGTCCATGGCGGCCTGCAGGGCGCAGATCGGATCGACTTCCGTCACCTTGACGCGGGCGCCGGCGCCGGAAAGCGAAGCGGCAGAACCCTTGCCGACATCGCCGTAACCGCAGACGACGGCAACCTTGCCGGCCATCATCACGTCGGTGCCGCGGCGGATACCGTCAACCAGCGATTCCTTGCAGCCATACTTGTTGTCGAACTTCGACTTGGTCACCGAATCGTTAACGTTGATGGCCGGGAAGGGCAGAAGGCCCTTGGCATGCAGCTGGTAGAGACGGTTGACGCCGGTGGTGGTTTCTTCCGTCACGCCCTTGATGGCATCGCGCTGCTTGGTGAACCAGCCCGGCGAAGCGGCCAGGCGCTTCTTGATCTGGGCGACGAGGATTTCCTCTTCTTCCGATTCCGGCTTCGACAGCACATCTTCACCGGCTTCGGCGCGGGCGCCGAGCAGGATGTACATGGTGGCGTCGCCACCGTCATCGAGGATCATGTTGGAAACGCCGCCATCGGCCCATTGAAAGATCTGGTCTGTGTAGGTCCAGTATTCTTCCAGGCTTTCGCCCTTGACCGCAAAGACCGGAACGCCGGTGGCGGCGATCGCGGCTGCAGCGTGGTCCTGCGTCGAGAAGATGTTGCAGGATGCCCAGCGCACGTCGGCGCCGAGTGCAGTCAGCGTTTCGATCAAGACGGCCGTCTGGATGGTCATGTGCAGCGAGCCGGTGATGCGGGCGCCCTTCAGCGGCTTTGCAGTGCCGAATTCTTCGCGGCAGGCGATCAGGCCCGGCATTTCGGTTTCGGCGATGGTGATTTCCTTGCGGCCAAAATCGGCAAGGCCGATATCCGCAACCAGATAGTCGTTTGTCGTGCTCATGAGATACTCCGGGCTGGTGCCGTGAACGGCGTCCTGACATTTTGGCAGGGCCGGGCAGGGCGCACTTAGAATTCGCGCTTCCCGCCGTCAGCAGGAAGTTTGTTCCTCAATTATCAGGAAATGCGAAAAGGAGCAACAGGACATAAAGAAGTCTTTATATCTTTATGTCTCTTACCCGGCCAAGGTCAGATTTCTTCGCCGAACTTGTCGGCAACCAGAGCGTCGAGGGCATCAAGCGCTTCCTGTGCCTGGCGGCCGCTGGAGGTGACGGAAACCGAGGAGCCGGTGCTGGCTGCCAGCATCATCAGGCCCATGATCGAGGTGCCGCCGACAGTCATGCCATCCTTCGAGACATGGATCTCGGCATCATAGCCCTCGACCGTCTGCACAAACTTGGCGGAGGCGCGGGCATGCAGGCCACGCTTGTTGACGATCAGAAGGTCGCGGGAGAGCGTCATGGCCTCAGTCCCGTTACTTGCCACTGAGGACACGGCTTGCGACATTGATGTATTTCCTGCCTGCTTCGGACGCTTCGACGAGGGCCTTGTCCATATCGCTTTCGCCACGGACGCCGGCCAGTTTGATCAGCATGGGAAGATTGACGCCGGCAATGACTTCGACGGTGCCGCTTTGCATGACCGAGATCGCCAGATTGGACGGTGTGCCGCCGAACATGTCAGTCAGGATGATCACGCCATTGCCTTCGTCGGCGGCGAGAACCGCATGCAGGATGTCCTGCCGGCGCTGATCCATATCATCCTCGGGGCCGATGCAGACAGTCTCGATTGACTTTTGCGGACCAACGACATGCTCCAGCGCATGACGAAACTCTTCAGCCAGCTTGCCGTGTGTGACAAGCACAAGTCCGATCATGGTGTCTTCGCTCCAACTGCATCTGCAAATCTAAGGATGGTCAGATATCGCAATGCAGCAATTCCGTCCACCTTTAGGGCGGCCATCTTGGCAAGGAAAAGGCGAATGGCAAGTTAAAAATCCGCAATTACTGCCTTAAGAAGCATCATTGTCCTTGAAAATTGGCATTTTGAGGCAAAATAAGCCGCAGAATTTCAAAGGAATTCAAGCCTTCGCCAAAGGGAAGCCGGCACAGCGGCAAAAAATCGCCGGATGGCAAAGAAAACTGCTCATTTTCCGGCGCCAGACGCGGTTCAAACGGCGATTTGACCGGCAGAATGGCGAAATCGATGACGGCCGCCGGGATGGTCTCGACAGCAATGATGCGTGAACCGCGGATTTCGGCAAGGCCGGCAATCGAGGCCGGGCGACGGGCGATAGCGCGTCCATTGTGCCTGGACATCAGCACCTGGTCGTCCGAGACGAGGGCTGCAAACAATCCGCAATGACGTGCCGCCGCTATGCAGGAGAGCGCCAGCATCGTCTTGCCCGAACCGGACGGGCCGACAAACAGAAAACCGCTGGTTCCGATCACGGCGGCGGTCGCGTGAACATTGACCGCCGGGTTCGTCACGCGTGGTTCTCGATCGGAAGCGACAGGATGAAGCGGGCGCCGGTGATCTTGCCGCTCGCATCCATCATGTTCTCGGCCTTCAACGAGCCGCCATGGGCCTCGGCGATCTGGCGGGAGATGGAGAGACCCAGGCCCGAATTCTGGCCAAAATCTTCGCCATCCGGACGGTCGGTGTAGAAGCGTTCGAAAATCCGGTCGATATCTTCGGCCTGGATGCCCGGGCCATTATCCTCGACATAGATGATGCAGCGGCTTCGGGTCCGGGTCAGCCGCAGGACGATGCGCCCGCCCTGGTCCGGAACAAAGGAGCGGGCATTCTCGATCAGGTTCGTGATGATCTGGCCGATGCGCAATTCATAGCCGCCGACATCGAAGCGCGCCTTCGGATTGTCCTTGCGCTCGACGGCGAAACTCATCTCGACGATCTTCTTGCCGCTGCGGATCTGGCGCGACAGATCGACAAGGCCGCCGAGCAGTTTTTCCAGGTCCACTGCCTTCGCATCACTGCGGGCAAGCTCCGCATCGAGCCGGGAAGCATCGGAGATATCGCTGATCAAGCGGTCGAGACGGCGCACGTCATGTTGGATGACGTCCATCAGCCGCTTCTTGGAATCGTCGGTGCGCGCCAGCGGCAGCGTCTCCACGGCACTGCGCAGCGAGGTCAGCGGGTTCTTCAGTTCGTGGCTGACATCGGCGGCAAAATTCTCGATGGCGGCAATACGGTCATACAGCGCCGTGGTCATTTCGCGCAGGGCAACGGACAGGTTGCCGATCTCATCCTGGCGCGACGAGAAATCCGGAATTTCCTCGCGTTCCTTGGCGCCGCCCCGCCGCACCCGGATGGCGGCGGCCGACAGGCGACGCAGCGGGTTGGCGATCGTGCTGGAGAGCAGCAGCGACAGGATGACGTTGACGAGGGCGGCGACGCCGAAAACCCGGATGATGGCCAGCCGCTCGGCATGGACGATCTTGTCGATATCGCCGGCCTGCGTCGACAAAAGCAGCACGCCGAGAACCGCGCGGAAACGCTGGACGGGCACGGCGACGGAGACGATCAGCTCGCCCTTTTCGGTGACCCGCACGACGGCGCCGCGAACGCCGGTCAGCGCATTCATGACTTCGGGGTAGATCGCGCCGTTGCCACCCGGCGGCTCCTTGTAGAGCGGCAGGTTGCCCGGCTGCAGCACCCGGTTAAACCAGGAGTTCAGCCGTTCCGACCAGGTCACGGCCTCCGGCTCGATCGGCGGGAGGTCGAAGCGCAATACCTGGCCGCCGGTATAGAGATGACGCGAATCCAGCAGGAGATCGGCATCGGCGTCAAACAGGCGGGCACGGGTGCGGGTCGGCGATATCAGCCGCCGCAGCACCGGCGCCACTCGTTCCTGGTTGATCGGGAATTCCAGATCCTCGTCGCTCGGCAACGGCGTGATGCTTTGGCCCGCCTGCAGTTCCAGTAGCTTTTCGGGATCGATGGTAATCGAATTGGTATCGACGGAGGCAGATGCCGCAATCGCGCCGGCGATAATTTCGCCCTGCGTCAACAGGCTTTCGACGCGCGCATCGATCAGCCCTTCGCGGAATTGATTGAGGTACATGATGCCGCCGACGAGGACGACGAGCGCGACGAGATTGAAAAACAGGATCCGGCGCGTCAGGCTGGAAAACACGGCATTGCCGAAGATGCGGCGAATCAGCGTGAACGGATGCGCCCACTTGCGGCCGGAAGCCGCCCGTGTTTCGCCCTCATCCAAATCGATATTGCGCAAGACTTCGACCAAGCCTTCAACTCCCGCTTTCGCGGCCCCTGTATGTCAATGGCAACAACTGCCGTTCAATGGCAGCAACTGCCGTGCAATGGCAGATTTGCCTGCCGTCCGCCGGAGGGCGGAATGGAGATCACGCTTGCGTCTCTCCTGGCGCGGAGCCGTATCATACAGCTCAACCCAAGGCCACGCCAGATTGCACGAAGGGCAATGCCCGGCGTGGCGGGGAGACCAAAGTCAGCCTCAGGCGGATTCGCGGAAGCGGTAGCCGACGCCGTACAGCGTTTCGATCATGTCGAAGTCGTTATCGACCATCTTGAACTTCTTGCGCAACCGCTTGATGTGGCTGTCGATGGTGCGGTCATCGACATAAACCTGTTCGTCATAAGCGGCGTCCATCAGGGAATCGCGGCTTTTCACCACGCCGGGGCGCTGCGCCAGGGAATGCAGGATCAGGAATTCGGTGACTGTCAGCGTCACCGGCTCGTTCTTCCAGGTGCAGGTGTGGCGCTCCTGGTCCATCGACAGCTGGCCGCGCTCCAGCGAGCGGGCCTGGATATCGGCGGCACTTCTGGCGGCGCCAGCACCGGTGCTTGCAGCGGCGGCTGCCTCGCGATTGGCCGAGCGGCGCAGGATCGCCTTGACGCGCTCCACCAGAAGGCGCTGCGAGAAAGGCTTGGTGATGAAATCGTCGGCACCCATCTTCAAGCCGAACAGTTCGTCGATCTCTTCATCCTTGGAGGTAAGGAAGATCACCGGGATATCGGATTTCTGCCGCAGGCGGCGCAGAAGCTCCATGCCGTCCATGCGCGGCATCTTGATATCGAAGATTGCGAGCTGCGGCGGCCGCGCCAAAAGACCGTCGAGAGCCGAGGCACCGTCGGTATAGGTTTCGACCTTGTAGCCTTCCGCCTCCAGCGCAATCGACACTGAAGTCAGGATATTCCGGTCGTCATCGACAAGTGCGATCGTCTGCATCGTATAGGGCTCCACCATTTCGCTGCGCCTCCGAGGCCGGCCCGGTTTTCCGGGGCTCTGCTGCGGTCAGAGGCGTTTCATGAGTATAAAGGTGGAACAAATTGTGGCGAAGTAAAATGCAAAAGCAACGTGCATGACGCCAAGCGGGTGTTTCCGGCCAAAAATCGGCACTCGAAAAGCTTCATTTCAACCGATTAAAAAAGCGATATTTTCTTTTAAATCGATTAATATACTGATATCATTGTATTTTTTACGACAGCAATCTTGTCTTTTCTCCGTTCTCCTTCTATGGTCCCGCATCTCAAACGTTCTGTCGGCAAACCACGGAGGAAAGCTGGACCATGCAGGAACTCGGCATTCGCAACCCATCCCTTGGGCTGGAATCAATCGGTTTCACCAACCTGGACATGGTTCGGTACAACTTTGGCACCGCTGAACTCTATGAGGAAATCCTGCGCCGCGGCGAAGCGCAGCTGACCGCCGACGGTGCCGTGCGCGCCTTGACCGGCCAGCACACCGGCCGCTCGCCGAAGGACAAGTTCGTCGTTCGCGATGACACGACCGCCGATGAAATCTGGTGGGACAATAACAATGCGATGTCGCCGGAGCATTTCGCCGTGCTGCATCAGGACATGCTCGACCATGCCAAGGGCAAGTCGCTCTATGCGCAGGACCTGATCGGCGGCGCCGATGCGGAAAACGCGCTTGCGACCCGCGTCATCACGGAATTTGCCTGGCACTCCCTGTTCATCCGCAATCTCCTGATCCGCCCGGAAAAAGCAGAGCTCGCCGCCTTCACGCCGAAGCTGACGATCATCGATCTGCCGGACTTCAAGGCCGATCCTGCCCGCCATGGCTCGCGCACCGAAACGGTGATCGCCTGCAACTTCTCCAAGGGCATCATTCTGATCGGGGGCACGTCCTATGCCGGCGAGATGAAGAAGGCCGTCTTCACCATGCTCAACTATCTGCTGCCGGCCAAGCGCGTCATGCCGATGCATTGCTCCGCCAATGTCGGCCCCAACGGTGACGCAGCCGTCTTCTTCGGCCTGTCCGGCACTGGCAAGACGACGCTGTCGGCCGATCCCAAGCGCACGCTGATCGGCGACGACGAGCATGGCTGGGGCGAACATGGCATCTTCAATTTCGAAGGCGGCTGCTATGCCAAGACCATCCGCCTGTCGGCGGAAGCCGAACCGGAAATCTTCGCGACCACCCGCCGCTTCGGCACAGTGCTCGAAAATGTCGTGCTCGATGAAAACCGCAAGCCGGATTTCAACGACGGCTCGCTGACTGAGAATACCCGTTGCGCCTATCCGCTGGATTTCATCCCGAATGCCAGCAAGTCTGGAACGGCCGGACATCCAGGCACGATCATCATGCTGACCGCTGATGCATTCGGCGTCATGCCGCCGATCGCCCGCCTGACACCCGATCAGGCCATGTATCACTTCCTTTCCGGCTACACCGCCAAGGTCGCCGGCACCGAAAAAGGCGTGACCGAGCCGGAAGCAACCTTCTCGACCTGCTTTGGCGCCCCCTTCATGCCGCGTCATCCATCGGAATACGGCAATCTGTTGAAGGCGCTGATTGCCGAGCACGGCGCCAATTGCTGGCTGGTCAATACCGGCTGGACCGGCGGCGCCTTCGGTGTTGGAAGCCGCATGCCGATCAAGGCGACGCGTGCGCTGCTTGCGGCGGCCCTCGACGGGTCGCTCGCTTCTGCCGATTTCCGCACCGACAGCAATTTCGGCTTTGCCGTGCCGGTTGCGGTCCCGGGTGTCGATAGCAGCATCCTCGATCCGCGCTCGACTTGGAGCGACGCCGTCGCCTATGACGCGCAGGCCCGCAAGCTCGTCGATATGTTCGTCGCGAACTTCGCCAAGTTCGAGAGCCATGTCGATGGCAGCGTGCTCGATGCGGCGCCGGGCGTGAAGCTCGCAGCCGAATAAGCAAGCCCCCTCAGAGGGTTGCAGACCATGATTCACGTGAAACCCGGCGCGAAAGTGCCGGGTTTTTGCGTGGCTGTCCTGTTCGCGCGTTTTCAAGTCCGCCATCCTGTGAGATAGAGCGATGGAAGGATGAAACACCATGGCCAGCGATCCGCTCTACATCAACGACCGCATTGTCATCGCCGGCTGGGAGCTGACGGAGCAATTCGTGCTGGCCGGCGGCCCCGGCGGCCAGAATGTCAACAAGGTCTCGACGGCGGTGCAGCTGTTCTATGGCCTCGCCGCCTCGCCAGCCCTGCCGGAGCGGGTGCGCGATAATGCCATCAAGCTGGCCGGCCGCAAGGTCTCCAAGGATGGCGTGCTGATGATCGAGGCGAGCCGGTTTCGCAGCCAGGAGCGCAACCGCGAGGATGCGCGCGAGCGGCTAAAGGAGCTGATACTTAAGGCTGCCGAACCGCCGCCGCCGCCGCGACGCAAGACCAAACCGACCAAGGGATCGATCGAACGCCGCCTGAAGGAAAAGACCGGACGCGGCGAAGTCAAGAAGATGCGCGGCCGTCCGGAAAACGATTGATCGCCGCAATTTTCATCCGGGCCTTGTTTTTTCCGCATCACTGCACTCTGTTGGGGTTGAAGAAACCCGCAAAAGGAGATGCGCCATGGGTCTGTTCAGCTTTATCAAGAATGCCGGCAAGAAGCTCGGCATCGGCGGCGATGACGATGCGCCGGATGTCGAAGCGGTGAAGAAGGAGCTGGCGTCCCACGATCTCGGCACCGACAAGGTCGATGTGGCGGTCGAGGGCGACAAGATCGTGCTCAAGGGCGTGGTGAAGGACCAGTCCGCCTTTGAAAAGGCCGTCGTTGCGGTGGGCAATACGCTCGGGATTTCAAAGGTAGAAGCGGCCGACCTGAAGGTGGCCGATGGCGCAGCCACCCCCGCAGCAGCCAAGGACCCGGTCTTTTACACGGTGAAAAAGGGCGACAACCTCTGGAAGATCGCCGAAGCGCAGTATGGCAAGGGCAAGGGCGCGAAGAACACCGTCATCTTCGAAGCCAACAAGCCGATGCTGACCCATCCGGATAAGATCTATCCCGGCCAGGTCCTGCGTATTCCGGCTCTCGATCAGGCCTGATCATGAAAACAGCCGGCGCAGTTTTGTCGATTGCCGTTGCCGTCATGATGATGGCAATCAGCGGGCCTGCGCTGGCCCTGACGTTCCGCGAGCCCGCCAAGGGCTCGGCGGAGCGGGCGGCCATCATGGATACCTTGCGCCCCGCCGTCGAGGCAGAGATGCGCGGACCCGTCGAATTCGTCGTCACCACCATCCGGGTGACGCCCAATTGGGCCTTCGTTCAGGTCGAGCCGCAACGGCCGGGTGGCGGCGCGATCGATCCCGAGGAGACCGGCTTTGCCGGTGAAAGCGATATGATGGATGGGCTTACGGTCTATGGCCTGATGGGCTTTCAGGCCGGCCGGTGGAACCTGATCGATCATATGGTCGGGCCGACGGATGTCGGCTATGCCGATTGGCAGCAACGCTATGGCGTCCCGGCTGCTTTGCTCGGGCTGGAATAGGCTTTCCGATGCAGGTTCTGCCAAAGGGTATCCGGCATATTCCCGGTTTTCTCGACCGGCCGCGCCAGGAGGCCCTCGTCGAAAACATCCGCGCGATCGTTGCCGATGCCCCGCTCTACGTGCCGGTGATGCCGCGCACCGGCAAGCCGATGTCCGTGCGGATGACCAATTGCGGGTCTCTCGGCTGGGTAACGGACAAAGAGCGCGGCTATCGCTATCAGCCGCTGCATCCCGTCACCGGCAAGCCCTGGCCGGTAATACCCGATGCGCTTTTGGACATCTGGCGCACCGTCTCTGGAACCTCCAAGGAACCCGAGGCCTGCCTCGTCAATTTCTATGCTGACGACGCCCGTATGGGCCTGCACCAGGATCGTGACGAAAAAGACCTGGAAACGCCCGTCGTATCGATTTCGCTTGGGGATAGCTGCCTGTTTCGCGTCGGCAATACCGAGCGCAGCGGCGGAACGCTGTCGTTCAAGCTGTCGAGCGGCGATATCGTCGTTCTCGGCGGCGAGGGGCGGCTCGCCTTTCATGGCGTCGACAAGATCTACCCGAACACATCGACGCTGTTGAAGAAGGGCGGCCGGATCAACCTGACGCTCCGCCGTGTCACGCTTTAAAGCGTTAGAGCTTGCGCAGCGCCACCGTCTCGGTGAGGTGGTTGGGGCCTTTTTGCAGGATCAGGTCGGCGCGCGGCCGCGTCGGCAGGATGTTCTGGCGCAGGTTCTTCAGGTTGATGTTCTGCCAAAGCCCTTCGGCGATCGCCAGCGCTTCGTCCTCGCTCACCTGCGCATAGCGCTTGAAGAAGGATTCCGGATTGCGGAAGGCCGTCTGGCGCAGGCGCATGAAGCGGTTGACATACCAGGTGTGGATCAGGCTTTCCTCGGCATCGATATAGATCGAGAAATCGAAGAAATCCGAGACCATCGGCACGATCTTGCCATCGGCCGGCAAATGGCGCGACTGCAGGACGTTGATGCCCTCAAAAATCAGAATATCCGGCCGGTCCACGACCTGGAACTGGTCGGGCAGCACATCATAGGTCAGGTGCGAATAGGTTGGCGCCTGGACATTCGGCTGCCCAGCCTTGATCGCCGACAGGAAGCGCAACAGCGCACCAATATCGTAGCTTTCCGGAAAGCCCTTGCGGTCCATCATATTGTCCCGCAGCAATGTCGCGTTGGGATAGAGGAAGCCGTCTGTGGTCACCAGATCGACCTTCGGGCTCGATGGCCAGCGTGACAGGAGCTCGGCCAGAATACGCGCCGTGGTGGATTTGCCAACCGCCACGGAACCGGCAATGCCGATGACGAACGGCGTCTTGGCGTCGTTCGACATGCTGAGAAACTGCTGGCGCTGGGCAAACAGCCGTTGCGAGGATTCCACATGGGTGGACAGGAGACGCGACAGCGACAGGTAGATGCGCCGGACCTCGCTCAGATCGATCGGGTCGTTCAGCGACCGCAGCCGCTGGACCTCGTCGGCCGACAACGTCAGCGGCGTATCGGCCCGGAAATGCGACCATTCCTCGGCGGAAAAGAACCGGTAGGGCGAATAGTCCTTGTTGTCGAAATGATCCGGAATATCGGCCGGCGCGATCTCTTTGGCGACGATTGTCATGACGTGTCTACCGGCTTGCCTTTTCCTGGAGCCCTGACTGGCTTGTCCGCCGCTCAAGTTCGTTCATCACATCCTGCAATGGAATGTCAGCAATTTTCAATACGACCATAAGATGATAAATCAGATCGGCGCTCTCCGCGACCAGGTTGGCGCGGTCGTTGCTAATGGCGGCAATCACGGTTTCCACCGCTTCCTCGCCCAGCTTCTTGGCCGCCTTCGCCTGCCCATGGGCCACCAGTTTGGCTGTCCAGGATTCGTCCGGCGAAGCCTTGGCCCGCAAGGCAACGATCGCTTCGAGATCGGAAAGGCTGAAATTGCTCATCTGTCTTCTATCCTGAGGCTCAATCGAGCCGCATGGCAATGCCATGCTCTGCCATATAGCGCTTGGTTTCGCCGATACTATAGGTGCCGAAATGGAAGATCGAGGCCGCCAGCACCGCCGTCGCATGGCCGTCGCGAATACCCTCGACCATATGATCGAGCGTGCCGACGCCGCCGGACGCGATGACCGGGACGGACACACGGTCGGCAATCGTGCGTGTGAGCGCGATATCGTAGCCCGCCTTCGAGCCGTCGCGGTCCATCGAGGTGAGCAGCAGCTCGCCGGCGCCGAGCTTCACCATCTTTTCAGCAAAGGTGACGGCATCAATACCGGTTGCCTGGCGGCCGCCATGGGTGAAGATCTCCCAGCGGTCCTCCTCGCCGGCTTGCGACACTTTCTTGGAATCGATCGAGACGACGATGCACTGGTTGCCGAACTTGTCGGCCGCTTCGGCAACGAAGTCCGGATTGCTGACGGCAGCTGAATTGATCGACACCTTGTCGGCACCAGCCAGGAGAAGCTTGCGGATATCGGCCACACTGCGCACGCCGCCGCCAACGGTCAGCGGCATGAAGCAATGATCGGCCGTGCGGGCAACGACGTCGAAGATCGTGTCACGATTGTCCGAAGACGCAGTGATATCGAGGAAACAGAGTTCATCGGCACCGGCCGCATCATAGGCCTTGGCCGATTCGACGGGGTCACCAGCATCGATCAGATCGAGGAAACTGACACCCTTGACGACACGGCCGTCCTTGACGTCGAGGCAGGGGATAACGCGGGCTTTGAGGGTCATGCCGCTTGTCCTTTGGCGTTACGGATCAGCGCCAGCGCTTCCGCCGGATCGATGCGGCCGTCATAGAGCGCTCGGCCGGAAATTGCGCCTTCGAGTTTGGCGGCGTTCGGTTGCACCATGCGGCGGATATCGTCCATCGAGGCGAGGCCGCCCGAAGCGATGACCGGGATGGAAACGGCATCCGCCAGTTCCAGTGTCGAATCCCAGTTGATACCGGTCAAGATGCCGTCGCGGTCGATATCGGTATAGATGATCGCGGAAACGCCGGCGCCTTCGAATTTGCGTGCCAGTTCGATGACGCCGAGTTCGGAAGCCTCCGCCCAGCCCTCGACAGCCACCTTACCGCCCTTGGCATCGATGCCGACGGCGACCTTGCCGGGAAACGTTTTGCAGGCCTCGATCACCAGCGCCGGATAGCGCACGGCGACGGTGCCGAGAATGACGCGGGCAAGGCCGCGCGACAGCCAGTTTTCAATATGATCGAGCGTGCGGATGCCGCCGCCCAGCTGCACCGGGTTCTTCGTCGATTGCAGGATCGCATCGACCGCAGCCCCGTTGACGGTTTCGCCGGCAAAGGCGCCGTTGAGATCGACCACATGCAGCCATTCGAACCCTTGGTCCTCGAAGGCCTTGGCCTGCCCGCCGGGATCGGCATTGTAGACGGTTGCCTGCTCCATGTCGCCGAGCTTGAGGCGAACACACTGGCCGTCTTTGAGGTCGATGGCGGGAAAAAGGATCATGTCAGGGTTTCCAGCGCAGAAAATTCGAGATGAGGGCGAGGCCGAGCGTCTGGCTTTTTTCCGGATGGAACTGAGCGCCGGCCTTGTTGCCGCGTGCAACAAATGCCGTCACCGGGCCGCCATAAGCGGTGGTGGCAATCAGGTCGTCCGGATTTTCGACGGCGAGATGGTAGGAATGGACGAAATAGGCATGCAACCCGTCGGTACCCGTCCTGATCCCCTCAAACAGTGGATGCGGCTTGTTCAGCGTCAGCGTGTTCCAGCCGATCTGCGGGATCTTCAGTGTGGGATCGGAAGGCTCCATCTTGACGACGTCGCCCTTGATCCAGCCAAATCCTTCCGTGGTGGTCTTTTCAAGCCCGCGCGATGACATCAGCTGCATGCCGACACAGATGCCGAGAAACGGGCGGCCGGAAATCTCCACGGCCTCGTTCAGCGCCTCGCGCATGCCATCGACGGCATCGAGCCCGCGGCGGCAATCGGCATAGGCGCCGACGCCGGGAAGGACGATCCGGTCGGCGCTGGCAACGCGGTCGGCCTTGTCGGTGAGTTCGATATCAGCCGTGATCCCGGCTTCGCGCACTGCCCGCTCAAATGCCTTGGTGGCCGAGCGCAGATTGCCAGATCCGTAATCGATGATCGCAACGCGCATCAGCGTTCTCCATAATGTTCAAACAGGCCGACAGCGGCCCGGCCATCGGCGGGCTTTGCAACGGCCACCGGCAGCACCGGCGGTTGCCACGCCGTTTCAGCTGCGACAGGCGTGGTTTCAGCCGCCTCGTGATTGTAGATCATTTCGGCTGTTACCAGATCGTCGGCGGTGACGATCGCCTGCATCGTCCAGCCCCTTGCCTGCAGGCGGCTGGCAACGAAGGCTGGACCTTCGAGCGCGACAAGAAGGCGCAAAGCCAGCTCGATCAGGAAACCGGCCGCGCTTGACTCGGGCGTCGCAAAGGCTATGAGCCCCTGCAGGAGGGCAACAGCGATACCAGCCACCCATTGGCGCTGGAACAGCAGCCAGAATGCCGGAAAGACGAAGGCGATCCAGGAAAACCTGTCGGCGATGAAGCGCGCTTTGTCATCGCTCTTTGGAGCGCCGGGAGACGTCAGAACCAGATAGGAGGCCATATCAGCCAACTTTCACTATGGGCCGGATCAGACCAGCGTTCCCTTGGTGGAAGGAACACGGCCTGCCTGGCGCGGATCGATCTCTGTTGCCGTGCGCAGCACGCGGGCAACGGCCTTGAAGCAGGTTTCGGAGATATGATGGTTGTTGGCGCCGTAGATATTCTGCACATGCAGCGTGATGCCGCCATGCTGGGCCAAGGCCTGGAAGAACTCGCGCACCAGCTCCGTGTCGAATGTGCCGATCTTGGGGGCGGAGAAATCGACGTTCCAGACGAGGAACGGCCGGCCGGAAACATCAACGGCAGCGCGGGTCATCGTTTCGTCCATGGCAAGATCGAGCGAGGCATAGCGGGTGATGCCGCGCCGGTCGCCGAGCGCCTTGGAAAGTGCCTGGCCGATGGCGATGCCGGTATCCTCGACGGTGTGATGATCGTCCACATGGCGGTCGCCGTCTGCCACGATATCCATGTCGATCAGCGAATGGCGCGAAAGCTGCTCCAGCATATGGTCGAAAAAGCCGACGCCGGTCGCAATCCGCGACGTGCCGGTGCCGTCGATATTGACGGACACGGTCACCGAGGTTTCGTTGGTCTTGCGCGAAACGCTTCCGGTGCGGCTCACTTGCTTGTCGGCCATCAGGTTCTCCCGAATGTAATAGAGCCGCTCCTTATCAGGCGGTGGGCGAAATATCCAGAACTGCCGCCATGATTCTCGCAGGCGCGAAACAGGCCGGAGTTCCAAACGCCGGAGCATGCGATGGCGGGCTATTTGCAATCGGCAAAAGCGCTCTTACATAGGTTTCAACAGGGCCGGTGTGCGGCTCTTCGAAAGGCCCGGAAACCGGGCAGGGTGGTTTCATGACAACGATTATTACCGTCCGGAAGGGCGGACAGGTGGTGATGGCCGGAGATGGCCAGGTGAGCCTCGGCCAGACCGTGATGAAGGGTAATGCGCGCAAGGTCCGCCGCCTTGGCAAGGGCGACGTCATCGCCGGTTTTGCCGGCGCGACCGCCGACGCCTTCACGCTTCTGGAGCGGCTCGAATCCAAGCTCGAACAATATCCCGACCAGCTGATGCGCGCCGCCGTCGAGCTGGCCAAGGATTGGCGCACCAACAAATATCTGCGCAATCTGGAAGCGATGATGCTGGTGGCCGACAAGTCGATCACACTGGCCATCACCGGCAATGGCGATGTGCTTGAACCCGAACACGGCACGATCGCGATCGGCTCGGGCGGCAATTACGCCTTTGCCGCCGCGCGGGCATTGATGGATACCGACAAGTCGGCCGAAGAGATCGCCCGCCGGGCAATGGAGATCGCCAGCGATATCTGCGTCTACACCAATGGCAATGTCGTGGTCGAAAAGCTCGATGCCGCGTGATCCGCGCTATCATTTCCGCGACGTGCGCCGGGAGGATTTCCCGCTGCTTCGCCGCTGGCTCGCCGAGCCGCATGTCGCGAAATGGTGGGGCGATCCGGACGAAGAGCTTCAAGGCATCGAAGCTGCAATGACCAGCGCGGAAACGCGCCCGTTGATCGTCGAGCTGGACGGTGTGCCGGTCGCCTATTTGCAGAGCTATGATCCGCATCTGGAGCCTGAGCATCCCTATCAGGACCAGCCGCCGGGCACGCTCGGCATCGATATTTCGATCGGCGAGCCTGATCTGACCGGAAAGGGTCATGGCAGCGCAATCATCCGCCAGTTCTGCGCCGACCTGTTTGCTAGCGGCGCATCGCGCATCGTGATCGATCCCGATCCGCAGAATGCGCAAGCCATTCGTGCCTACGGGAAAGCGGGCTTCCGTTTCCTTGAGACACGCCATTCCATTTACGGTCCTGCCCATGTCATGGTGCTGGACAAAATCTGAAGAAACGGATTTGCCATGACCACATTTTCACCCCGCGAAATCGTGTCGGAGCTCGACCGGTTCATCATTGGCCAGCACGACGCCAAGCGCGCCGTTGCCATCGCCTTGCGCAACCGCTGGCGCCGCCAGCAGCTCTCCGATGAGCTGCGCGACGAAGTGATGCCGAAGAACATCCTGATGATCGGACCGACCGGCGTCGGCAAGACGGAGATTTCCCGCCGTCTGGCCAAACTCGCCGGAGCCCCTTTCATCAAGGTCGAAGCGACGAAATTCACCGAGGTTGGCTATGTCGGCCGCGATGTCGAGCAGATCATCCGCGATCTCGTCGAGGTCGGGATTGGCTTGGTGCGCGAAAAGAAGCGCGCCGATGTCAAGGCCAAGGCGCATCTGAACGCCGAAGAGCGCGTGCTCGATGCCCTGGTCGGCGCGACCTCCTCACCCGCCACCCGGGACAGTTTCCGCAAGAAGCTGCGGGCCAACGAGCTCGATGACAAGGAAATCGATATCGAGATCGCCGATACGGCAACGCCCGGCGGCGGCTTCGAAATCCCCGGCATGCCCGGGGCCAATATCGGCGTTTTGAACCTGTCGGAAATGTTCGGCAAGGCCATGGGCCAGCGCACCAAAAAAGTCCGCACCACGGTCAAGGAGAGCTATGGCATCCTGATCAACGACGAATCCGACAAGCTGCTCGACAATGAGGAGATCCAGCGCGAAGCCGTGCGTTCGGCGGAAAATGACGGCATCGTCTTCCTCGACGAGATTGACAAGATCGCCGCCCGCGATGGCGGCATGGGTGCCGGCGTTTCCCGTGAAGGCGTGCAGCGCGATCTTTTGCCGCTCGTCGAAGGTACGACGGTCGCGACCAAATATGGGCCTGTGAAGACCGACCATATCCTGTTCATCGCATCTGGCGCCTTCCATGTCTCCAAGCCGTCTGATCTCCTGCCGGAACTGCAGGGCCGCCTGCCGATCCGCGTCGAGCTGAAGGCGCTGACCAAGGAAGACTTCCGCCGCATTCTGACGGAAACCGAAGTCAGCCTGATCCGCCAGTACAAGGCGCTTCTGGAAACCGAAGGTGTCAATCTGGATTTCACCGAAGACGCACTGGATGCGCTGGCCGATGTCGCGGTCAAGCTCAATACCAGCGTCGAAAATATCGGCGCGCGCCGTCTGCAGACGGTGATGGAACGGGTCCTCGATGAGATCTCCTATGCGGCTCCGGACAAGTCTGGCGAGGCACTGACGATCGATGCGGACTATGTGCAGAAGCATGTCGGCGATCTCGCCGCCAATACGGATTTGTCGCGCTACATTCTGTAAGGCGCGCGCAAACCTGTAGAAACTGTCTATTGACTGCTTCTGTCAGGCCGCCGGGAAGCGCAAAAAGCGGTTGCTTGGCTCTATCCCACCCTCCGTCATCCTCGGGCTTGACCCGAGGATCTGCGATGGAGCCGGATGGCCCGTTGTCGAAAACTGAAATTCCATCAAATGGGCTGCGGAAAGAGGTCCTCGGGTCAAGCCCGGGGATGACGAAGGATGGGGGTGATGCATCCGCAAACCGATGCCCGGCTTGTTTGCATTACCCGCACGCGATAAACCTTGTCCGTGCCGGGCATGATTCCGACACGATTTTGCCGCATGCGTCCCGGCACGTCAGGAACGTTCAGACAGGTTCACAGGAAACACAGCGTGCGCCCCATTCTTCAGATGCTTCTCGTCGCGGCTATCATGGCCGTTACCGGCCCGGCCCTTGCGGACGGCATTCGTGTGGTCCCGGAAGGCAACCGGTATCAGGAGCAGCCGGGTGTTCCCGGCGCATCCGTGCGCCGCACCAAGGCCGGCAGAACCTCGTTTGATGCCAAATACGAGAAGGTCCACAATCTGCTTGCCAATGACGGCAAGCTGATGAGCAAGATCAAATCGACAGCGCGCGCCTATGGCATCGATCCGATCCACATGATCGGCGCCATCGTCGGCGAGCATACATATAACGTTGATGCCTATGACCGGCTGCAGTCCTATTACGTCAAGGCCGCCGCCTATGCCGGCGACAGTTTCCGCTTCGGTTATGAGGGCGAAACGGTGGCGCAGTTCGTGGCGCGTCCGGAATTTTCCAAATGTCAGAGCAAGAAGAGCTCCTATGCGCTGTGGAGCTGCCGCGAGAGCGTCTGGGACAACCAGTTTCGCGGCAATAGGGTCGGCGGCACCGCCTATCCGAACAATCGCTTCAGCGCGGTGTTCTTTCAGCCCTTCTTTGCTGGCCAGACTTTTGGCCTTGGCCAGATCAACCCGCTGACGGCCCTGATGCTGACCGATATGGTGTCGCGTGTCTCCGGTTTTGAACGGTTGGACGAAAACGATGCCGCTGGCGTCTACAAGGCCATCATGGATCCAGACCAGTCGCTCGCCTATATGGCCGCCTCGATCCGCCACTCGATCGACGCCTACAAGTCGATCGCCGGTATGGATATTTCCGATAATCCCGGCGTTACCTCGACGCTTTACAATGTCGGCAACCCCGATCAGCGCGCCGCCGCCTTGGCCGCGAGAAACAAGGGTGGCGATGTGCATTGGCCGGAGGAAAATTATTACGGCTGGCTGGTCAACGACAAGCTCGCAGAACTCAAGGCTCTGCTTTAGCGACTTGCCGAATGCGCCGCTGCGAGCGGCCGCCTTGCGATCTAGGGGCGGGCTGCCGATGAGGCTGGCGGCGCCACAAACGTTTTTCCCGGTGTTTCCGATTGCACGGCGCGGATCGGCGAATCCGTCGCCACCGGTTCCTGCATCTGCTTCTTCGGTCGCTTGATCGTTTTGATTGCGGCGCAGGTCGCGTCCCCAACGCCCTCGCAGGGCTTGTAGACGACGATCTCGCTGCCGGCGCCATCGTCCCAGACGGCCTGGATGGCGAGCGTCTTTGCCTCGCCGGCCTGCAGAGAAATATAGATATACTCGTTGGTGTCGCTGTCCGGCAGGTTGAAGGGGATCTGCGGATTGCAGGTGCCCAGCGGAAAGCGCTTGTCGAGCGCGTCGGAATTGATCGAATAGCGGATTTCCGAGAGGCGGCAATGCATGGTCTGCAGCGCCGTGAAATAGATCAGCTGCTTGTCGTCGTAATTGCGGAACTGGATCCACCCGGTCTGCTTGTTGGCATCGAGCATCGCCTTGTAGATGCCGACGTCCGGAAGCACCGGCTTGTACTCCTCGTCGTCGGTATCTTGCGCAAGGACGGGCAGTGAGAGGCATGCAACGCCTGCAATCGCGAGGACGTGGAAGAGCGTGCGTGAGAAGCCGGTCATGCCATCATCCTTATTTCCGCTCTGTCGCGCAGCCTCGCCGTCCCTGTCGGCGAAGCGATAGCCTTTCGCTGCAAGATGTCATATCACCTCGTTGATATCCTTTGAAGCCGGGTTTCCGGTCCTGCCCGAATGGACGCTCTCGTGACTGACCATCTTCTCCTCGGTATCGATACCGGTGGAACCTATACCGACGCGGTGCTTTTCAGCGAGACCCACGGCGTCGTGGCCAAGGCAAAGGCGCTGACCACGCGTCACGATCTCTCGGTCGGCATTGCCGGCGCGGTCGAAGCCGTGCTGAAACAGGCCAAAGCATCAGCATCGGCCATCGGCCTGGTGTCGCTGTCGACGACGCTGGCTACCAATGCGCTGGTCGAAGGCCAGGGCGGGCGCGCGGGCCTCGTGATGATCGGTTTTGGACCGGATGATCTGAAGCGTGACGGTCTGCAGGAGGCGCTGGGAACCGATCCGGTGATCTTCCTGCCTGGCGGCCATAATGTGCATGGCGGCGAGACGCTTCTGGATATGACGCTGCTCGACGAAGCCTTGCCGCAGCTTGCAACAGAGGTCGCGTCCTTTGCCGTTGCCGGCTATTTTGCCGTGCGTAATCCGGCTCACGAACAGCGAGTACGCGACCGCATCCGCGAAGTCTCGCATCTGCCGGTCACCTGCAGCCACGAGCTGTCTTCCAAGCTCGGCGGTCCGCGCCGGGCGCTGACAACGTTGCTCAATGCCCGCCTGGTCTCGATGATCGACCGCCTGATCGGCGCCTGCGAGGGTTTTCTGAAGGCGCGTGGCATTGATGTGCCGATGATGGTGGTGCGCGGCGATGGCGCGCTGATCTCGGCGGCGGAAGCCCGGCTGCGGCCGATCGAAACCATACTGTCCGGCCCGGCGGCAAGCCTGGTCGGCGCGCGGCATCTGACAGGTCTCGACAATGCCGTCGTCTCCGATATTGGCGGCACCACCACGGATGTGGCGGTGCTCGACCAGGGCCGTCCGCGTCTGGATGGCGAAGGCGCTGTGGTCGGCGGGTTCCGAACCATGGTCGAGGCCGTGGCGATGCGCACTTTCGGTCTCGGCGGCGATTCGGAGGTCCGCATCAACGATCGCGGGCTGCAAGCAAAGATCGATCTCGGTCCACGCCGGTTCCTGCCGCTCAGCCTTGCCGCTGTCGCGCATGAGGAAGCGGTCATTTCCGTGCTGGAGCGGCAGTTGCGCACCGCCCATGTCGGCCGCCATGATGGCCGCCTGGCAGTGCGAACCGGACTTCCCGATCATCTGGCAAGCGGCCTCCAGCCACAGGAAACGGCGCTGTATGAGCGGATCGGTGCCGTGCCGGTGGCGCTGGAAAGCCTTTTGACCAGCACCTTGCAGAAAGCGACCCTGGATAGGCTGGTGGCGCGCGGTCTCGTCCATATCTGCGGCCTCACGCCGTCGGATGCCATGCATGTGCTCGGACGCCAGGATCAGTGGAACGCTACGGCCGCGAGGCTGGGCGCCGAGTTGGCCGCACGGGTCAAGGACGGCTCCGGCAAGCCGATTGCAGCCTCCGCCGAGGCGCTTTCGGACATGATCGTCGCCCGGCTCACCCGCCAGTCGGCCGAAGTCATTCTCGCCTCCTGCCTTGCGGAAGACGGTGCAGCCATCGATCCGGCGGTGTCGCTGGCTGTCGACCGGGCGCTGAAGCGCGAACCCGGCATTGTCGCCTTTTCGCTGTCGCTCGATCGGCCGCTGGTCGGTCTCGGTGCGTCCGCGCCGGTTTATTATCCGGCAATCGCCGAGATGCTGGGTGCGCAATCGCAGATCCCGGCCGAGGCCGGGGTGGCCAATGCCGTCGGCGCCATCGTCGGCCAGGTGCGCGCCTCCGTCACGGTTTTTGTCACGGCGCCGGATGAGGGTATCTTCATCGTGAATGGTGCCGGCCCGAGCAGCCGGTTCCTCGATCAGGATCAGGCTTTCGCAGCCGCGCGCGAGCGGGCGCAGGTTGCAGCACTCGCCTCGGCGCGTGCCAACGGCGCCGACGAGCCGGTACTGGTGATGCGCGAAGAGATCGACGCGCCGGAAATCGAGGGCAGCCGCAAGCTGGTCGAGGCAAGGTTCACCGCCATCGCCAGCGGCCGTCCACGCATAGCGCATGATTGATTTGTTCTGTTTTGGAAATAATTCTTCGCATTCTTGCTGGATTGACAGGGAATGAAAGCATGAGAGACTGCGCCATCTCATATTAGAGCATTAAATCATGGAGTTGCCGATGGGCCGGATTGACAGGAATGGGTTGGGAATCGATGCGGATCTGCACGCATTCCTCGTTGAGGAAGCGTTGCCCGGCACCGGTGTTGATGTGGACCGGTTCTTTGCGGCCTTCTCGCAGATCGTCCATGACCTCGCTCCAAGGAACCGCGACCTGCTGGCCAAGCGCGATGCGCTGCAGGAAAAGCTCGACGGCTGGTATCGCAAGAATGGCGCTCCGGTCGATATGGCCGCCTATGAAGGTTTCCTGAAGGAAATCGGCTATCTCCTGCCGGAAGGCCCGGATTTCACGGTGTCCACCAACAATGTCGATCCCGAGATCGCTACCATTGCCGGCCCCCAGCTCGTCGTTCCCGTCATGAACGCGCGGTATGCGCTCAATGCCGCCAATGCCCGCTGGGGTTCGCTTTATGATGCGCTCTACGGCACGGACGCGATCGCCGAGGATGGCGGCGCCGAAAAGGGCAGGGGCTACAATCCGGTTCGCGGCCAGAAGGTCATTGCCTGGGCGCGTGGATTTCTCGATGCGAGTGCGCCGCTGTCGGCCGGCAGCTGGAGCGACGTCACGGCCTTTGCCGTTGAAGGCGCATCCCTGTCGATCTCGACCGCATCCGGCACGGTGACGCTCGCCGATCCCAGCCAGTTCGCCGGCTATCGGGGTGACAAGACTGCGCCGTCACATCTTCTGTTGAAGAAGAACAACCTGCATATCGATGTTGTCATCGACGCCTCGACGGCAACGGGCAAGGATGACGGCGCGCATATTTCCGATGTCATTCTCGAATCGGCGATCACTGCGATCATGG
The DNA here is from genome assembly GCF_029277445.1 of Pararhizobium qamdonense. Taxonomy (NCBI): domain Bacteria; kingdom Pseudomonadati; phylum Pseudomonadota; class Alphaproteobacteria; order Hyphomicrobiales; family Rhizobiaceae; genus Pararhizobium; species Pararhizobium qamdonense. The sequence continues at coordinate 274,332 of NZ_CP119566.1, read as the reverse complement.
ATTGCGAGGATTCCGTTGCCGCCGTCGATGCCGAAGACAAGATCGTCGTCTATCGCAACTGGCTTGGCCTGATGCGGGGCGACCTGCAGGAAGAGGTCTCCAAGGGCGGCAAGACTTTCACCCGCAAGCTTAATCCGGATCTGGACTTTGAAGCGCCTGAAGGCGGCGAAATCTCGCTGAAGGGCCGCGCGCTGATGCTGGTGCGCAATGTCGGTCACCTGATGACCAATCCGGCCATCCTCGACCGCGACGGCAACGAGGTCCCGGAAGGCATCATGGATGCTGTGATCACCGGCCTGATCGCGCTTTATGACATCGGCCCGAACGGCCGCCGGATGAATTCGCGCGAAGGTTCGATGTATGTCGTCAAGCCGAAGATGCATGGTCCGGAAGAGGTTGCCTTCGCATCCGAAATCTTCGGCCGCGTTGAGAAGGCGCTCGGCATGGCTGACAATACGATAAAGATGGGCATCATGGATGAGGAGCGCCGCACGACGGTCAACCTCAAGGAATGTATCCGCGCCGCCAAGGAACGGGTCGTGTTCATCAATACGGGTTTCCTCGATCGTACCGGCGACGAGATGCACACGTCGATGGAGGCGGGTCCGATGATCCGCAAGGGCGACATGAAACAGGCCGCCTGGATTGCGGCCTATGAAAACTGGAATGTCGACATCGGCCTGGAATGCGGCCTGTCCGGCCATGCCCAGATCGGCAAGGGCATGTGGGCCATGCCCGACCTGATGGCGGCAATGCTGGAACAGAAGATCGCCCATCCGAAGGCCGGCGCCAACACCGCCTGGGTTCCCTCGCCAACGGCGGCCACGCTGCACGCGACCCATTATCACAAGGTCGATGTCTCAGCCGTTCAAAACGACCTGAAAAGCCGGGCGCGGGCAAAACTAAGCGATATCCTCTCTGTCCCGGTCGCCTCGCGCCCGAACTGGACGGCAGAGGAAATCCAGCGCGAGCTGGACAACAATGCGCAAGGGATACTCGGCTATGTCGTGCGCTGGATCGACCAGGGCGTCGGCTGCTCCAAGGTGCCCGACATCAACAATGTCGGCCTGATGGAAGACCGCGCCACGCTGCGCATCTCCGCCCAGCATATGGCCAACTGGCTGCATCATGGGGTGGTCAGTGAGGCACAGATCGTTGAAACGATGCAGCGCATGGCAGCAGTCGTCGATGGTCAGAATGCAGGCGACGCGGTCTATACGCCGATGGCGGGTAATTTCGACGGCTCCATCGCCTTCCAGGCAGCGCTCGAACTGGTGCTGAAAGGCCGCGAGCAGCCAAACGGCTATACCGAACCGGTCCTCCACCGCCGCCGCCTGGAGCTGAAGGCGAGCGAGGCGGCCTGACCTGCCGCGTAAAAAGCGCGTTCTGATATGTCCGGACGGTGCTTGTGCGTCCGGACATGGCGTCCCTGCTCAAGCGCCGAGACGGCGCAGGCCAGTGAGGCCTGCAAGCGCCCCGGCGGTGGCGGAAATCAGAAAGACCCATCCTGAAACGGCGCCCGCCTGGATCCCGGATAAAAGGACGCCGACCGTGCAGCCGAGCCCGGTCATCGCTCCCCATCCCATCAGGACACCGCCGGCAAAGCGCGCAGCAAGTCCACCGGCGTTTGGCCAGGATGGTCTGAACTGGCCGCTGGCAAGCGCAGAACTGAGGCTCGCCAGGACGAGCCCGATGACGAAAACCCCGTTTGGTGACAGCACAGCCGTCTTCACCGCGCTGAGACAACCGCGCACCGTATCCAGACCCACAAGTGTCTCCGGAACAAGACCTGCGGAAAGACCGGCTGTCCGCACCAGGCTGCCGAGTTCGGCGGTCACGCCGAGAGGGGCAACGCGAAGATAGGCGATAGCGCCGATCACGGCGACAAGCAGGCCCGTGATGACGGGTGGCCAGCGCCGGATGAAGATGGCCTCGAAAGGCTGGGGAGGGGATAGGCCGTTTTCCGGGCGCTGCGCACGGCGAAGCACCAGAAAGGCAATGAGCCCCAAAGCCGACAAGCTGATGCCCAACGCGGCCGCGTAGCCGAAAATGCCCGGAAGCCAGAGCGGCGGGTCATTAAAGACTGTAGAAGTGTAGAGGAAATTCCAGGTGGAAAAGCCAAGCAAAAATCCGAGACCCGCACCGGCAAGTGCGACGATTGAGCCGAAAGCGCCTTCGCCCAGCCGGTAGAGATGCGCCGACAGGCAGGAGCCGGAGATGGCCATTCCAAGCCCGAACGCAAAGGCCGCCGCTGCCAGAACCAGCCCGACCGGCCCGATATGGGCGCCGGGCGGCAGGCGATCCGGTTGCGGTACAGGAACCCAGGCGCCCAATATGACCTGATAGAGCACGATGCCTGCCGCCAGCGCCGACAGAATGGCGACGAGCCCGGCCGCGTCGCGCCTTTCCACGAAGTCGCGCAGGTTGCAGAGAAAGCAGAACCGGCCCCGCTGCAACACGATGCCGAAGGCACTGCCGGTGAGCAGCGAAAACGACAGGACGCGCCCAGCGGCATCCTGCGCCAGCCAGATGCCCCAGGCGATGAGGGCCGCCACGATCAGGAGCGACAGGCTACGGGAAGCAAGGATTGGCATGATGATCCGATGGTCAGACATCGAGGTGCGGGCGGACCTGTACCGCGTCCACCCGCTCCTTGATGTTGGAAGACAGCACTATTTTCCGGTCCAGACCGTTCCGGCAATATTGGTCACCGGAACGCCGACGGCATTCCCATACTCCGTCCACGACCCATCGTAATTGCTGACGTCATAGCCGAGGATCTTCTTGAGCGCGAACCAGGTGTGGCTCGACCGTTCGCCGATCCTGCAATAGGTGATGACGGGCTTTGAGCCATCAATGCCTTTTTCCGCATAGATCGCCTTGATCTCGTCTTCGGATTTGAAGGTGCCGTCTTCCTTGACGATCCTGCCCCAGGGAACATTGACGGCGCTTGGAATATGGCCCGCGCGGACCGAAAGCTCCTTGACGCCTTCGGGCGCAAATATCTTGCCGGCATATTCATCCGCTGAGCGAATATCGATGAGCTTGGCGTCGTTCCTGCCTTCCGCAACGGCGACCACGTCAACGAAACGCGCTCTCACCGAGTTGTCGCGGTCGGCAAGCGTCAACGTCGAATCGGCATGATCCGGTAAGGCCGTATCCAGCGGCAGGCCTTGTGCCTCCCAGAGCTTGCGGCCACCGTCGAGCAGTTTCACCTGATTGCCGAGACCGTAGACCTCAAATACCCATGCGCCCCAGGCGGCAAACCAGTTGTTATTGTCGCCATAGAGAACGATCGTCGTGTCCTTATCGACGCCCGCATCCCGAAGGGTTTTCTCGAAAGCCTCGCGGCTGGCAATGTCGCGCTTTTGCGGATCGACGAGGTCCGTGTGCCAATTGAGATGTGCAGCGCCGGGAATATGACCGCGTTCATAGACACCGGTATCGACGCTGACCTCGAATATCCGCACTTTCGGATTTTCTAAATTGTCCTGCACCCATTTGGAATCGACCAGTGCATCCGATGCAAGCACCGAGCCCGCAAACATTGCGGACGTGAGCGCGGCGGCTGCAAGTACAGTCATGCCTTTGATTGCCGTCATGTCATTCTCTCCTCAGCTTGAAGTGCAATGCAAGGCAACATGCCCGGCATCGCGACGACGGCCAAGAAAATAAATTCTATAAATTTTATGGATATTAAATTTGAGAAACTAAAGATTATGTCTGTCGATGTCTAACGCGACCATCCGGCGAGAAATACAGTAATTTCTAATGTAGATGGTGTCGTGGAGGCGCGATCCTCGTCCACATAATAAAAATCCCCGGACAAGCCGGGGATTTGACGACGTCTGGCGTTAAAATCAGCGTTACTGCTGAACGATGACGTGGGTGTTCTTGCCCGGACGGACACGGGCATAAAGGTCGATGATATCCTGGTTGATCATGCGGATGCAGCCGGACGAAGCGGCGGTGCCGATCGAGGCCCATTCCGGCGAACCGTGGATGCGGAACAGCGTGTCCTTGCCCTCATCGTTGAACAGGTACATGGCGCGCGCGCCGAGCGGGTTGCGCAGGCCAGGGCCCATGCCGTTCTCGACATATTGGGCAACGTCCGGCTTGCGCACGGCCATTTCCTTCGGCGGATGCCATGTCGGCCATTCCTGCTTCCAGGCAACATAGGCGCGGCCTTCCCATGCAAAGCCGGCCTTGCCGACGCCGATGCCATAACGCACGGCCTTGCCGCCGGGCAGAACGAAATAGAGGAAGCGATTCGGCGTGTTCACGATGATCGTGCCGGGCTTTTCAGCTGTGGCGTAATCGACGATCTGGCGGTGAAAACGCTCGTTGACCTTGTTGATCGGGATCGCCGGAAGGGCGTAGCCGTGATCTTCGACCGGGCCGTATCCATCGGAGAAGATTTGATTTGTCGCTACTTTTTCGCCGATGGGAGAGATCGGCGCCGTGGAGCAACTGGCCAAGGCGAGTGTAGCCGCGAGGCTGCACAGCAGAACTGCATTGCGGAAGCGCATGGGTGTCTCTTAAAATGAAGTTAAGAATATCTGGGTCGTTTTGACCATCAGCGATTATGGTTTATTTTCGATTAACATCCCGAAAGCAAGTGAATGCGGGGCAACATTGCGGCTGGGTGATCCGAAAACTCCACGGAGTGTTTTTTTGCAACAAAAGCCGCCTTGTGCCAGAGTTTAATGCATGGCGATTCTCTCTATCCACAACGATAGTCCTTTGATCGACGGCCGGCAGTCGCAGCGCGCACTCATGGTGCGCCGCGGCGTGCAGCGGTACTTGCATGAAATGCGTCACGCCGTCTTGCCGGAGCTGACGCTTGCCAGCGGCAGGCGTGCCGATCTGATCTCCATTTCGCCAAAGGGCGATATCTGGATCGTCGAAATCAAGACCTCGATCGAGGATTTCAGGGTTGACCGCAAATGGCCGGACTACCGGATGCATTCCGACAGGCTCTATTTCGCCACGCATAACGGCGTGCCGCTCGATATTTTTCCGCAGGAATGCGGGCTGCTTCTGTCGGATGGCTATGACGCGGAGATGATCCGCGATGCACCGGACCACAGGCTTGCAGCGCCGACGCGCAAATCCGTCACGCTGAACTTTGCCCGGGTCGCGGCCCAGCGCCTGATGCTGGCGGAATGGTCGGCCGACAGGGCCGGCGATACCAGCCCGAACATGCGCGATATCGTTTCCGGCTCGCTGGACGGCGACAGCGGAGCGTAACCGTTACTTCGGCGCGCGCTTGGCCAGGATGCGCTGCAGCGTGCGGCGATGCATGTTGAGCCGGCGGGCGGTCTCCGACACGTTGCGCTCGCACATTTCGTAGACGCGCTGGATATGTTCCCAGCGAACCCGGTCGGCCGACATCGGATTTTCCGGTGGTTCGGCGCGCTCGCCGGCCCTTTGTACGAGGGCGGCAAAGATATCGTCGGCATCGGCAGGCTTGGCGAGGTAATCGACCGCGCCCAGTTTCACCGCGTTGACGGCGGTGGCGATATTGCCATAACCGGTCAGCATGATGATGCGTGTGTCGTCGCGGCGCGTGCGGATCGCCTCGATCACGTCGAGACCGCTGCCGTCGCCAAGCCTCAGGTCCACCACCGCATATTTTGGCGGATGGGTCTTCGCCTTGGCAATGCCTTCGGCAACGGATTCGGCGATATCGACGGCAAAGCCGCGGGTTTCCATGGCGCGCGCCAGGCGGCGCAGGAAAGGCGCGTCGTCATCGACGATCAACAGGGACGTGTCAGTGCCGATCAGCGAGGCGTCCGTCGGCGTTTCGCCGGCCTGTTCGGGGAGTTTTTCCGTCATGTCGCAATCCTCGGTGCCGTCTCTTGGTTCATGCACTCTACGTAAGTTCGCATATTCCCGGTTCAAAACGCCGTAAAGTCATTTCGACAGATTTGCGTCCATCAGGATGCGCGGCCATTCGACGCTGACGCGGGCACCGGGCTTGTCCGGGCCACCGTTTTCGAAGCTCAGCTTGGCGCCCGAACGCTCCAGCAGCGTCTTGGCGATGAACAATCCAAGGCCCAGACCCCCGGCACTGTCATCCTTCTGGCGCTTCGTCACGTAGGGCTCGCCGATGCGGCTGAGAATATCCGGCGCATAGCCGTCGCCGTCGTCCTCGATGACAACCGAAACGATCGCCGGCGTATGGGTGACCGTCACGGTCACTTCCTTTTTGGCATAATCGACCGCGTTTTCCAAAAGATTGCCGAGCCCGTAGAGAATGCCGGCATTGCGGTTGCCGACCGGCTCCTTGGCGCGGTCGCCGCGTTCGACAAGATTGATCTGGATGCCGAACTCGCGATGCGGCGCCATCACCTCCTCGATCAGCGACGACAGCGGCAGGTGGCGCATATGCGCTTCGTTCTCCGACGACAGCGTCGTCAACCGCCGCAGGATGTCCCGGCAGCGCTCACTCTGGCTGCGCAACAGATGCACGTCTTCGCCAAAGCGCGGATCATTGCCGAGTTCGCGCTCCATTTCCTTGGCAACGACACTGATCGTGGCAAGCGGCGTACCAAGCTCGTGGGCGGCCGCAGCCGCAAGACCGTCGAGTTGTGAAAGATGCTTTTCCCGCTGCAGAACCAGCTCCGTCGCCGTCAGAGCTTCGGAAAGTTCGCTTGCCTCCAGCGAGACACGGTAGGTGTAGAAGGCGGCAAAAGCGGTGGTCGAAACAATGGCAAACCAGATACCGGCCGTGAGAACCGTCGGCACCAGAAGCACGACACCGGGATACCAGGGCAGGGGGAAGGGCGAGAAGGCGAGCCCGGTAATGCCGAGAATGGCAAGGAGTGCCAGCGCGATACTATGCCATTTCGGCTGCGAGGCAGACGAGATGATGACGGGAACGCAGACCAGCGGCGCAAACGGATTGGCAAGCCCGCCGGTAATGAACAGAAGCGCCGTCAGCTGGGCAAGATCGAGGCCGAGCAATGCAAAGGCCGCCGGCGGCTGCAGCCGGTGCGTCGGCGGATAGCGGATGGTGAGATAGGCATTCACCCAGGCAAGCAGCGCAATCAACGAGCAGCAGGCAATCAGCGGCAGCGGAAATTGCAGCCAGAAGGCGGTGATCATCACCGCGATCGATTGTCCGCCGACAGCCAGCCAGCGCAGCCGCACGATCGTCTGCAGGCGCAGAACCCGGCTTGTCGTAGCGTCTTCCCCGTCGAGTGCGGCGGTTGTCATCCGGTATCCTGTCGTCAATGCCATGCCGGCCTCACTCATTGTGAGGCCCCAGCCTCATGTACCACGCGGTTTCGCCCGTGTCGTCGGCATGGCGTTTGCCGGGTCTTCCGGCCAGGGATGTTTCGGATACCGGCCGCGCATATCGGCGCGGACATCCTTCCAGGACCCGGCCCAGAAGCCCGGCAGGTCACGCGTCGTCTGCATCGGCTTGTGACCGGGCGAAATCAGTTCCAGAAGCAGTGGCAAGCGGCCCCCGCCGATTGCCGGATGCGTCTTCAGCCCGAACAGCTCCTGTACCCGGATCGACAGGACCGGCTCGTCGCCGTCGTAGCGGATTGGGTGGCGCTGCCCGGTCGGCGCTTCGAAATGCGTCGGCGCCAGCTTTGCAAGATCGCGGGCGGCATCGTGCGGCACCAACGATTGCAGCCCTTCCGACAGGCTGCCTGCATTGATGTCGTCGATACCGCGCGTATCCCGCTGGAATGGCACGAACCAATTGTCAAGCCGCTTCAGCAGGCTGTCATCCGCCATATCGGGCCAGGGCTCGCCGAGTGTGCGATGGAGAAAGCCGATGCGGTCGCGCAATTGCGCGGCTTCCCTGGAAAAGGGCAGGACCGCAAGCCCCAGCTGGCGAACGCCATCGGCAAGCGCCCGGGCCGCCGCCTCGCCCTTCGGCTTGCTGAGCGGCGTTTCGTCGAAAATGATGGCGCCCAGCCGCGTCACCCGCCGCGCCCGGACCTGCCGGCTCGGCCGGTCGAAAAAGGTCTGGTCCTCCTGGACGATCGCCTGCGGCATATGCGCTTCTACATCGGCACGGGACATTTCCGCCGCAGCCAGAAGACGCTGCCCGCCGGCGCGGCCCGTAAGGTCGGCGATCACAAGCATGGCGGCACCCGCCAGCCGCTCGGTTTCCGGCAGTTCCGCTCCCCGGCCATTGGCCATCACGAAGCGCCCGCGTCCGCCGCGTTGCAGGGCGATGCGGTCCGGAAAGGCCTGCATCAGGAGAATGCCGGGTTGAACCGGATCGCTGGTCTGTTTGGCATCGCTCAGGCCCTTGGCCATCCGCCGGGCGAGCCCGCGCGAGGCGTCTGCACGGTCGCCGCGCTCGGATTTGAAACGGCGCAGCCGGTCTTCCAGATCGATGCTGTTTCCGCCCAGCCCCTGCTCGGTCAAAACCACGGCCAGCAGGCAGGCTTCATAGGCCTGGCCCTCCTCTGCCGCCGAAACCGCCATGGCGGCAAGCCTGGGCGGCAAAGCCAGCTGCCGGATCTGCTTTCCCCGTGCGGTCAGCGCACCATTGGGATCGAGCGCGCCCAGTTGACCCAGCAGAGCCTTTGCCTCCTGCCATGTGGTTGCGGGCGGCGGATCGAGAAAGGCAAGGCCCGCAGGATCCGTAACCCCCCAATGGGCGAGATCAAGCACAAGGCCCGACAGGTCGCTTGCAAGAATCTGCGGCGGCGTGAATGCCGGCAGGGCTGCCGTCTGACCCTGATGCCAGAGACGGATGGCGATCCCGGGCTCCGTGCGCCCGGCGCGGCCCGCCCGCTGATCGGCGGAGGCGCGCGATACCCGCACGGTTTCCAGCCGGGTAATCCCCGTCGATGCCTCGAAGGCCGGAAGCCGCTGCAGGCCGCTATCGATGATGATGCGCACGCCATCGATGGTGATGGAGGTCTCGGCGATCGAGGTGGCCAGCACGATCTTGCGGGTTCCCGCCGCTGCCGGGCGGATCGCCGCGTCCTGCTCCTTCTGGCTGAGATTGCCGAACAGCGGCGTGATGATGGTGTCTGCGCCAAACCGGCCCGCCAGCCGCTCGGCAGTGCGGGTGATTTCGGCCTGTCCGGGCAGGAAAGCGAGGATCGAGCCCGCTTCCTCGCGATGCGCCTCGACAATGGCCCGCGTCACGGCGTCTTCGACACGCTCGGTCGATGCCCGCTCGCGGTAGCGCACATCCACCGGAAAACTGCGCCCCTGGCTCTCGATGACGGGTGCCCCGCCCAAGAGCTGCGCCACCCGATCGACATCCAGCGTCGCCGACATGACGATCAGCTTCAGGTCGTCGCGCAGCGCCTGCTGCACATCGAGCGCCAGCGCCAATCCGAAATCCGCATCCAGCGACCGCTCGTGGAACTCGTCAAACAGCACCGCCGCCACGTCCGGCAATTCCGGATCGTCGAGCAGCATCCGCGCAAACACCCCTTCGGTGACCACCTCGATGCGGGTCTTCGCCGAAATCCGGCTATCGAGCCGCATGCGATAGCCGACGGTATCGCCGATATTTTCGCCAAGCAGGCTTGCCATGCGCCCGGCAGCGGCGCGGGCCGCCAGCCGGCGCGGCTCCAAAAGAATGATCTTGCCCTCGCCACGCCAGGGCTGATCGAGAAGAAACAGTGGCACCAGCGTTGTCTTGCCCGCTCCTGGCGGCGCCGAAAGCACGACGGCGGGCGCCGTCTTCAAAGCCTCGCCGAGCTGCGGCAGGATCGCCCGCACGGGCAGGTCGGGCAGGATCCCTGCCATGCTCATCGCCGTCACGCTCATCGGCCGGCCTCCTCGCCGATGACAAGAATTTCGCCGCCTGCCGCTTCGGCATCCGCCTGGTCATGGGTGACCAGAACGACCGGCAGCCGGGCGGATTTGGCGCGGGAAAAGATCAGATTGCGCGTCTGCTGCCGCAGGCCACTGTCGAGTTTGGAAAAGGGCTCGTCGAGCAGAAGCAGCCGAGGCGCCGACAGCATCACCCGCTGCAGCGCCACGCGGGCTTTCTGGCCGCCCGACAGCGTGGCCGGATCCCGATCGAAAAAGCCTTCAAGCTCCACATCGGCCAATGCCTGCTCCACCATGCGCCGCCGCTGCTCGCGCCGGACAATGGACGGCGTCAATCCGAACAGCAGGTTGCCGCCGACCGAGAGATGCGGAAACAGCAGCGGATCCTGAAACAGCATGCCGCAACGGCGCTTTTCCGCCGCAACACCGGTCAGGTCGTCGGTATCGATACGGATGTGGCCGCTCGCGGTAAAAGCCGGATCGAGAAAACCGCCGAGAGCGGCAAGCAGCGCCGATTTGCCGGAGCCGGACGGCCCCATAACCGTCAATATCTCGCCGGGCCGGACATGCGCCGACAAAGAGAGCAGCATCCGGCCGTTCAGGGCGATGGAAATCGCCTCCAGATGCAGTCCGTCTGTCATATCGGGTTTCATTCAAATCCTCATCGCGCGCCGGTCGCGGAATAGCAAGTGCGGCACCAGCGATGCAATCAGAAATCCTGCAAAGGGAACGAGCGTCTGCAACAGCGCATAGACGCCGATGGCACGCCGGTCGCCACCGGACGACAGCGCAACGGCCTCGGTGGTGATGGTGACGATGCGCCCGGCGCCGATCAAAAGCGTGGGCAGGTAGAGCCCGGCGGATACTGCAAACCCAACGGCAAAAGCCGTGAGGCAGGCCCGCGTCAGCATCGGCAGGCGGATATGGATCAGGATCTGCCACGGCGATTTGCCAAGCCCTGCCGCCAGCATGTCGTAACGCCGGTCGAGCGCCTGCCAGGGCGGCGATAGCGACAGCACGGCGTAGGGCAAAACGAAAATCAGGTGCACGAAAACCAGGAGCGGCATGGACGCGTCGACCCCAAGTCCAACGTTGAGGATCTGCAGGCCAAAGACGAAGCAGAGCTGCGGCACGATCAGCGGCAGATAGAGGACAACGCTGAACACGCGGCCTTTAAGGACAGGACGGTCGCGATGACCGCCTTGCCAGAGCAGACCAATGGCAAGGAGCATGGCAATGGCGGCCGAACTGCTGGCGAGCGAGATCGTCGTTGCAATCACAGCGGTGGCCTGCGGCAGGGCACGCATCCAGGACTGAAGCGTAGCACTATCCGGCAAAAGTGCCGGAAACGGCCAGAGACCGGCAATTGACCAGAGAAAGAGCACTGCAAGGCCCAGGAAAACCAGCGCCGCCGAGAGAGCGATCATGGTGGCCGCGACCCCGCGCAACACGCGGTCATCAGCCCGGCGAACGCCGGATTGCGACATGCGCCGCAGCAGGAAGGAACCGGCTTGCTCCATTGCCAGCCATGCCACCATGGCCGCAACCGTGAGCAGGAGCTGCAGAACTGCACCGGCCGATGCAAGGAACCGCATGCGCAGGTCACTATCGGCCATCCATCCGGTAATGCGCACCGCAAGCGGGGCAGGCAACGCCGGGCCGAGGATCATCGCCACATCGACGACGGAGCTTGAATAGGCGAGCACGGCAAAGACCGGCAGCCGGATTTGGACGTAGAGAAGCGGCCAGGTGCTGATCAGGAAACCCCGAATGCGGCCATAGCCCAGGCCGGCCGACAGCTGCCGCGCTTCAAGGAGCGGCAATTGCGGCAGCGCCGCCAAGGTCACCAGAAACAGAAACGGCATTTCCTTGACGATCAGCCCCGCCATCATCGTCAATCCCAGCGGGTCCTGCGGCACCAGCCAGTCGGGCGGACTGGTATAGCCCGTGAGACCAGGGGACACGAGACGCATGACCAGTCCGGACGGGGCGGCAAGGAAGGCAAGACCGAAGGCTGCAGCCGCATGCGGAACGGCCAATAGCGGCGACACCATATGCTGGATGCGC